>JACADW010000333.1 GCA_013388445.1 Acidobacteriota bacterium | reverse complement strand
TCCCAAGACAGTGTGCCAGGCGGTCATGGACAGCCAGGTAGGCCACGGCGGTCCGACCGAACCGGAGGGCGACACACGTCGGCCCTACCGTAGAAGCTCGCGCCCGCCAATCGCGGCCTACCTCCACCGGGCAGCGTTCCTTTCGAAAGAGACCGGCCGCGCCCGCGATGATATACCAACTGAAGGATGGAGCTGCCCTGATTATCGCATGCGAAAACAGCCACTCCTGTCCTGTCGACGGGGATTCCCGCAAGCGTAGTGGGGAAAGGCCGGGCGCGGGGCGGCGGATCAGCGGCGACATCCGGTGGAGGGCCGCCCGGCTGAAGTGTGCCCGCGCCCGGTCAGGTCAATTCTGGGGGGCCGGAGGGGGTTCTTGGGGCTCCGCCGGCTCTTCGCGTTTCGGCTCGGCGGTCTGCACGCGTTCCACGAGTATGGAACAATCGGTGAGCAATGCCGTGAGCGCGCCGATCGCCGCCAGGACGGGCGCGAAGACGGTCCCCACAACGCCGACCGTGAGCGGGAATTCGGCCACGGTGCGGTCTCCCTGTCTGACAATCACCCGGCGAACGTTGCCTTCGTGGACGACCTTTCTGACCGCCTCCACCAACTCGCCGCTGCCTGCCTTGATAGTCTGCCAAAAGGTTTTCTCTTCCATGTTGTCCCTCCCGGCGGGCGCTGTCGCACCCACATGGACTTATACTTCCGCAGCCCTGCTTCTATTCGGAACCCGGCCGTGTGCATTTCGGGCCGGTTGGGTTTGAAATCATCCAGCATGCGGATCAAGTGGCGTGGCCTTTCGAAATGCGCGGCGTATGCCGCGCCGGTCGTTAGAAGCAAGAACAAATGCGTAGTTCTCCCCGTCCATTTTCGCAGGTGCGCCTTCTCCGCAATCACCGGCCTTGCCAGCGCCGCCGGACATTCTCTCGTCCCATCTTCCTGAGCCGGCGGATACCCTTGAACAGGCCAAGCCGGTTCGCCTTGAAGAGAACCGCCGCTGGCGACCTGCGGAGCAGCTTCGCGATCCGGGCATTGCTGCAGGTTCGATAGAGCCGCTTCAATTCGGCGATTTCCTCATCCGTCCATGACCGCTTCTTTCCGGCCTTGCCCGGCTTCCGCCGTTTATGCATCGTCATGGCCGTCGGGACTCCTATGGACACAAGGTGCTACAATTCCGCCGACCAGGTTATGAACGTCAGATTCCCGCCCAACCTGCTTGTTGGCACGTCGAGCTGGAGCAGCCGCGATTGGTGTGGTTCTTTCTATCCCGACGCGATCGATGCCGCCGAGATGATTTCCTCTTATTCCCGGCAGCTGCCGACCGTCGAGATTGACTCGACGTGGCATTATATGCCGAACCGGGCGATGGTCGATGCCTGGCGGGCACGCACACCCGAGGGCTTCGTCTTTTCCGCCAAGGTACCGAAGGTTATCAGTCACGAAAAATACCTCCAGGACTGTGAAGAAGAGCTGAACGCGTTCCTGCGTGTCATGTCACGGCTGGGCGACAAGCTCGGGCCGCTCGTCCTCCAGTTTCCGTATGTGGCGAAGGCAAAGGATCCGCAGGAATATGCGTCGGGGAGCGATTTCGAAGCGCGTCTCCGCAAGTTCCTTCCCCTGCTGCCCAAGGAATTCATGTGGGGGATCGAGATCCGCAATTCCAGGTGGCTTCGTCCTGGAATCCTCGACCTTCTGCGCGGCAGAAGCGTTTCACTGGTCTTCATCAGCTACTACACGATGGATCCCCTCCACAAGCTCGCAGCGCGGAGTGAGGTATTCACCGCGCCTTTTGTCTATGTCCGGTTTCTCGGCAACCACAAGGAAATGGATGCGACCGTCAGGAAGGCGCGGGAGGATGGGAGGCGCGAGCGGGACTGGGAGAGCCTGCTGGTGGATCGCGCGAGCGACATGCGGGCCTGGATCGGGCCCATCAAGGAAATCGTCGGCAGAGGGACGCCGGTCTACGTCTATTTCAACAACCACTATGCGGGGTACGCTCCGGGATCCGTCGAGCTCTTCTCGCGGCTGTACAACGAAACCGAGTGAATACAGGCCCTGGAACCCGGTTCTGACACGCCGGTTTCAGAGATGCCTGATGCGTTGGTACGCAAGAAACCGGCGAACGCTTCCCTGGCGCGAAGATCCATCGCCTTACCGGGTCTGGATCTCCGAGATCATGCTCCAGCAGACCCAGGTCCGGACCGTTCTGCCGTATTACGAACGTTTCATGAGGCGGTTCCCCGACATCCGAAGCCTTGCCTCCGCAGCCGAATCGGAAGTCCTTGCGCATTGGGCCGGCCTGGGATATTACGCGCGGGCGCGCAATATCCGGCGTGCCGCGCTCGTCATCGAAGACAGATACTCCGGCGACTTGCCGCAAACCTACGAGGAGCTCGTCTCACTTCCCGGGATAGGGGCCTACACCGCCGGCGCCATACTCTCGATCGCGTTCAACCAGCCGTTTCCGGTCGTGGACGGCAATGTCCGCAGGCTGATCCGCCGCCTTCAGGGCATGCGCACGCCGCCTGGAGAGAAACTGTTCTGGGAGATAGCGGCCGCCTGGATCCCCAAAGGCCGCGCAGCAGACTTCAACCAGGCCGTAATGGAACTTGGCGCGCTCATCTGCACCCCCGCCCGGCCACGTTGTCCATCCTGTCCTGTCCAGGCCATTTGCGAGGCAAGGCGCCGATGCTGGGAGTGCAGCATCCCAGAGCCCCGTCGCCGCCAGCCGGCGGAGGGGATCGGCCTGGCGATCCTGCTCCTCGAGCGCAATGGTCGCATCCTGCTCTCGAGCACGCCGGCGGCCGATTTCATTCCGGGCATGTGGGGTTTGCCCGCGATTCAAGTCGAGGATCAAGGGTCGGCGGAGGAGGCGGCACAAGACCTGGCCCGCAGAATTACGGGCGGATCCGCTATGCCGGCGGACCCGTTCATGATCCGCCATGCGATCACCCATCGCCGCATCGTTGCCGCGGTCTTCAGGGCAGACTGTACGGAGGCTCCTGGCAAGGGAACAACCGCTCGTGGGTACCGGTGGTTCGAACGTACAGACGCGCTCCGGCACATCACTTCATCGCTGTATAGGAAGGCGCTCCGGTATCGGCGGTAATGGTGCACGGCCGCTCCCAAAATCACTCCCCCACCAGCTGGAAGATTATCAGGCGGTCGCGCGGCCTGTTGTCGAAATCGACGAGCACGATCTGCTGCCAGGTGCCCAGCAGCAGTTGACCGTCCTGAAAAGGCACAGCCAGGCCGGCCTTCAGGAGCGCCGCCCGCACATGGCTGTAACCGTTGCCGTCCCCCCAGCGACGGTCATGATCGTAATGGATATTCCTCGGGGCCAGCCGCTCTATGGCCGCCTGCAGGTCTCGCACAGCGCCGCTTTCAAACTCGATAGTCGTAATCCCGGCGGTCGAACCCGGCACGAAGGCGTTGAGGATGCCATTGCTGAGCCGGCTTCTGGCAAGGACCTTCTGTGCAAGCGGGGTGATGTCGATGACATCGGCTTCACCCCGGGTCCGGATCTGCTCGCGATAGGTATGAACGGCCATGGCCGGGAACTCCCTCGAATTGCCGGGCCAAAGGCGGCATCTAGCGGCATCACGGACCGCGCAATTCCTCTTTTGCCTTGTTGAGCACTCTCTCGATCCCGGTCAGCTGCTGCTGATGTGTCGACTTGTAGAGATTGTCGAGGTATTGCTTTGAGGCAGACGCGGAAGGACCGCCCAGCAGATAAGCCTTGGCGAAATTCTTCATCGCCAGGTCGATCTGATTATTCTGCCAGTAGGCGTGTCCCAGGTGGTAGTAAGCCATCTGGTTCCTGACATAGTACTTGGTCGCGGCCTCGAGATTCGGGATGGCACCCTTGTAGTTCTTGGTCTCCATCGCCGCGGTCCCCATGATGTAGTAGCAGGTGGCGTGCAAATGGGTGCCGTAGTCCTTCCAGGTCTTGTCCGGCGTGCCCTCCGGCTTCGTAGCGCCCTGGAATGCCTTGACGCACATCTGACCGTACTTGGTCGCCTGCCCCCACTGGCGGGCTTCCCCATACCTCTTGGTCATGTCAAGCAGGATCTCGTAGTTGTTGGGCATGAGCCCGACCGTCTTCTCGCCCCAGTAGAGAAACTTGCTGTCGTTTTTCATTTCCAGGTAAGACTTGGCAAGATAGTACGCGATGTTCGGATTGGGGCTCGCGTGGAACACCTTCTCGCCGAACGCAACGAACTTGGCGTTGTTCTTGGTCTTCTGGTACGCGGTGGCAAGCATGGAAATCGTCAGAATGTCATCCGTAACGGCGCTTATGAGGTGTTCACCCGCGTTGATGACAGTGGTCCACTTTTCTTCCTTTTCGAGCCCCTTCATCATGTTTTGATACTCGCCGAGCACATGGGGGCGCAGCGTGGACTGCGGCCGGTCACGCAGGAAATCAGCAGCCAGAGCAGCTTTCTTGACCGGATCGGTCTCTGCCGCGACCGCCTGGTATGCCTTGTATTCCTCTTGGGTGTATTGCGGCTGCTCCTGTGCTCTCGCCGGTACGTCGCAGAGGCAGAAGGCAACGGCAGACAGAACAATCAATGAGAAACCGATCAATCTGATACAGGAACGAAGGCCGGTAAATGTGTCCATTTCAGCGCTCCTTGGCAATAAAGAAGGGAGGAATAGCATGCTGGTCTTATATATCAAAAGCGGAAACTCTGGCAAGCGTTTGCTGCCGGGAGGCTGTGTTATTCTTCCGGCATGAACGTTTCGGAAGTCAGGCTGGAGGACGTCAACCCGGACGACGAGACCTGCCGTATCAGCGAAGTCCTTGATCCACCTCAACTAGAGCGGTCTCTCCGTGAGATCGGCCAGCTCAATCCTGTCGTCCTGTGCGATCTCGGAAGTTCCGGACTCGCGATAGCGTGCGGTTTTCGCAGGCATCGCGCTCTCCAGCGTATGGGAGCATCCTCGGTCAAGGCCAGAATGATCCCCAGGACCGAAGGCTGGCCATTGGAGGCGTTCCGTCTTGCCCTGTGGGACAATCTCGCCCACCGCCAGCTGCAGCCGCTGGAGATCGCCAGGGTTCTGTTCACGCTCCGGCACACCTGCAGGCTGCCCCGGATCCTTCTGGTGCGAGACTATCTCCCAGCGCTTGGAATCGCTCCGCGAGAGGATGTTCTGGAGAATCTCCTCGGGCTCAATACCTTGGACCCTGGACTCCGAACCCAGTTGAGCGAAGGGCGTTTGAGCTTCACCTCTGCCTGCCGCCTCGCGGCCGGACCTCCGTCACGGCAGGCAGCTTTCGCGGCGTTCCTGTCTGCAGTGAGACTGACTGCCAGTATGCAGAGGCAATTCCTCGCTCTCGTGGAGGAAATCGCCGCGCGTGACGGCCGGGCGGAGGAGGAAGTGCTGTCACACAAGGACCTTCAGGATACCCTCGCTGATGCCGGGCTCTCCGCCTTCCAAAAGGGGGAACGGGCCTGCGAGATATTGTACAGGCGGCGCTATCCGAGAATCGCGGCAGCCGAAGCGCGCTTTGCTTCGGAGAGGGGGAAGCTGAGTCTGCCGGGAGACATACGCCTGGCCCACGACCGTTTCTTTGAAAAGTCCTCGATTCGCGTCGAGTTCGAGGCGGATTCCCCGGAACGCTTCCGGGCGCTGGCCTCGGCGCTCGAAAAGGCTTCGGGCTCGCCCGCCTTGTACTCGCTTTTCGAACCGGGCCGAGAGAGTCGATGATCCCTTATCGTCCGGACAGGGTGCTGGTCGAGCAGCGGGCCTGGGAAGACACCATCACGCATGAGATCCTCTCCCGCCTTCCGGACGTGAGGGTCGAGTCCATGGCGGATATGGAGGATGCCCTCAAGAACCCCCACGCCGGCGCGGCCCTGGGCGCTTCGGACAAGGAAACACTGATCCTCGCGCGCAACCGCGGGACATTCCTGAAGAAGTGCCCGGGAGCGGGAGCGGAGGTCTGCTGCGGCTACCACGTGCTCAACTTCGCCTTCAACTGCCATTTCGAGTGCAGCTACTGCGTCCTTCAGACCTACCTGAACAACCCCGCACTGATTGTATGCACCAACACCGGGGACATGATCGCGGAGGTCCGTGAAAAGCTGGCGCTCCAGCCGCGACGGACCTTCCGCATCGGCACGGGCGAGATGGCGGACTCGCTCGCCCTCGACGACATCACGCGCCACTCGCGGATACTGGTCCCCGCCTTTGCCGGCCTGCCCAACGGGGTGCTCGAACTTAAGACGAAATCCGACCGGGTCGAAAACCTGGAAGGCCTCGACCACCGCGGCCGCACGGTCGTCAGCTGGTCGGTGAACACCCCCGCCGTCATCGACAGCGACGAGCTGAAGACCGCCGGCCTCCCGGAACGCCTGTCGGCCGCGCGGCGGTGCCAGTCGTGGGGCTACCGGATCGGGTTCCACTTCGACCCGCTCATTCACTACCAAGGCTGGGAACACGACTACGAGGAGACCGTGCGCGAGGTTTTCCGCTCGGTCGATCACGGCTCCATCGCCTGGGTCAGCCTCGGGACCTTAAGGTTCACGCCCCACCTGCGGGACACGCTCAAGAGAAGATGCCCCGCGTCCCGGATCCCCTTCGGCGAATTCGTGCCGGGCCACCACGGGAAGCTGCGCTATTTCCGTCCCATCCGCGAGGAGATGTACTCGAGGATGGCCGAGTGGATCCGGAGGTACGCCCCCGGCGTCTTCGTCTATCTCTGCATGGAGAGCCGCCTTGTATGGCAGCGCAGCTTTGGTTACTCGCCTGCCGGCACGGCTCGCCTCTCCGATCAACTCGACGCCCGCGCACTGCCGAGTTGCGATATCCGGGGGTCCTGCCCTTGATTGGCGGATGCCTTTAACTCGGCTCCCGGAAAGGCGAGGCGTGAGAACACTCGGCTCATTCAGACCGGTTCGCTGTGGAATATGGACGGCGTCTGCAATTGGATTCCCGGCGGGCAGGGCCGGGGCGAAACTGCGCATCATCGCCGAGAAAGCCGGCATAGTTATCATGCCGGTATTCGAACCGTTGGGGACCGAAAACCCGCGGCAGGCAAAGGAGCTGATGGAGGCCGCTGCATTTGGCAAGGCGACGGCAGATGAGGGGCGCCTGAGCAGCGCCGGCGCGACCGCTCGCACGGGTGCGGCGCTCGCCCTGTCGCAATGAACGGGAACCGGCAATATTAAACGGGAACGCCGGCATGGAATCCACATTTGCGACCGCACCTGAGGATGGGCGAGATTCTCGCCGGGGTGGCTCATGATGACAGATCTCGGCTCCCGGCATGCCTACGAATGCTGATTTTAATTCGATATTCAGGCCCGCAGCGAGACGCTTCAAGGGGGTTGCCAAGTTCCGGCGGGGCGTGTCCGGCGCCGCCCGGAAGGCTGTCAGCGCCCGCATGAAGGCCCACTGGCCAAAGAAGCGGCCGGAAAAGGCAGCCGCAGCGAAGGGTGGCAAGTCCGCCAAGTAGGAACGCCTCTCTATAATTACTCCCCTGAGAGCTGGGGCCTTCATCCCGCGGTTGATCCAGTCTGGAACAGACAGGATATTACTTGTCCATTCAGGCTTCGGTGTGTAAAAACAATCAAGTAGGGAGATACCCTGTGTCGTCGTTGCCAAAGGAAGTCGAACTGATCCGGGTGCCGGGATGAATCAACGCCGAAGCCATCGTCGCAGCACTCCGTGGAAGCGGGATCCCGGCGCGCGCCCACGGCGAAGCAGTGGGAGCGATCTACGCCCTTACCCTCGACGGCCTTGGAGAGGTGTCCATTTTCGTGCCAGAGGACCGCCTCGAGCAGGCACAGGCAGTCCTGGCAGCCGGTGAGCATGGCGAGCTGTTACTGGGCGATAACGAAGTGGGTAACGACCCGCCCCTGTGAGGCTGGTGGCGTGTCTGGAGGAAGTCGCTCCACGACTTCGCCCAGCGGATCTTCAGGCGATGAACCCCGAATCTTCAAGGAGAGGTGAAATGAAGAAGCTCGGATTGGCGTTCCTGTTCCTGGCGTGTGTCGCGCCCGCCCTGGTGGCGGGCGACTTCAAGCCCGCGTCCACCAACGTCTGGGGAGCCGAGTACCCGCGCGTCGACCGCACGGGGCGAGTCGAGATCCGGTTCAGGGCGCCCGAAGCCACCCAGGTCCGGGCGAACTTCTGGAGCGGGCCGAAGGTGGACATGGTGAAGCAGCCCGACGGGTTCTGGACCGTCACGACGACGCCGCTGGTTCCCGGCCTCCACTACTACATGCTGATCGTGAACGGGGCGGAGGTCGCCGACACCGGCAGCCACGCGTACTTCGGCGGCGGCAAGTGGGCGAGCGCGGTCGAGGTCCCCTCGACGAGCGAGGACTTCTACGCGATCAAGGCCGTGCCCCACGGCCAGGTGCGCGAGGTCTGGTACGACTCGAAGGTGA
>JACADW010000341.1 GCA_013388445.1 Acidobacteriota bacterium | reverse complement strand
GGCCTGACGTTATCTTGACCACCGCGGCCGGCATGAAGGTGTCGTAGAAAAACTCCTCCTCGCGCGTCCACGCAACCTGGACCGGTTTTCCCGTCAGCTTCGACAGCCGAGCGGCCTGAACCGCCTGCCCGATCTGGCTTTTGCCGCCGAACCCGCCGCCCACAAAGGGCGTGATGACGCGCACCTTGTCCGCGGGCAGGCCCAGCATCTGCGCCAGCGACTCCTGAGCGCCGAAAGGCCTCTGCGTGCCGATCCAGAAGGTTGCGCCGTCGCGCTCCACGCTGGCAACCGCGGTGTGCGTCTCCATGGGGGCATGGGCGACGTATGGGGTGTAATAGGTCTCGTCGAATTTCAGGGATGCAAGCTCCCGGCCCCGCGCCAAGTCCCCCCTGTTTTCAATGACAGTATCGCGGGCTGAAAAAGTCAGCAGATGCTGGTGAATGGTCTTCTCATCCACCCTCGCTTCCGGCATCTCGTACTCAGCCTTGATGAGCGACAGGGCTTTGTCAGCCTGGTCGGGGAGCGCGTGCACCACGGCCACAAAATCCCCTTCCTGAAACACCCGGACGCCCTGCACCTCTTTCGCGGCGCCGGCATCCACGCTCCTGAGCTTGGCGCCGTGGGCGGGCGGCCTCAGGACCCTTCCAAAGAGCATCCCAGGCAGGCGGATGTCCCCGGCGAACTGCGCACTGCCGGTGACTTTTTCCGCACTGTCGGGGCGCGGGAGTGACTTGCCGCACACCGTGAAGGCCGAGGGAGCCTTCACAGAAGGCTTCTTCTCCAGGTGTCGCTCGATCGTCTTCCCCTTGGCGAGGGCCCCATGCGCAATCTTCCTTCCAGGATTGGCCTTGTCGCTGACCACGCCGTTTCGCGCGACCAGCCGCTCCCGCGGCACCCGCAGATGTTCGACGGCAAGGTCCAGCAGGACTTCTCTGGCTTCCGCACCGGCCGCTCGCAGCGCGGGGCCGAAATACTTCACGCTCCGGCTTCCGTTTGTCCCTCCATCCCATGGGCAGAGCCGGGTATCACCCATAACCATACTCACGGAACCGTATGGGACTTCGAGTTCCTCGGCCAGCATCTGAGCCAGCGCGGCGATGATCCCCTGCCCCATCTCGATCTTTCCGGTGAAACAGGTCACGCGCCCGTCCTCTCCGATGTGGAGGTAAGCGTTGAAATCCTCCGGATACCCTCTCGCCTGCCCCAGCAACAACGAATCATCGATCGAGAAAAAGACAAACAGGCCCGGCCCGACAAGCTTCAGGAAACCCCTGCGGTCCATCGCCCCGCCTGAAGCAGACAAGTTGAAGTCCGGCGCATCGGTATCGAATCGCTTCATCGCGCCCTGCCTCCTTTCATCTCCGCGGCCGCGGCCTCGATCGCGTCGATGATCCGGGGGTAGCAGCCGCAGCGGCACAGGTTATCGTCCATGCTCTCGATGATCTGCGCCCTGGAAGGGGTCTTGTTCTTGAGCAGCAAGCCATAGGCGTTGAGGATCATCCCCGGCGAGCAGAACCCGCACTGCACCGCGCCGTGTTCCACAAACGCCTTCTGCAGAGGGTGGAGTTTCCCGCTGCGCGCGAGGCCCTCGATCGTGAGGACCTCCTTGCCGGCAACGTCCTTGACCGGGTACCGGCAGGATCGAACGGCTTCCCCGTTCACGATGACGGTGCAGGCCCCGCACTGATTCTGGCCGCAGCCGTACTTGGTCCCCGTCAGCCCGAGATCCGCGCGCAGCACCCAGAGGAGTTCTCTCTCCCCGTCGGTCTTCACGCTTACGGGACGTCCGTTGAGCTTGAAGTTGACGATCTGATCCATTGGCACCTCCTTCCGCAAGCCCGCCGCGCGCCACCGCCCGCCGCGATCTCGAACCCACCGCCGGCAGTCGACCGCACCCGGAAAACCCCGATCCCTCCGATCATCCTGAGACGGTCGCAACCGTTGGTTCCGGAGAGCGAATTCGTCCCTGTCGCGAACCGACCGCCCATTCGTGCACGGAGACCCTGCGCACTGCCGACGGCGGACGCGAGTGCATCGTACCACCGGACATGCTGTTTCTCATACAGGTGCGCAAGCGCGGCCATTCGACGAGCTTCCGCCATGGAACAGATCCGGGCAGCATGCTTCTAATGCATCTGCTCCACGGGACACGTCCCGATCCAGGGTCGTACCCGGATCTCATGGCGGTTGGGCGCAAGAAACTGATCCACACTCGGTCCCGCCGTCCGTATAATCGCCACAGTCCCGAGGCAGATCCCCGGGACCGGGCTTCATTCACGCGAAAGGGGGCAGCATGAGCTACCGGCACCTTATCCCATACATCCCGTTTGTTCTCGCTATCTGTCTGTCCGCCGGCCCGAAGGCCTCGGCGCAACAGGACGCCCTCACCGTCACGCGGCTGCGTTGCGAGTACAAGACCGACCCGATCGGCCTGGACGTGCTGAAGCCGCGCCTCAGCTGGCAGATCCAGGCGCCCGACCGCGGCGTGGTGCAAGCCGCCTACCAGATCCGGGCCGCGGCGTCCGCCGAGGACCTGCGCGCGGGCCGGCGCCTGCTCTGGGACAGCGGAGAGGTCCGTTCCGACTCGTCGATCCATGTCGTTTACGGCGGGCCGGCGCTGAAGAGCCGGCAGCGCGTCTTCTGGCAGGTCCGGGTCAAAGACCGGAAGGGCAGGACTTCGCCGTGGAGCGAGGCCGCGTTCTGGGAGATGGGCCTGCTCGAGCCCTCGGACTGGACCGCTCGGTGGATCCAGCCCGACCTGCAGGAAGACACAAAGCAGTCGCAGCCGTCCCCGATGCTCAGGAGGGAATTCGCGCTGCGCAAGCCCGTCAGGGAAGCCCGCGCCTACATCACCGCGCTGGGTCTCTACGAAGCGGAACTGAACGGGCGGAAGATCGGCAATGAGCTGTTCACGCCGGGATGGACCTCGTACGACCACCACATCCAGTACCAGACCTACGACGTCACTCCGCTGCTCCGGCAAGGCGCCAACGCCGTCGGCGTCACGCTCGGGGACGGCTGGTACCGCGGCTGGCTCGGTTTCGGAGGGCAACGAAACACTTACGGCGAAAGGCTGGCGCTCCTGCTTGAGATCAGGGTCACCTATCAGGACGGCACCTCGGAATCCATCGCGACGGACGCGGGCTGGAAGACCGCCGTCGGGCCCATCCTGAAGTCCGACATTTACAACGGCGAGACCTACGACGCCCGGCTCGAAAAGACGGGCTGGAGCCGAGCCGGGTTCGACGATTCGTCGTGGAAACCCGTGCGCGTCGTGGACCCGCCCCGGGCGAGGCTTGTGGCGCCCGCCGGGCCGCCGGTGCTGCGCATCCAGGAAATCACTCCGGTCAGGGTTTTCAAGACTCCCGCCGGAGACACGGTCCTGGATATGGGACAGAACATGGTGGGATGGGTGCAAATGAAAGTGCAGGGGCCGGCGGGCGCCAAGGTGACCTTGCGTCACGCCGAGGTACTCGACAAGGAGGGCAACTTCTACACCGAGAACCTGCGCGTGGCCAAACAGACCGACGAATACACCCTCAAGGGCCAGGGCGAGGAGGTGTTCGAACCCCACTTCACCTTCCATGGATTCCGCTTCGTGGCGGTCGCCGGCTATCCAGACGAAGTCACGCCCGGCCGCTTCAAGGGCATCGTCATTCATTCCGACATCACGCCTGCGGGCACCTTGGAGTGTTCCGAACCGATGATCAACCAGCTGCAGCACAACATCCAATGGGGGCAGAAAGGCAACTTCCTCGACGTGCCGACAGACTGCCCACAGCGCGACGAACGCCTGGGCTGGACAGGTGATGCGCAGGTATTCGCGCCCACGGCCTGCTTCAATGCCGATGTCGCAGCCTTTTATACGAAATGGCTCAAAGATGTCGCAGCCGACCAGAAACCCACGGGAGCGGTTCCTCACGTGATCCCCAACGTCCTGCAACGCCTTAACCCGACGGCAAACAGCGCATCGGCCGGATGGGCCGATGCCGCCGTGATCGTGCCCTGGACGGTGCACCTGGCCTACGGCGACACCCGTATCCTGGAACAGCAGTATCCCAGCATGAAGGCCTGGATCGATTACAT
The DNA here is from genome assembly GCA_013388445.1 of Acidobacteriota bacterium. Classification (GTDB taxonomy): domain Bacteria; phylum Acidobacteriota; class UBA6911; order UBA6911; family UBA6911; genus JACADW01. Next base: position 18,094 of record JACADW010000341.1, on the reverse strand, counting down.
GGCCGGCAAGGCCGGCGATTCTTTCTTCTGGAACCAGGACTTCACATTCGGAGACTGGCTCGCATTTGCCACGACACGGTCCGATTATCCCGGGGCGACTACCGACAAGGACCTGATCATGCAGGCCTATTTCGCGCGCTCTACCGATGTCTTGCGCCAAGCCGCCATTGCCCTCGGAAAGACCGAGGACGCCGTGCGCTACAGCGAACTGCTCTCGAAGATCAAGAAGGTCTTCAACGAAGAGTTCGTCACGCAGAACGGCCGGCTGTCATCAAACACTCAGACGGCCTACGCGCTGGCGCTGGGTTTCGGCCTTCTGCCGGAGAACTTGCGGGCGCGCGCGGCGGAACGCCTGGCTGCCGATGTCCGCAGATTCAAGCACATCACGACCGGATTCCTCGGCGCGCCGTTGATGTGTCCCGTGCTCACGGACTGGGGTTACCTCGACGAAGCTTACATGCTCCTGCTCCGCAAGGAGTACCCCTCCTGGCTCTACCCGATCACCAAGGGCGCGACCACGATCTGGGAGCGATGGGACGGCCTGAAGCCGGACGGGACGTTTCAGGACAAGGGAATGAATTCTTTCAACCACTACGCTTATGGCGCGATCGGCGACTGGCTGTACCGCGTGGTCGCGGGCCTGTCCATCGACAGCGAGAAACCGGGCTACAAGCATGTGCGCATATGGCCGCGGCCAGGCGGAGGACTCACCTTTGCGCGCGCCTCCCACCAGTCGATGTATGGACCTGTCTCGAGCGGGTGGGAGATTCGGGACGGAAGGTTCCGCCTGGATGTGGAGGTGCCTCCGAACGCCTCCGCCACTGTCTGGCTGCCCGGCGCGAAGGCTGCGGAGGTGACGGAAAGCGGCATCCCGATTTCGACCGCCGCCGGCGTCCAGCGCGTGGCGCAGGAGCGCGAGGCCGTGATCGTGGAGATCGGGAGCGGGCGATATTCATTCAGCTGCCCGTGGGCGAAATGAGACGCGTTGACCCGGACCCAGCTTAATCCGCGAACCGCCGAGAGCATAGGTCGATTCGCGCGGTGGATCTGCCGTTACAGGCACCGTGATCCCACATTCCGCACCGCGTTCGCGTCCGCCGGAGCCGACATTGATTACCGCTATGACAAACAAAGGAAAGGAGGAGGTAATGCCACACACGAATCAGTACTCCCGGAGGTCATTCCTGCGCCGAGCGGTGGACCTGGGCGCCGCCGCGGGATTGGCGTTGACGGCCGAAGACTACGAGGCCATCGCGCAGAACGTAAGAACAAGCTCCCAACCCTCACAGCTCAAGATCACTGACCTGCGGGTGTGCAACGTCCGCAGGCACTGGGTGGTTCGACTCGACACCAACCAGGGACTGCACGGCTACGGCGAGGTCCGGGATGGGGCCAGTCCGACCTACGCGCTGATGCTCAAGAGCCGCATCCTGGGGATGAATCCCTGCCACGTCGACAAGGTCTTTCGCAGGATCAAGCAGTTCGGCGGACACGCCCGGCAAGCCGGCGGCGTGGTCTCGATCGAGATGGCTTGCTGGGATCTGGCCGGCAAGGCCTGGGGAGTCCCTTGCTGGCAAATGCTTGGCGGACAGTTCCGCGACAAGATCCGGGTGTACGCCGACACTCCCTTCGTCAAGGATCCGCAGGAGCAGGCGCGGCGGCTAAAAGGGAGAATGGAACAGGGCTTCACCTTCCTTAAGATGGATGTCCCAATCGCGCTGCTGCAGGGGATCGAGGGGACCGTGACGTGGCCGAAGGGGCAGGGCGTGAATCCTTTCCAGCAGTGGGGCGATGCTAACTGGGAGTGGACCTACAAGCCGCACCCCTTCACCGGCATCCGCATTACGGAGAAAGGCCTGGATGTCTTCGAGGCTTACTGCCTGAAGATCCGCGAGGCGCTCGGCTGGGAGATTCCGCTGGCGACCGACCACTATGGACATTTCGGCATCGAGGACGGCATCAAGCTGGCCCGACGCCTGGATAAATGCAACCTCGCCTGGTACGAGGACATGGTCCCGTGGTGGTACGTGGATCAATATCTGCAACTGAAGAACTCCTGTACCACCCCAGTGCTCACGGGCGAGGACATTTATCTTCTGGAAGGATTCCAGCAACTGATCGACCGCAAGGCGGTTTCCATCATCCATCCCGACCTGGCCACTTCCGGGGGATTGCTTGAGACAAAGAAGATCGGCGATTACGCGATGCAGCACGGAATCTCCATGGCCCTTCACATGGCCGGCGGTCCCGTGACCATGTTCGCCAGCGTCCACTGCGCGGCCGCTACGGAAAACTTCCTGGTCATGGAGCATCATGGCGTAGATGACCCGCAATACGACTCCGTGGCCGACGGCGTCGAAAAACCTCTGGTCGGCAAGGACGGTTTTGTTACGGTGCCCAACACGCCTGGACTCGGCGTGGAGCTCAACGAGGAAGCGGTCAAGCGCGGCTTGAAAAACCCCGAGAAGGAGTATTTCCCGCCCACTACCGAGTGGGATAACGAAAGATCGCATGACCGGCTGTGGAGCTTGAACACGGGAAGCACGGCCTTGTTTCCCATTTCCCGCGGCGCGCAGGGGGTTCCGGGCGTTAAGGGACCCAGGCACTTGCGGTTCGGCCGTCTTGCCTGACGGCACGGGATTCGTTTCTTTTCGCGCATCTGTGCTCCGGATCTTCAGGCAGAGCGCGCCCAACAAAGCCGCCCTGCTCCGCGGGCTCCGCAACCCGCGCGGCGGACTCTCCACGCCCTGGTCGAAGATTATTACGGGGAGTCCGACCGCGTTTGCGACAGGCGCTCCCTCGAGCAGAGCAGTCACGCCCAGCTACTTTTCACGATCCACAAGCTCCTGCGTCCCGCATATAAATACCGCATCAGGAACCTCGGCCTGCTCTGCAAATAGGGCTGGCAGGCCCCAAGGGAGATGTTCCAGGAGCTTTACCGCATGGCAGAATCTACTCTGGTTCCGGTTCGTCCGGGTTGGGAGACTGAAACGGGCGACGGGAGGATCCATGATCTCCATCGGGCACTTGCCTCGAAACATGGTGGGCCTTCCTCGAGCCAGTTCGTTTTCCCCGGGGGGCGCCGGATAGCTGAGTTGGCTTTGGCAATCACGCGGAATCATCCCCGTTGACGGGAGCAATCGAGGGGTTTCCGAGATTGTGGGGCCAACCAGCCAAGAGCGCGGAGAAAGACGGTCCTGGAGATCGGCAGATGCTCCTCCCTGGGCTTTTACAGCCGGCGCCAGGATCACTGGTTGCATTCGGGGCGCTGCCGCCCTGCCATCAGGCGCGGGGAATGAGCGGGAAAATACACGCCGATGGGCTTCGCCTCCTCAAAACCCAGGGCGCGCCGATTGCCGAGATCAAGAATCATCGTGGTCGTGAGAATCGCCGGCGAGGTAGCGGCCCAGACTGCAAGTCCTACCGCCGCTGTCCAGCAGGCTTCGAGGCATAGAACAATCCGAGGACACGCATGCATGAGTGAATCGCCAGCCGATCCGCTCGGTATATCGCCCGCTTGCTTCCGGCAGTCCAGCTCCCCCCATGCGTGCAATCGGCGATTCAGTCACGCACACACGCTCGCTCCCCGAAGCGTTTCCGCCACCGCCTCCCGCCCAGGCTCACTTGTGACACTGTGCGCCCAGAAAGCCATTGATGCCGGCCACGATCCGGTCGCCGATGTTGAAATTGGAGGCGTAGGTCAGCGAGTCCTCGATCATGTTCTTGGCCACATTGTCGAGGTTGTTTTGCAGCGGCTTGAGATTCAGTCCGCCGATGCGCCACTTTTCCTGAATCTGCCCCATGCTTCCCAACCTGCATTGCTGCAGGTCGAGGAGGGGGTCCAGGCGCATTTCATAGTGCACGTCAGTGGCCGCACCCCCGACTTCGAATCTCCCGCTGAATTTGCAGGGATCGATCGGGTTTGCCCTCGGGCGCATACGGATTTTCAGCGCGCTGAACGAGATCCGCTCAATCCGGAAGGTAAGCACCGCGCCGGTGCCTTCCCAGCGCAGGTTGGGGTGCGCCAGCTTCAGCTTGAACTTCCCCGCGCTGGCTTTCACCCCAAGGCAATTGTTAATCATGTACTTCTGTCCGCCCAGCAGCGCTGCATCAATTTCCATCTGGGTGAGCCCTCGAACGATTCCATCCAGCATTTCCTGGGCCTTCGGATAGCCTTTCAGGCGGGTTCCCCCAGCCGTGGCCCGAGAGGAGGTGGCCGCCGCAGCGCCGGTCGACAGGTTCCTCCTCTGCCACTCCGGCTCGGGATCGGGGTCGTTGTCTCCATTCTCCTCATCCCCGGAATGTTCACCCAGAAGCCCGGGCAAGAGCTTCTGCTGAGGCGGGCGGCCTACGCCGGGCCGCCCGCGCGCAGCCACGGCGGTGTCGCCTTCAGAGGCGCTGGGTTTCACGGCATTAGGGTCGAGCGCACCCAGGCCGCCGCCCGTCACTACCTTCTTGCCGGAGCTGGAGGTCGCCGCCTGAGCTATAGTCCCCGCCGGTGACGAGCTCTGCACGCCTGGCGGTTCAGCCGGCCGGCCTACCGGCTCCGCCTTCAGAATTCGCACCCGCACGGGCGGCGCCCCAGGGCGGGCCGCAGGCAGAGTGACCGTCATGGCGTTGAAGTCGGCGGAAACCTTCTGGCCCGCCTTGAGCGAATTGAGCAGGGCGGCGTCCCTCACCTGGAACTGGAAAGCGCGCCCGGTCGCCGGCTCCTTGGCTGTCACCATCCTGGTGTTCACGTCGATGGCAGTGATTATGGCATTGATGGAGTCGGCAGCCTGCCCTCCCAGCGCCAGCACGCTCAGAGCCACCAGCAGCGCCCCAAGCAGAAAACCGACTCCGCAGAGAAAGCCCCCCTCGCGTTTCATCCTCCACCTCCTCGAGCTTTCAGCCCAACCAAGCCCCAATTGTTCTTCACCATATGGCTGGGCTGAGATGCCTGTTTGGTGGATTAAGGGGCGTGGCGGCTCAGGCACAGTTTCCCCTAGGTTGTGCGTCGCGTCTGCGCCATGGCCGCGCAATGTCACAGTCCAGTACAGATGTAAACGCATCTGGTGGGCGTGGATCTGCTGCGATCGAGCCAGCAGTCAACAGTTCTGGAACCCACCTTTTTCTTAATCCTGTTCGCGCACGGAGATGTCGCGGACGAACCGGTCGCTGCTTCCGAATGCTCAGTAAGCGGAGCGTTGTGCTTCTGTGCCCATGCGCGAATGTCACCCAAGAGCTGAGACCAAGCAGCTTCTTGCGGAGTCTTGCCGAGATCCTTCGTCCGCGCCTCTAGAGCGCGAAACTCCTTTACCTTCGCCCCCACGGGCTCGGCGGCAGGGGCCACCGGCACCAGGGCCAACCCCAGCAATAACAGGCCGAACACCACACTCATCTTTGTCATCATGCTCATCATCTTTCACCTCCCGAATCAATTTTCTCTCCCAGAATTCCCTTATCTCCGCAAGCTGACGGCAGCGGAACCCAGCGCTCTTGCCTATCGTTTCATGTCACATCTGCAGTCAATTCCCCCCGGGCCTAAGGTGTGCCCGAAGATGCCACCGAAAACGTCCAGGCGGAATTGAAAACCAGGCCCTCGCCCTGACTGCTCGTCAGGTCAGCCCCGATATACTTCTTGTTTCTTGCCAGCGGCCGCAGTACCAGAGCGTATTCTCCTGGCGCCAAAGGGCCGGATGGTTCAAGCTCGAACCGGCCGGAGGCCGTCTTGTTGATTTTGGCAGGGACTTTCTGTTCCACGAAGGATGAATAAACGTCCCAGTCCGTACTCTGAGTTGCGTCTTCCTTCCCTCTGCCGGCGCCTACCAGCCGCCAGTTGTTCTTCGCCGGCACGAGCTTGACGAGCACCGGCGTGTATTCATCCGCATTCACTCCCGGCACTGCGTCGCAGACAATTTCAAACTTCGGATTGTCCGTCGGCAGAGCATTGGAAGGAGTGGGGCCGGGCACGCCCCAAACGTAGGTGAGCGTCGGAGGCTTCTTCTTGAACAGGCCGCCCATCACGCCCGATGCCGCCCCTCCCCACGCGCCAGCGGCTGCCGAGCCGCTCCGCGCCGCTGCTTGAGTCGCCGCCTCGGCAGCCAGACCCTGCGCCACCTGAAAGGCCAGCGTCTCGGCAGCCAGTGAGCTCAGGTCCTGGTTTTTTGTCTTGACCTGAGCAATTTGGGCTCGTTCCGCGGCAAGGCTGTGCTTTGCCTTCTCCTGGAGAAGTCGAACGTAGGGCTGCTGAAGGGGAGCATGCGACGCAGCCGCTGTGGCTGCGCCCGCGCCCGCCGAGGATGCTGCGGCAGCCTGTTTGCGCGCTTCCGCTGCCACCATCGCGTCCATGACCTTCTTGCCAACGCCTGCCGTTTTGAGTTCGGCCAGTCCTTGTGGCGAAACGTCAAACTGTGTTTCGCTCGATTGAATCGTGCTCACAATCAAACTCTCGGGCATCCCGCCCTTCACCATCGAAACGACGGCGGCGTTGGTCAACGCCGATCTCCTCGGCTGCGCCGTCGAGATTGCGCAAACCAGCAGGACGAGGACGGCCAATAATGGCCAGCCTCTCCGCCTGTGCTCAGGGTCCCAGGTCCCACTTCGGGGGATCGAGCGACCACGCGCAATCACTGCCCGGCGACTACCCGATTTCCATTTGCGTCCCATTGTCTGCCTCCTGGTGGACTGTGAACCCAAGTCATTCGTGCGATTGTTCCGCAGGCTGGCCTGGACTCTGGAACGCCACCTTCGTGCTCTGCACCAGCCCGGTCACCTGCCCGGTGAGCCCGGTCAGCGCCGCCGATAGCGCAGTCGCATCGCGTGCCTCTCGCAAGCTCTTCAGTGAATCTTTCAAACCCTGCGCCTGCCCGAATAGCTCCCCCACCAGCCGCAAGCCGGTAAAGATCAGATTCAGACTCCGATATCTCCCCGTGAACTTCGGCACCTCGCTGGCCACCGCCTCGGCAGTCGCCTCGATCTTCTCCACTTGCTCCCGGCAGCAGGCATCTACCAGCGAACCCTCGCTCGTTTCCGCCGCAGCCCCGCCACCTGATCCGTCACCGCCGGAACTGCCCTGCCCTCCCGCCTTTTTCTTAACCTCCTCCTCCAGCGCCGCCACTTCTGCCTGAAGCTGCTCGACCTGTTCGTCGAGCGGAGAGTCAAAGACCGGCATGGCTGGCGCAGGAATGGCCTTGGCCACCTCTTCGGTCGCCGGCACTACGCGATAGCGGTAAATCATCCCGTGAGCACCGACTACGTAGCCGAGGTCGCGCCGCGGCAGGCTGAACGCCGCAATGCCTGCCGGAAAGGCGAGTGAGCGGGTGGTCCAGCGGCGGCCTCTATCGGTCGTGAAGCTGAGACGGGCGTTCTCACATCCCATGCCGACACAAAGGTCGGCAAACGACCATCCCACCTCCGGGTCGGCAAACCGGATCCTTTGCCCCAGATTGGCGGCAATCATCCCTTTCCACGTTTGCCCGCCGTCGGCAGTGATGTAGGACTTGCCGCTGTGCACCCGCACCACGCCGTTGCTTTCGTCGGTGAAGAAAATACCCCCGTCGCTCGCGCCTTCATCCGGCAGGAGCCCGGCCAGATTCCAGGTGGCGCCGCCATCTTCCGTTTTCAAAATTGCGGCTATGTCTGCGCCTCTTGTGTACGCCAGCCCATAGCCTACGGTCGTGGTCGGGAAGTGCATGCGCTGGATTTGGCAGCTCAGGTTGCGCGGCAGCCCTTGCACTTCCGCCCGGTACTGGCAAGTGCACACGTCCCGCCACGTCCGGCCGGCGTCTTTCGTTCGATAAACCTTGTCTCCCGTCGCGAACACACCCTCGGTTTCCGTCATGAACGAATAATCGGTGTAGTGTTCCGCAATCGTGCCCACTTGTTCCCAGGTCTCCCCGTCCGTCGTGTGCAGGAGGTTGGTGTGCGAACTTGTCCGCTGCGTGGCCCAACCGGTTGTTTCGCTCACAAATCGCAGGTCGCTGATCGTCCGGTCCAGTGATTGCGGATCTCCGCCGAGCTGGGCGGCCCAGCTGGCGCCGCCATCGCTTGTCTTCAGCAGGGTCCCGTGCGCACCCGCAACCCAGCCCACGTGCGTATTCACGAAGAAGACGTCGCTGAACTGAATGTCCTCCGAATAGCTCACCGGTTCGAAGATGCCCTTGAATCTGAGTTGTTCAGCGGCGGCCCCGGTTGTCGCTGCAACCGCAGCCTTGGCTGAGGGTTTAGGCACAGGCGCCTTCGGCGCCGGTTGCTGAGCGAATCCCGGCTCGGCAAGAAGGACACCCAAGGCAAACGCAACATAGACTACTACCGCGCAGACTAAGACTTTCCCGCTTCTCGTGCTGTTCATGAAGACACCCTCCCCGTTGGCCTTGCAAGATCCAGGCCCTGATTTCGGTTGAAGCCTTTGCTGATCAAAGCCTCAATCACCCTATGTTGTGTCGTGGGCACCCGTCGTACGGGAGTTCACTCTGCTCGAGGAGATGCGGCACCGCCTTCAGCGGATCCCGATAGCCAGCCCCCTATCCCAAAATAGCAACACCCGAAATATGCGCGAAGAGTACTAAGACCTTCTCCGTGTGTCAAGACCGTTTTGAAATATATTTTCATAATCATAATGTAGGCCCTTGCGCCTGCCGGTGATCTCTTCCATCCTGAATGGCCCGGCACGTATGGCCGGCTGGGATTGAAATCGGTCGCAATGGACTGGTGACGTGCGGGTTTTGGAAAGCCCGCATTTCGGTCCGCTACCGGACGGGCACGGCGCGTTCAACCCAGTCGATGGTGCAACGGCGTCGACAGCACGCAAGCGCGGGTCTGGCGCCAGGAGATCGCTGGCGACCGGCGCGCCAAACGTCGAGGCCTATTCTGACAATCCGAACGCCTGGTGCCCGAGCGGCGCGAGCGGGGAACCACAGTGGCTCGAGGTCGGGTTCGCGGAGCCTGTGCGCGCCACGGAAGTGCTTGTGCGCGAGACTTTCAACCCCGGAACCATCGCGAAATTCGAGGTTCTTTGACAGAAGGGAGATCTCAAATCGTCTGGCGCGCTGCCAACCCAAACACTCATCGGCTACCGCAGATCGCGTGGTTCGTGCTGCGTTTTCCCGAGACGCCGTTTTCCGTTCAGCGCGTGAAACTGACCTTGGGTCTTTCCGCTGTGACGGGCTGGAAACAGTCTGAGGCCGTTCAACTCGCCGATGATCCCGATAGAGCATGAAACATGCATAAATTACGAAGACTTTGGAGGATGAGATGAAATGAAGTCCTTTGCGCCAAACGGGTGTCTCTATCGTTGTCGTCTTGGCAATGGCGATTGCCAGTGCCCAGAGACAGGAGTGCACCGAAGCTACGATAATGAGAAACTCCGGCCGTTGGACAGAGGGCTCCCCCGACCTAGCGTTCGCGGACCAAGTCGTGGCCAAGCCCGGGCGGACGGCCCTTCTGAGCAAAATCGATGCGATTCGCGATACGTTCTCCGCGGCCGTGCCCCAGCTCCTCGGAGTTGAAGCATCCGGCTACAAGTCGATCCGCCGCTGGCGTTCCGAGGTCCCCAGCAGGCCCATCCCGTGCGGTTGGGCTCCTGAGCGCCCGATAGGCTTCGGCACTGGCCCAAGCGGCAATGGCGGGGTAATGCTTTGCGCGCTGGATCTGGCAGAGCGCCTGGATCTTCTCGATGTTCAGCCCGGCGATGCGGGAAAAATGATGGACTCATCTGGTCAAGCATCGCTCCGGCAAGTATCTAACAACACCGCTTACAGAAACATGGATGTCGTTGAGCTGATTCCCGGGGCTCCCGGGGTCTCCAGGCTCAAGGCCGGAGCCTTTGGCCGGGGTGCGCGCGAGAAGTTCGACCTGAGGTTCGACTTGGCGCATTTCGTCCCCGGAACCAGAATTCCAGATCCGCGGGCCTGCTCCCGCCCTCGACGGCGCAATAGTCCGCGGATTGAAGCTGGCAGTTCGCAAGGGGGGCCGAAATCAGTATCGGGGGATGGCAGGCAAAGAGCTCCAGAAACACCGGCGATTCGCGCATCCCGGGGTGCGGGAGAAGGAGATCGGGTTTGATTTTGACAATGTAGCCGTTGACAGGGACCTGCAGCTCGAGGTCGAGTAAACCCTCCCTCAGGCCGATCTCCTGAGGCAGTTCGGCTACAGGCTAAAGCGCGAACCCTGCCCCCTTGTCGTTCGCCAATTGTGGAAGGGAGAGCCCGTGGGAGCGGTGGGGCTGCATGCAAAATCGCCTAACCAGGTTAAGCGCGAGGTGAAGGTTCCGCGCAGACCCGGCTCAGGAAGAAAGTAGTCTCCGGCGCACCAGGGATCATGGAGGACTCGACTCCCAGGCGCGGGCCCGCATCGCGCGCCACCGCGGGCACTCGTCCACAGGACACGCGCTTTTCTGTCGCCGATGGTCCAGTGTGTGTGGTCAAGTAGCTCGGCCGATACAGAAGTCGCTGAAGGATCCGCTCTTTCCACTCCCGACAATATCCGTCTTTCGGACGCTCGACAGCCGGGTTCCCGTCCCCGAATCTCACCCCGTGAGATTGAAAACCCAGCCGAACTGCAGATGATCTCGGCGCTGTGTATCGCCCATCCACAACCCCTTCTTCCCCGGGCCCAGGGGGGGGTCGCTGGTGATCCGATTGGCCGACTTGCTTCCTCGGTCTTGAGAAGGCCCTCGATCCTGCCGGCCGCAGGGAAGAATCCCAGGGGGTTTCCGCACTCGCCATGCGCCTTTCTGGGACCACCAGGAAGAGCAAATTAAGAGCCATGGGCTCCGCCCCTTGCAACCCGCACGCGCCAGTCGCTCCCATTCGACCTGAGGCATGATCAGGCGTGCGGGGATTTTGGGAGACAGGAGCCAAAATTCTCCATCGCCGTTGAATAGGAGCCATGGACTTAGTTCGCTTGGCCGCTGCAGTCGACCGGTGTGTGTAAAGGAAAGGCTCATCTGCTCAAGCGGACAATCTGGTTGCGCAGGGCCTGGAAGGCGGCATCTACGTCGGCCGAGGTCCGGGCATAGTAGTATTTGCCCTCCACATAGGAGCTGCTGTAATCAGGCGACCGGCGGTCATTGGAGATGCGGATCAGCATCTCTTCTGATAGCTCCGGCTTTGTGCCCAGCTGCATCTTCACTAGGGCTCCCATACCGATCGTATAGATCCGGATCGGGTAATCTCCACTGTTATCCTGCTGGATCTGCCTGGCGATGATCTCAAGGAGGTTGCGGGCGGCATTGTTGATGTTCCAGACATCGGCGGGATAGCGGATGTTCCCGCCGACGCTCTGCGGATTGCGCAGAGCACGCTGGTATCCCCACGCAGGGTTGTACAGCGGAAAGGAGGTAGGGATGCCGGAGCTGCGATGGTGCGTGTGAAGGCTGACCGTATTGAGGGGAAGGTAGGGAACTAACGGGAGCGTCTGCGTCGAATCCCATCTGCTGGTGGTCAGCGTATAACTGGGGTTCCGCGCGCCAGTTTCCGTGTCAAAAAGGCCGTTGATCTGCGGATTGTCCCAAGTCTGACCGTTATCATTGGCTCGTTTGGGGAAATCATAGGTGCGCAGGCCGGTGGCTCTTCCGAGGGCCGTTTCATGTTCGCCCGGCACGCTGTTGCTGCAACCGTCAGTAAAGAGCACGATCACACGCAAACCTGATTGCAGGCCGCGTGGAACGGTCCTCAGTTCATCCCAGCCGCGATACAGCCCCTCATCCATGGCGGTGCTTCCCCCCGGATTGTTCTGTGGGATCTGTGAAGCCACGAACGCTGGATCGCTGCTGCGGTCGGGCGGCATCTGAACCAGAACGCGTGCCCCGTCGCTATAGAGGACCAAGGCAAGGCGGTCCTGCCGCGAGAAGGAATTCACAAAGGCGCGGGCGGCATCCCGGACATCGGCCCAGCCTGCTCCCAACGAACTGGATGTGTCCAGAACCAGTGATAGATCCACCAACCGCCGCACGGCTTCGCCGGTGCTGGCGACAGGCATCTGATTGAAGCCGGCGATGCGCATGAAGGTCGTGGGCAGCACGGCCGTGGCGGTAACCGTGATGACGTTGGCGCCGGTGCTGGCGTTGTAGTAAGAGCGGAAAAAGTCGGGATCGGCGTTAGGGTCCGTGGCCGACAGCGTACCCATGAAATGGGGCGGGCAATTCGCCTGGAACAGGCGAACGGCTTCAGTGCGGGCATTACCGCTGCCGAGTGCGCGCGCGGCAGCCAGCGCCGCGCCATCGACGGCCTTGGAAAGATGGGCCTGCACAACATAAGCCCGCCCCAGGTCGATGGCAAGACCTGCAAAAAGCAGCATAACCACCATCAATCCCGCCACATAAACCAGAACCATTCCCTTTTCCGAAGCGGCGTTCAACTTCCCCGCAGTCATGTGCAACCTCCGAGTGGCTTAGGATTTCCTGCCGGCGAAAACGGCAGCTACTGCAGAGGTGCGGCAGATCCGCAAACTCGATTCTGCCCTCCAAACTCACAGTTCATTTCCGCGTCTCCGCAACAGCCTCCCGACATCAAAGCCCCAGTCTCGTGTGCGAGGTTCTGTCCCCGTTCGGGAACTCAGCTTTGACAAGCCAGCAATCCAGGATCAAATCATTGGCGATGGAAAAGACCGTCGATAAGATTTCACCAAGCGCCTAGAAGTAAGCACTGGAATAAAGAGTGGTCGGCAGCCTGAAGCCGATCTTGTCGAAGGGGGTAATTACATTGTGTTCGTTACTGACTTCGGCCAGGAAGATCAATCCGCTGTTCGGCACGGCAACGTTATCCGGCAAGTTAATGATCTGCAAGTCTTCATCATTGTCGGGATCAAGGGCGACAAAGTCCGGCGGACCTCCAAAAGCGCCCGGGCCCCGGGTTCTTAGCACACTCGAAGCCACTAAACCTCCTATTTCACAACGCTGGTACAGGATCGGCTTCCCAGCATTTCTTCCCGCCGTACCTTGCCGGATTACTGAAAGAGTCAACCTGGATCTGTCGCTGTTGAAATCCACGGGCAAAGATGCCATGGAGGTCATTGCCGCGGCTGCGTCCTGGAGAGTTACATCGCGTGAAATCAAGTTGGCGGCCTCTCTGGATAACTGGACGACGACATGCTGGCTATACAAGGCATAGGAGACCTCTATGATCCCGAGTGCAAGCACCAGTAACAGAGGCAGCGCCATGGCAAACTCGACCAGGCTTTGCCCGGACGAAGTCCTTAAACACCGCCTCGGCCTGTATCGCATCCGTGGCTCTGTCATTGCGTTCATGGAACCCTGCCTGAGGACAATGCCCTCACTATTTCAATCCCTGGATCCCGTGCCCGCGATTTCCGCCTTTGCTGCGCCGTCAACAGCCGCGCCGTCATACTCCGGAACCAGCTATGAACCTGGAGAGGGCTCATTTTTTGACGTCGAAGAGACCGTGAGCGTGATCTTGCCGTTGGGGAAAAGAGGGCTGATCAACGGGGTGACTATTCTCCAGTCGTAGCTGACCGTTATCTTTATAACATCCCCGGGACCGCCGGTGGGATCCCCCGCGGGATTGGTAATGTTTTCAAAAGCATAGCTGGCCGTGCTCAAATCCAAGGTCGGGGTAACGTCTTGCATGGCCTTGAGAATGGAGGATCTTCGGTCCAGCGTGACGGGCGACCCCGTAATTGGATCGATAACCTGCATCAGTTGCCCCGTAATGGCGTAACGGGTGGCGTGGGCGATGCCATGTTCCAGTGTCAGGTGGGCGTAGAAAATCAGCGCGAAGTCGATTATCGCGAAGGTCAACATCAACAGCAGAATGAGTACAATGGCGGTCTCCGCCAGAGTCTGTCCCTTCCCGGATTTCCACCTGCTCGGCGCTCGCGAGTCCGGATCCATTCATTCCCTTCCCGTTCGCCTCAATCCCGGCCGGCTGTTTCAGTCGATCCTAGAATGACCGGAGGACGGACCTCACAATGTGATTGTCTCCCGGATCTATTCTTTACGGTTATCTGAGACCTCCCGAGACGGTTTCTGGGGCAGATTAGAATCCGCCGGTGCCCGCTTCTGGGAACGCCAGTGGAACCCTCCCCCCATGTGCCGATCAAAACGCCCCCCGTTGCCAGCGGGCAAGAATCATCCCATGTGGTTTCATCTATTGCCCGCAAAAGAACTTGTCAGAACTCCATTGTCCTCCAGGGGGGCCAATCTCATCCGCAAGGAGGGGAATTCTCGCCGCCACAAAGGGGCGTGAGTTTGACCGCCGGTCCCAGCTTCAGACCGACTTATCGGCAAATGGGAGGGACTTTGTTACCCGAATCATGCATGGGAATCGTGTCGATGGGGGGAGGTCGCTCTTGATCCAACCGATGCCTGGATATGGCCACAGCAGATTTGAACGAACGCTATTTACATGATATTGCGCGGTTTGCAGGCTATGTGCAGGAATGCGTGCACTCGGGCTCCACCCGGGTCATTCCTGGAGGCGACAGACAGCTGGCATTGCACTCTCCCATCCATGTCCAGCGCCCCCGTGTGTAACTGCATGCCCCAGCAGGCCATACACACTCGCGCAAAACGGTCGGGCAGCATAGCTGGCATTCCGTAAAGCTCCGCGCGTTATAACGTTTTCTTCATTGGAACGTCTGGTTGCATGCGGTCACTCCTTGACTCAAAGACTGGCGAGAAAAGCGGCGTGCCGCACGAAGAAACCGCAGCGTTTGCTGGACCGGCAGATTCTCTGCCAGCCGGCTTTCGGAAAATTCCAGCTCGGATCGTTGTTCGAGGATCCGGCCGAAGCGATGCACATCGATGGCCTCATCTGTTTCGCGGGTTGTCCAGGACGTCGGACACCGCTTGTGAACGTCGAAACCATCCCGTCGTCCGGCCGGGGATCGCCGGGCTTTAGTCCAAGCTCCCGGGCAACTCGTATCGGCCGACGGACAGTCTATCGATTCAGGCCGGTGCCTCGGGCAATTGAACGGGCTCCGTCACCAGCTAAGCACCGACAGAGAACCTCCTGATAATCCAGGACTCCAACTCCCGGTATGGCATGTCCACGTCCTGTGTAAGGACATGTCACACCTGGCGGTCGAGCCGCATGGGGGTGGGGGAGATGCTGAAAATCCCCGAGGGAAAGATGATGAAAATCTACCGCCTCAGGCGGGGGGAAGGTACCGCAAAATCACCCTCACAGATGTGTCGATCTCTTTCGAGGCCAATAGATTTACTGTGGACACCAAATCTCGCCGAGGTCGAGATTGCGACCGGCAACTGGTGATTCATAAGGAGAAAGATCTGTTTTCACTGCTCAGCTTCAGAATCGAGGTTCAAAAAGGACTCAAGCTTTGAAGAAGGGACGCCGATAAGACGTCTCGGTGTACCTACCTGACGGACGCAACCGGTCGCCGAGGCCGTGCAGGGCCGAGGCGTGCGTTGCTGCCCGCAGAACAGGTCGCCGGGGAACCGTAACCCCATTTCCTGGATATCAGGACAGTACCGGCCGATTCCGCCTCGTATCCCCCCTGAACTGAGGAGAGCGCCTTGATAACAAGAATGCCCATTGTGCGACCTCGTCAAGACGCAGGCTTCAGCCTGCTCGAAACCGGCATACTCCTCTCGATAATGACCATACTGGCCGGATTTGCCTTGCTGAATCTGCCCGCAATCCTGCCCACGATGAGAGCCGATGCGGCTTTGAACCAGACTGTGGCTCAGTTGCGCACCGGCAGAGAACTGGCGGTTTCACAGCGGCGTAACGTTGAGCTCAGGTTCCTCGACGACGACAAGATTCAACTCGTACGGCTCGACGTGCCAACAGGAACCACCGTCTTGAGCACCGTCACGCTGGAGAACAATATTGAGTTTCTTTTGTTCGCTGAACTCCCTGACACGCCCGATTCTTTCGGAAATGGATCGGCCGTGGATTTTTCAGGTGCTGCCAGGCTGGTTTTCCTCAGCGACGGCACCCTGGTGGACGGCCTTGGCGACCCGGTGAGCGGATCGGTCTTTCTTGGCCTGGCAGACCATCCCGAGACAGCACGGGCAGTCACAATCCTGGGCGCAACCGGGCGTATTCGGGGCTACCGATGGGCAAGGACCTCATGGACCCCACAATGAGGACGCATATGGCCATGATCAGGACGTCTGAAGACAGTCAGTCCGGTTTCACCATCATCGAAACGATGATTTCGATCATCATTCTGGGAGGCGGTCTGCTGGCTCTCGCACTCGCATTTGCTCAGGGCTTGGTAACGATGTCAACTTCCCATTCCCACCAGATCGCAAAGGAAAAGGCAGCCGAGGCTATTGAGAGTGTCACCACCTCCAGGGATACCCGGGTGATCACCTGGGCGCAGATCCGGAATGTCAGCAGAGGCGGGATCTTCCTGGATGGTGCAATTCAGATGCGTGCGCCCGGGACCGACGGCTTGGTAAACACCGCCGATGACGGCGCGCTGGAACCTGGCCTGGACGATTTCACCCGGGAGATCGAGATCCGGGATCTTGCGCCGAATCTGCGTCAGATTCGCGTGATCGTGTCGTATCGGATTGGACACTTGCAGAGGCAGTATCAACTCATTTCCTACGTTTCCTCCTTTGCCTGAGGCCGGGGCGGGATTCCGAGCAGGGATGATGCGAATATCACGACAGGGGGCCTGCATGAAGGGAGAACAGGGATTCACCATGGTGGAGGCACTGATCTCGACCTGCATAGTCCTTGTCCTGCTTGCCGCAACAATGAGTTCGCTCAACGATGCCTTCAGCGTGAACGAGAAAGCCACGTTGATGGCGGATCTCGAGCAGAACCTGCGGGCAGGAATGAACTTTGTAGTCCGCGACTTCATCAACGCCGGCTGGGGGATCCCGACGGGAGGCATTCCCATACCTTCGGGAGATGGAGCTTTGCCCGTCAGGCGGCCGGGCCCGCCGGGAACGAACTACACGTTCTCTCCCGCCGTAACCGTCGCAGCGGTCAACCCGGGCGCGTCATTGGGGCCCTCAGGAAGCGGTGGCGCAACGGACATAGTGAACATGCTTTGCGCCGACAACTCCCTCCCGCTCAACCAGACGCCGCTCGCCTCTATTGCGGACAACGGCTCCAGCATGACGGTGGATGCCGGCACGCCGATCTCAGGTGTTCCCAACGCGATCCGCGCGGGCGACCTGATTGCCTTCAGCAACGCCCTCGGGAACACCATGCAGTATGTCACCCGGGTGTCAGGCCAGGTTGTGTTCTTCGATTCGGGCGATCCGATGAACTTGAATCAGCCTGCCGCTCCCCAGGGATCCATCATGCAACTCCAGAGCGGCGGCACGTTCCCTCCGACCACGGCAACGCGGGTGTGGCTGATTACCTACTATCTGGATACCATCACCGATCCGGTGATGCCCCGCCTCATTCGACGGATAAACAGCAGGCCGGGAGAGGTAGTTGCCCTGGTGCTGGAAGACCTGCAACTGAGTTATGACCTTGTCGACGGGGTCACTAATCCTGCAAATGTAGAGTCTCCGGTACCCCCCAACTCCCCCAACCAGATTCGCAAGGTCAACATTCTTCTTTCCGGAAGGTCCAGCGCGGTGATTCGAAACACCGGCCAGTATCTCCATCGAAACCTTACGACTCAGGTCAGCCTGCGAAGCCTGTCGTTTATCGATCGTTATAGCTAAAGGGAAACGGTATGAAAACTGAAAGTCAATCCGGCATCGCATTGATAACGACGCTGTTGATCCTCGTTTTGCTGTCCGCCTTGCTAGTGGGTTTCATCTGTTCGGTGAACGCGGATCAGAGACTCATCGGCATCGATCGGGACCAGAACCGGGCTTTCTATGCATCCCTTGCAGGGTTGGAGCAGCTGACGGCCGACCTCGGCACCTTATTCAACAGCAATTACGCTCCGAGCGCCGCCCAGATCAACGCTCTCACGACGACGCCCCCCACGATCCCGGACATTGCTTATGTCTCACCGGGGGGCGGCTCTGGCTATCAGATTCAATATCCAACGGATGCGCATGGACGGCCGAAGGCTACCACGCGTACCGTGCCTTCCGGTCCCTACGAGGGCCTAGTGGGCCTGATCACTCCCTACACGATGACGTCTACGGCTCGCTCGCTCCCCAGCTCCGAGGTAAGGATGCGGCGGACCTTGCAGACGGTGGCGG
>JACADW010000349.1 GCA_013388445.1 Acidobacteriota bacterium | reverse complement strand
CATCCGAAACGCTTTCTCCGTACGATGTCCTGGTGATCGACTATTGCGGGCCGCGGTGGGGTGAAGCGACCGAGAAGGCTGTGGAGTCCTTTGTCCGGTCGGGTAAGGGAATGGTGGTAGTCCACGGCGCGAGCTACGGATTTTCGGGGCTGGAGGTCCTGGGAGACCGTCATGCCGCCACCGGGATCAGGGAAGATCCTTGGCCTGCCTGGGGCCGGATGGTGGGAGGCCGCTGGACGAGTCCGCCCGCCAAGGGATTTCATGGCCAGCGCCGTTCTTTCAGGGTCAGGGCGGTCCGGAGCGAGCATCCCATACTCCGTGGGATGAGCGACTCCTTCATCGCGACCGACGAGCTCTATCACGCGATGGAGTTCCTGCCCACGACGCAGGTGCTGGCCGTGGCGTTCGACGATCCCATAATGGGCGGCACGGGCAAGGACGAGCCGATCCTGTGCGTGAATCAGTACGGCAGCGGCCGCGTCTTCTACACGGCTCTCGGACACGAAGTTCCGGCGATGAGCGAGCCCGGATTCGTCAACACTTTCGTGCGCGGCACCGAATGGGCTGCAACCGGAAAGGTGACGCTGCCGCCGGATGTCGGCAAGACAAGAGCAGGGCCGGCTCCACTCCGGGCACTTGTCGTGACCGGAGGGCACGACTACGAGACTTCGTTCTACACAATCTTTGAGGGTCATGCCGGTCTGCGGTGGGATCATGCGCCCTCAAACACCGAGGCATTTAAATCTGATATCAGGCAGAAGTACGACACCCTGGTTCTCTACGATCTGTCGCAGGAACTTGATGAAAAGCGACGGGGCAACCTGCGCGCATTCGTCGAGGCAGGCAAGGGTGTCGTCGTCCTGCACCACGCGATAGCCGACTATCAGGACTGGCCCTGGTGGTATCGGGAAGTGGTCGGGGGCCGCTACCTGTTGAAGCCGGAAGGCGGCGTGCCGGCCTCTACTTACAAACATGACGAGGAGATGTTTGTGCGACCCGCCATGAAGCACCCCATCACGGCGGATATCGGGCCTATCCATATCCTGGACGAGACTTACAAAGGAAAGTGGGTCAGTCCAGAGGTGAAGGTCCTGCTCACGACAGATAACCCGACGAACGATGAGGCGATGGCCTGGATCGGCCCCTATCAGAAATCCCGGGTCGTCTACATACAGCTTGGCCACGACTCCGCCGCGCACCGGCATCCCGCCTACCGGGCATTGGTCCGGAACGCGATCTTCTGGTCCGCCGGACGATAATCCGGCCGGCCCGATCTCCATCGGATCGGCGATCCGACCCGGATGTCCCGGAGAACGTGCGCGCCGAAGTGAACCGCCGGGGCTTGCCGAAGGACGAGTTCCTCGACACCGGCCACTGACCGCATCAGCTCTATATGCGTGCGGCCCGGCGCATGAGCGCGGAGTACGTGCTCACCCAGCACGACCTCCAGGCGCGCAGACGCCGGCTGCGGGAGAGAGGCCCGCGAGAAGCGGGCACCTGCCAGGGGTCATGCGACTGACGGCCCGTCCGTGGATGGCTGCCAGAGACAAAATCCCTTGCGGCTGTAGCTGATGACTCACGTTGTGCCGTAGGCGCCGGTGGTGCTTTCCAGTCATCCCGCTCGGGGGCGCGGGCCCCCGTTGCCTGCAGTGCTCTCAGGTTCCCGTGCTCATGCGTTTGATTGGACACCGCTCCATATAGGTAGGGCCTCCGAATTACAGAGGCATGCGGCGCCGGGGCCTCTATTGGCCTTCCCAATAGAATCGAGATAATCTATTATAGATTAAAGAATCACGGGAGGTATAGGGGGCGGATACGGAAATGGATCCCCTTCGTGTGCGTTCTCTGGCGCAGGGCGCTGCCCAATCCTTGCGCCATGCCATCATCAGCGGGCAGTTGAAGCCTGGGGAAAGGCTCATCGAACTGAAGCTCGCGGCCAGCCTGGGTATCGGACAGCCCACGCTTCGCGAAGCTCTCAAGGAGCTGGAGCACCAGGGATTCGTGCGCAAGGTGCCGAATCGCGGCACCTATGTCACGAGCCTGACACGGGACGATCTATCCAAGATCCACGAAGTCCGGCTCACGCTGGAAGCGCTGGCTTTCGAAAAAGCCGCGCGCAACATGACATCGCAGGCAGCCCGCGAGCTTGAGGGGATTGTGGCCACCATGGACGACGCCGCGAGACGGCTCGACAGGGTGGCGTTTCACAACAGCGACCTGGAATTCCATCGCAAGGTATGGAAGCTGGCGGGAAATGAGTACCTGGAGATGGTCCTCGAACGGATCGTCTTTGGAATGTTTGCATTTGTGTTGTCGGAGGAGGGGCGCGAAGATTTCCTGGCATCGGTGGGGCAGCACCGGAATTATCTGGCCGGGCTCTTGTCGGGCGATCCTCCGCAGGCGGTCAGAGTCTTTCGCGAAAGTACCAGGGCATTCTGGCGGCGTTACCATCTTTCGGAGCCGGGGGACCTTCAGCCGCCGGCTCTGACGGAGGTGGGGATAACCCGGTCCGGCGCAGATACGGCCGGAACTCCGCAGCAGCTGGGATCAGCCCGGACATGGCTCTCGACCGGAGTCGATCGTTGAAGGGAGACAGTGTGTGATGGAGGGAGGCTACCTGGCTGCTCCCTCATGGCTAAGTCTCATTCATTGTGGAGAAACTCTGATGAATCTCAGACAGCTTACATTTCCGGCGCTGATGGTCCTTCTCCTCTGTGCCGCTCCAAGTTCGGCCCAGGTGGACCGTGGAACCATCACGGGGGTGGTGATGGATCCGAGCGGCGCCGTGGTTCCCGGGGCCGAGGTGGTTGCCACAAACCTGGACACGGGCGTAACGACCCAGGGCCTGACCAACAACGTAGGGCTCTACACCCTTTCCAACATCCCGATCGGACGTTACGAAGTCAGATTCTCGATGAGCGGGTTCAAGACCCACACGCGATCGGGGCTGACACTGATGGTGGCACAGACCATGCGCCTCGATGTGTCCTTGGAGACCGGCCAGCTCAGTGAGACCGTGACCGTTACGGCGGAGGCATCGCTGCTCAAGACCGATACGCCCCTCGTGGCTACGACGATCCAGAGCAAGGTGGTCACGGACCTGCCGCTCTCGTTTGCGGGGGGACGTGCCATCGAGAACTTCGCATACGCGCTGACGCCTGCGGTCGAGGGCAACAACTGGACTTCCTACATCGCCGGCTCCCCTGCGTTCAGCAAGGAAGTGCTCATCGACGGCACTTCGGCCACGGCGCAGATCCAGGGGCATGTCGGCGAGTCCAGCCCGACCATGGAGGCCGTGCAGGAATTCAGCGTTCAGACAAGCGGCATGTCGGCCGAGTACGGCCGCACGAGCGGCGGTGTCTTCAACTTTGCGCTCAAGTCCGGCACCAACAACTTTCATGGGAGCGCCTTCTACTACCTGCGCAACGAGGCGCTCAACGCCAACACCTGGATGAACAATTGGCGTTTGAGCCAGTCACCCAACGACCCCCGGTTCAAGCGCGCTACGGATCGCCAGTCGCTGGGCGGTGGAAGCGCCGGCGGGCCGGTGATCATCCCCGGGCTGTATGACGGGCGCAACAAGACCTTCGTTTTCGGAGCCTTCGAGCATTACATGCAGGAGCGGATGCAGCTCAGCCAGGACTATGTGTCGACAGTCCCTATCCCTGAATTCCTGGAAGGTGACTTCAGCAAGCTGCTCACGACCACTGTGTTGGGCAAGGACGCTCTGGGGAGGGATGTCTACTCCGGACAGATCTTCGATCCCAGGACGATGCGGCAAGTGAACGGGGTGTGGGTTTCCGATCCGTTTCCTGGAAATATCATACCGAAAGCCCGCATGAGCGCCGTCTCTTCCAAGATCATCGACATCTACAAGAAGAGCTACCTGCCGATGATCCCTGACCGGCTGGTCAACAATTCGACGCGGACCCAATACAACGATCCTTGGTTTCATCAGACTCAACTGACCGTAAAGGCTGACCATGCCGTCTCGATCAACAACAAGCTGACCGGTTCTGTCATCTGGACCCAGCGGCCGCGCATCCTTGCCGATCAGGGAGGAGTCTGGGACCCGCTGGATCCCGAGAAGCACGGAGGCCCATTCACGAGGGCGCGCAAGCAGGAAGTCACCAGCCGCGCCATCCGGCTCGCCAACAACTGGACGCTGAGGCCGAACGTGATCAACACGGCCACGTTTGCCTACAACCGGTACCGAAATCCGAGCCTCTCCACCCAGGCGAACAAGGGATGGAACAGCTACCTGGGACTCGACAAGTACACCAGCGCCGGACACTTTCCGGACATTCAATTCGGCAGCGCTGTCAACGGCATCGGCACGGAGCGGATCGGATACAGCGCGGCCGGCTTTTATGTAGGCAACACCTACATCATGGGCGACTCGATCCTGTGGATCAAAGGTCGTCATGCTATGAAGTTCGGCGGAAATTACTGGAAACAGCAGATCAACAGCCACGGCGGCATCGACACACTCGCTTTTAATTTCGCCAACACCACCACGGGTATCCCGGGCCAGTCCTGGTCCAACCGCGTCGGGTTCGGGTTCGCCAGCTTCTTTCTGGGAGAGGTGGCCAGCGCGAGCAAGAATGTGCCGTTCGACCTTTACGGACGCCGCGACTACGTTGAGCTGTTCTTCCAGGACGACTTCAAGGTCTCCAACCGCCTGACGCTGAACCTCGGCGTGCGCTGGGAGCAGGCGCAGCCTTACAGGGAGAAGTATGCTCGATGGGCCAGCTTCAATCCGGACATCGTGAACACCAAGTACAATATAAAGGGAGCCCTGGAGTTCCTCTCCGGCGCGGATGACTCTTTCGAGCGGAATAAGGACTGGAAGGAATTCTCGCCTCGCTTCGGCGCGGCCTACCGCCTGACCGACAAGGCGATCCTCCGAGGAGGGTACGGGATCTTCTTCACTCCGCTCGGGATCAACTACTGGAGCGGAGTTCCGTACGGCTTCGCTCCCGGCTACCGCGGCACCAACAATGTGACTACAACCGGAAACCTGCCCAGGTTCAACTGGGACGCGGGCTACCCGGACAGCTACCGCCCCCCTACCAAGGACCCGAACACGCTGATTTGGGGTATGGTGGCAATGGACCCCGACAGCCTGCTTCAGTCCTATACTCACAATTACAACGTCAGCTTCCAGTATGAAATCTCGAGGGATTTCATGGTGGAGGCCACCTATATGGGCAACCAGGGCCGCCGCCTCAAAAGCGGCGCTCTGCGCAGGAACCAGCCGACCCGGGCAGCCTATGAGGACCCGAAGCTCAATCCGTGGGCGTGGGTTTGGGACGCCGGGAGCGCCGCCAGCGCAGGCGCCCCATATCCCTACGCGGGATTCTCAGGGTACGCCGGATTTGCGGTCATGCCCCACCCGCATGTAATGGCAGTCACCTGGGGTCCGATTTACTATGTAGGAACGGGCAGAGGCTCATCAGCGTACGACTCCTTCCAGCTCCAGCTCACCAAACGCCTCTCCAGTGGAATTGCCGCGCAGGCTTCCTACAACCTCTCAAAGGCGGTTGGCAATGTAGAGACGGCCTTCGATGAAACCTGGGACTATACCGCTGGCATCCAGGACATCTACAACCTGGATGCCGATGCCAAGACCGTTCTGCCCTACGACCAGACTCACATCTTCAAGGGCTACATCCAGTGGCAGCTTCCCTTTGGCCGGGGACGCCGATACTTGGGCGATGCGCCCGGCTGGGTGAATGCGATCCTCGGCGGATGGGATGTCACCATGATCTACCGCTACAATACCGGCGGCCCGTTGGGGATCTCGCCGAACGTCAACTACCCGGGGTGGGAAGGTTCCGTCTATGCCGACTGGAACCGGAGCGTGGACCTCTCCCGCAAGTTCACAGGGAAGTTCAATCCCGGCGTTCAAAATGATCCCGGCAATCTCTACTTCGATCGGAGTGCATTCTCGAATCCAACGGACCACAAGCTGGGGAACGGGAGGCGCCGGTATGAAGATCTGCGCGGATTCGGTTGGTCGAACGAGGACATTGGCCTCATGAAGTACTGGAGGTTCAAGGAGGACTTCACCCTGCAGTTCCGAACCGAGTTCATCAACGCTTTCAACCGCCACCACTTTTCCAACCCGAACACGGGACTTGCCAACACGACCAACTTCGGGTACGTGACCGCCATGACCGGAGCCGCCCGAGTCATCCAGATGGGTCTCCGTCTAGGCTGGTAGGCGACCTGCAGCATTGTCAGAGGGGCACGAAGCCGGCGAACGGTTTCGTGCCCCGTTTCTTTATTTCATCCTCTCCAGAGATTCGCGCGTGCGCACATGTCGCACACAATGGGCATGAAAATATGCCCATGTGGGGTGCGCCGCTAGGCCGAGGCGGGCGCTGGCCGCCATCGCTGTGAATCGTTGGCCGGTACCAATTTCCAGCCATCCCGCGCCGCGGGAACCGCCGGTCCGGTACCCGCGTTTGTTCTCGGCGGACGAACCGTCCTGTGCACGATTCCCAAAGCCCGCTCCCTCGTGGGCCTTTGGCCCGCACAATGACGCATGAAGATATGCCAGGGCGGGGTAGGGCGCGGCGGCACAACGCGGCCATCTCGGAAACGGCCCTGACCGAGCCCCTTCGGCGCCGCCGGGCCGTCGGCGTCTGCCGGCGCCGGCTGGCAGTCGGAGCCACCTGGCGCTCATTTGTGAAGCCGAGCAAAAGTACGCTGCTGACACATGTGCTGCTGGTACCATTTATCCGTCATGTGGAGGGTGACGGGTGACCTATCACCGGGTGTGGCTTGCCTTGTTCCGGTCTCGTTCAGGTATGCAGACGGTAGCCGCGTGTTCGTGTCAAAGAGATTCTGAATTCGGAATTCTGGATTCTCAAACCTACGCCCGCGGGGACTTCCAGGGGCAAGGCCTCCTGGGGAGTTGCGGGTACCGGTCGCCGTTTTTGTCCGCAATGGCAATGAAGGGTTCACTAACCCTCCTATTCCTGCTTGCTCTCCTGCCAAGGGCTCTCTGTGCGGCAAATGTGATCCTGGTCAGCATCGACACCCTCCGGGCCGACCGGCTCAGCTGCTACGGCTACCAAGGGAACAAGACACCGAACATCGACCGTTGGGCCCGCGAGGGGATCCGCTTCGAGAGGGCCTATACCGAGTACCCGCTCACACTTCCCGCGCATGCGACGCTTTTTACGGGCGCCTATCCGCTCGCGCATGGCGTTCTGGAGAACGTAGGCTTCTCGCTCGACAGCAGGCTGGCAACGCTGGCGGAGGTCTTCAAGCGGAACGGGTATTCGACCGGCGCGTTCATTGGGTCCTATGTCCTCTCTTCACGGTTCGGAATCGCCCGTGGCTTCGATACCTATGATGAAGAATTCCCTGTTTCGGCTGAGGACGTCGTTTCAGCCACGGCGCTGGAGCGGCCGGCTCAGGAAGTGGCCACCCGTTTCCTGAAATGGCTCGAAGGCAGGCGCGGCGGTGATTTCTTCGCGTTCGTCCACTTCTACGACCCGCACATGCCGAGGCCGAACGGCTATGACTGGGAGGTTTCCCAGGTAGACCGGGGCATCGGACTCATCGACCAGTACCTGCGCAGGAACGACCTCCTCTCGAACACCCATATCTTCCTCGTGAGCGATCACGGGGAATCGCTCGGCGAGCATTCCGAATCCGGTCACGGCCTCTCTCTTTATGATTCCACCCTCCATGTGCCGCTAGTCATCCGGCCTGTGGCGGGCGTTGCACCCGGGCGCCGGGTTATCAGCCAGACGGTATCGCTCGCCGATGTGATGCCCACTATCATGCAGATCGCCGGTCCGATGGGATCACCTCGACCCCAGCCTGGGCCGGCGTCAGCCGCAGCGATGAT
>JACADW010000007.1 GCA_013388445.1 Acidobacteriota bacterium | reverse complement strand
GTTCGACAGTCATCACGATGGCAGCTTCGTGGATCATCCGGATGCTGTCCCGCGGCCTCTGTGATCCCTCCGATGTCGAGGGAACGCTGGACCGGCTGGTGGCATTCGTGGTGGCGGGGCTGAAATCGCCCCTTCCCACACGCAGCAGGCGGTTGAAGAAACGGCCGCAACGCTCTCCGCGAAGGGGGAGAGCCGGGGCGGCACATGAGGGTGTATGAAAAGTCGCGTCACCGGTTTCTTGATCCTGAGTCTTCTGGCCGCGGGCCCCGAGTCCCGCGGACAAACGGGCAGCCGGCAGGCTCCGGCTGCACCCGTCCGGGATAACATATTGCGGCTGAGCCTGAGAGAGGCCCTGGAAATTGCGCTGGGAGCGGAGGGCAATCCCCGCGTGCGCATCGCCTCAGAAGGAGTGCGCCAGGCCAGATATCGGTCGGCTCAGGCGCGATCCGCGCTCTTGCCAAATGTCGAGGCCAGCCTGTCCGATATCGACCGGACGCAAAACCTCAGGGCTTTCGGTCTGCAGTTCGAACTGCCCGTTCCCGGTTTCGCGTTGCCGAGGCTTGTGGGACCCTTCACGGTACTCGATGCACGGGCCTCGGCGAGCCAGACCGTCTTCGATCTCAGCTCGATCCGCCGCTACCAGGCATCCCGGGCCGGAGTGGAACAGGCGTCCGCGGAGAACGAAAACGTCCAGGATCAGATCCGCAACCAGGTGGCCCGCGCCTACCTTGCCGCCCTGCGTGCCGACGCGGCACTCGAAACCGCCAGGGCGAACCTCAAGCTCGCTGAAGAGCTGCTGGAGCTCGCCACCAGGATGAAGGCTACCGGTTCCGCGACGGGGATCGAGGTTACCCGCGCCAGGGTTCAGCTGGCCAATGAACAGCAGCGCGTCCTGGTCGCCGAGAATGAGCGTACTCGGGCACAGCTCCAGTTGCTGAAGGCGATAGGTGCGGACCTCACGGCGACGGTGGAGCTTACCCAGAGACTGGAACTCCTTCCGGTCACCGGCGCAGCGCTGGAGGACGCGCTCAAGCTCGCTCTTGAGTCGCGGCACGACTGGAAGGCTCAAATGAAACGGGAGGAGACCGCGCGGTTGAACCAGAGCGCCGTCAAATGGGAACGCCTGCCCTCGGCGTCCGTTTTCGCCGACTACGGTACTATCGGTGCGGGTTTCGACGACGCGATCCCGACGCGCACCTATGGCATCGCGGTTCGCATCCCCATCTTTGACGGCGGCCGGCGGGATGCTCGCCGGGCCGAGAGCACATCTCAGCTGTTGCAGGAGCGCCTCCGGACGCAGGACCTCCGTGACCAGATCGAGCTGGAGGTAAGAGTTGCGCTCGACAACCTCCGGTCCGCCACCGACCAGGCGCGGACGGCCGAGGAGGGGGTCGCGCTTGCGCAAGGCGAGCTCGAGCAGGCCCAGCGCCGCTACGCAGCAGGTGTGGGCAGCAGTATCGAGACGACCGATGCCCAGGCGCGCCTCCAGAGGGCGCGGGACAACAGGATCGCCGCGCTGTTCAACTACAACCTTGCAAGGATCGAATTGGGAACGGCAACCGGAACAATCCGTCTGATGGTGCAATAGCAGCATCGCAGCCCGGACGGATTCCGTGTACCGGCGACCACACGAGACCGGAGAAGGCATATGAAAGGTCATTCCAGAGGAGTGTTTCTTCTGTTGCTCGGTTTGAGTTCATGCAGCTGGTGGCAGCGCGGCCCCGGGGACCGGATCCGGGTTTCCGGGAACATCGAGCTGACGGAGGTGAAGATCGCGTTCAAGGTTCCGGGAAGGCTGGTCGAGCTCAACGTCGAAGAAGGGATGCCCGTGCGGGCGGGCGCGGTGCTCGCCCGGCTCGATCAGGTCCAGCTCCAGAGGCAGCGGGACCGCGAACAGGCTGGCCTCGCGGTCGCCGAATCCCAGCTCGCCCAGCTCAGAACCGCCATCGAGTACCAGAAGGCCGCCCTCAGAGCCGAGATGGAGTTGCGGCAGGCTGAGCTCAGACAGGCCGAGGCCCGTCTGGAAGAGCTCGTCTCCGGATCCCGCAGGCAGGAGATCGAGCAGGCCACGGCCGCGGTGGCCGAGGCCCGCACGCAGAACGAGCTGGCGCGGAAGGACTGGGAGCGCGCCGAGGTGCTCTTCAAGAACGACGATATAACCGCGGCGCAGTACGACCAGTACAGGATGCGACTCGACGCGACGACTGCTGCCCTGAGACAGGCCGACGAGCGGCTCGCGCTCGTCGTCGAGGGACCGCGCAAGGAGCAGATCGAGTCGGCGCGCGCGCAGGTCGAGCGTAGCAGGGCCGCGCTGAAGCTCGCCGAGGCCCAACAGCTCGAGATCCGCCGCCGCGAGCAGGAGATCGAGAGCCGCCGTGCCGACATCGAGCGAGCGCGCGCCCAGATCGCCATCATCGACGCCCAGCTTGCGGATGCCGTCGTCTCGTCGCCGATCGACGGCATCGTGCTCGTCAAATCCGCGGAGACCGGCGAGATTATCGCCGCCGGGACCACCATCGCCACGATCGGCAATCTCGACCGGCCCTGGTTGAGGGCTTATATCAACGAACAGGACCTGGGGCGCGTGAAACTCGGAGCCAGAGCCGACGTCACAACCGATTCGTTCCCCGGCAAGATATACGCGGGACGCGTCTCCTTCATCGCCTCCGAGGCCGAGTTCACACCCAAGCAGATCCAGACGACCGAAGAGCGCGTCAAGCTCGTGTATCGGATCAAGATCGACCTGGAAAATCCGAACCATGAATTGAAGTCCAACATGCCGGCGGACGCGGACATCCTGCTGAAATGAAAGAGAGGCAGCCCGCACATGTGGCAAGCAACTGGGGGCCTGAGAGCCAGGACCCAGCATGAAACCGTGCGATCCGGACTTCGGGTCGGCGGCCCGGCACACCGCCCCGGCCTCGGCCGGCTGGAGCCGACCGCCGCAAGTGGCTTTGAGGAACGTGTCCTCGAGGCGGGGCAACCGATCACTGAACGTGAAGGAGCGGGGAGTCATTGATGGGCGCCGTGGTCCGAACTGAGAACCTGACCCGTCGTTTCGGGAAGCTCACGGCCGTCGACCACCTCAACCTTGAGGTCGCGCAAGGAGAGATCTTCGGCCTGGTCGGTCCGGACGGAGCGGGGAAAACAACGACCCTTCGACTTCTGGCCGGTCTCTTAGACCCAACCGAGGGCCAGGCCTTCGTCGCCGGGTGCGACGTCAGGCAGGATCTGGGGCGGGTCAAGGACAGCATCGGTTACATGGCGCAGCGCTTCGGGTTCTACGCCGACCTGACCGTCCAGGAGAACATGCATTTCTACGCCGATCTTTTTGGCATCGGGAGGGCCGACCGCACCGAGCTGGCAGGCCGACTCCTGAAGATGACGCGCATGCAGCCCTTTCGAGATCGGCAGGCCCAACGGCTCTCAGGCGGAATGAAGCAGAAGCTGGCGCTCATGTGCGCCCTGCTGCACCGCCCCCAGGTGCTCTTCCTGGATGAGCCCACAAACGGTGTCGATCCGGTCTCGCGCCGGGATTTCTGGACGATCATCTACGAGCTCGTCAAGGACGGGATGACGGTCGTCGTGACGACCGCCTACCTTGATGAGGCTGAACGCTGTAATCGCGTCGGTCTCATGCATGAGGGACGTCTGATTCGATGCCAGGCGCCGGATGTGCTCAGGCGACGGTTCGAGCTGCCCTGTTATGATGCGGAGATGCCCGACCTCAGGAGTGGGAAGGATTTCCTCGAGCAGTGCGGCGGTGTCGCGAGTGTCGAGCCGGCCGGCGCTTCCCTGCATCTCTTTCTGTTTCCGTCCCAGACGTCCGCCCAAACGCTGGAAAAGGCGCTGGCGTCGGCAGGGCTCGGTCCGGCGCGTCTCCGGCCGATCGATCCCTCCCTGGAGGATGTCTTCATCGCCTCGATCCGCAGGGAGAGAGAAAGGCGGATTTGAGCCATGTCCAGCGGGATCCAGGTCAACGGGGGCGCTTGGGCTGTCGAAGCGGACAGCCTGGTGAAGCGCTTCGGGAATTTCACCGCCGTCGACCACGTGTCGTTCAAGGTGTCCAGGGGCGAGATATTCGGCTTCCTCGGCCCCAACGGCGCCGGAAAGTCAACGACGATCCGTATGCTCTGCGCGCTGCTTGCGCCCACCTCCGGGGGCGCGCTGGTCGGCGGCCTGGACGTCGCGGCAGTCCCGGAAGACGCGCGCCGCCTGATCGGCTACATGTCGCAGAGGTTCTCTCTATACGACGACCTCACCGTCGAAGAAAACATCGATTTCTTCAGCGGCATCTATCGAGTCCCCTTCGAGAAGCGCCGCGAGCGCAAGGAATTCGTCCTGAAGATGGCGGGGCTCGAGAAAAGGCGCGATTCGATGACCGGCGTCCTGGCCGGCGGCTGGAAGCAACGTCTGGCGCTCGGTTGTGCCATCCTCCATGAACCGCCGATTCTCTTTCTGGACGAACCGACGTCGGGCGTGGACCCAATCGCCCGCCGTTCTTTCTGGTCCCTGATTTACGATCTGTCCTC
>JACADW010000084.1 GCA_013388445.1 Acidobacteriota bacterium | reverse complement strand
TGCATGGTTCAGTCGGGCCGTCTCGAGGAATACTGGGAAGAACGTACCGCCTAGAAACCCCTTTTTATGTCGCAGGCCCTCTCGAAAGCGGTACATTCTCCTTGACCGTTGCGGGACCCCGGATCACCCGGTCCCGGTTCCAGAAGTCGAGCCATTCGCCCTTGGGGAAACAGACCTCACGGGTGTCCGTTTCGTCGATCATGCAGGCGATGAGCAGATCGTCGCCGAACATGTATTGATGGCTCTTGCCGTGCACCGCCGGGTCGTCAGGCCGGTCCCAGGCGACGTGACGCACGATGGGAAGGCCCTTCTCGTGCGCCTTGACGGCCTGCGCCTTGATATACGGGAGCAGGCTCA
Source organism: Acidobacteriota bacterium (assembly GCA_013388445.1). Lineage (GTDB taxonomy): Bacteria > Acidobacteriota > UBA6911 > UBA6911 > UBA6911 > JACADW01. The sequence goes on along the minus strand of JACADW010000084.1, from coordinate 2,221 downwards.
TGCGCAGGTTGATGAAGGCCCTGGAAATGTCCGTCGCCTCCTTGTCCCAGGTGAACGGCGCGTCCGGGTGGTTCCCCTTTCGACGATCTGGAGGAGCGGGCTGAACACGCCCTGTTGCAGCCGGCGGATCGCCAGCACTTTCGAGGCATTCCTGCCGTAGCCGGGCACATCGAACCCCCAAAACGCAAAACCTGCGAGCCCGGCGGCCGATTGGGTGCGGATGATGGAAGGAAGTCCCCTGTCGGTCGAGGAGTCGCTGTCGATGTCGCCGGGCCACTTCACCGTCCACTTCTGTGTCCCCGCCCGGCCGGCTCGAGGCGTGAGCTGGAAATCGTCGCCTCTCTCCTCTTACAGGACCTCCGCGAAGGTCTTGACCATGAGGTATCCGTGATGGTTGTGCATTTCGAGGGGGTCGCGCCCGGTCGGCACGATCATTTCCCCGGGGGCGCCCTTGCCGGAGCGCGGGCCTGCAGCCGTCCGATAGGGATATCCCTGGCCGCGGTCGAGTTTGAATCCGTCCACACCGGACTTCAGTCCGTTTCTGAGTATGTCCTTGAAGCACTGGCGCGCCTCCGGGTTGGCGTGATCGACGATCAGGGCGCCCGGACTCGCACCCTCTCTTGGCGCCTCCTTCGGCCGCACAAAGTGCCCCTTCTGCACCCACTCGGCGAAGTAGCGGGAATCCGGCGTCAGGAAATCGCGCCGGCAAATCGCGGTCCGGTTCATCGCTTTCATCACTCGCGGCTCTGGGTTACGGAAACAGCATTCCCTGCAATCATCGAAGGTCGGGCGGGTTCCGGCGTCCCGACGGATCCATCAGGGTCGGACCCTCGGTCTCGCCTCGTCTGGCAGCCGCGGTCTGTTTTGCGTCTGGCAGTCGCGACCTATTCGCGGCGGCGGGCTTGGCGCCGGGGCCCGCTAGCGGGCACCTCCGTACTTGCGCGGGTGCAGCTGTCCGGCGCTCCTGATCCATCTGTCTCTCCTGATGCGGTCCTTGAAGGCCCCCAGCTTGCGCGAGATCCGCTCGACGTCCTTGTCGCTCCATTCGGCGATCTGGCGATACAGGTAGACGCCCTGGCGGTGGAGGATCCGCTCGATCACCGGCCCGATGCCACGGATCTGCTTCAGATCGTCTCTTTCCCTGGCGCGTATGCGCCTGCCGCGCTCTCTGGGGATGCGGATCCGCGGGCTTTCCGCCTCCGCCTTGGCTCCTGCCTGTGCGCTTTCGAGCGCGCGCAGGCGAGCTTCGCTTTCGTCGATCCGTGGCGACAGGAGTTCGAGTTCCGAAAGGCGCTTTTCCAGTCCCGCCGCCTTCTCCGCCGTCTGCCGCAACGCGGACTGGTGCCGGGTTTCGATTTCTTCGAATCGGGCGTTGCTCTGTTCGCCCTGGGAGGTGAGAGATTCCAGTTCCGCAAGGCGGCTCTGCGCATCGCTGAAATTGGCACTCAGCGAATCGAGGCTTCCGGCGACGCCCACCGAAGCCTCTCGGAGGGACTGGACAGCCGCACGGTCGCGATCCAGCGAAGCCTGGACCGATCCCAGTTTGTGTCCGGTTTCCGTCGATGCCGTCTTCAGCTCCTCCAATGTCGCGGAAGCGGCTTCCAGCCGCTCACGGGTGCCTTTCAGGACCGATGCCTGGGAATCGGCCCTGGCTTGCCACGCCGATTCCATGGCCGTCAGCCTTCGGCTTTCAAACACTACCGCGAGGTAGAACAGCGTGACGGGACCCGCGTGATGAAGTGGGCCGGCTTTGGAGCTGAGGGCTGAATGCTGATAGCCGACAGCACCGGCGCAAATTGGCTACATCTCATAATGCACTTCTTGCCCGAAACGGCAATGACTTGACCTCTAAGCGCCTAAGAACACTCGCCAATCCTCGCTCGTCAATCGTCAATCTCTTTGGTCGTTCGCCGGCCTCGGATGTAGACTTGCACTACCGCCTTGCTGCCCCGGGAGAACGCGGGCATGCACGGCCGGTGCCTTGGTCATAAAGGTCGGCGCACTTTCGTCCGATCATCATGACCGGGCGATGAGCGCCCACAGGAGATCAAGCAGATGAAGCCGCTCCGTACTTTCAGCGTCGTACCGAAACTGCCGGCACCGCTGTTCTGGCTCCGCGAGCTGGCGTTCAACCTGAACTGGGCCTGGAACCACGATACTATCGAACTCTTCCGCAGACTGGACAGCGACTTGTGGGAGCGGTCCGGCCACAATCCTGTCC
>JACADW010000340.1 GCA_013388445.1 Acidobacteriota bacterium | reverse complement strand
TCGAGCAGGTTTTCCGCGGTTTGAAGGATGGCGACTGGTTGGGCTGGGGCCCGATGCACCATTGGACAGACAGCAAGATTCGCATCCATGCTTTCTACTGCATGCTGGGCGTCTCGCTACTGAATTACCTTCGCCTGAAAGCCGAAAGGGTGTGTCCGCGCATCACCATGGAGCAAATGCTCGCGGAACTCGGCCAGATTGAGCAATACGTTGTTCTTTACCCGCGCCTGGGAGAAAGAGGTCCCTATCGCACCGTCACAGTCCAGAAAAAGCTCACGCTGACGCAGAAAATGCTGTCGGAGCATCTGGGCCTGGACCGGTTGGCAAAAGACCGAGTGGGTAAGACAGAAACCAACTGAGCAACCAAATGATTTCCTTGAATTTATCCGATCGGCTGAGGCGTTCGCAGTAAACTCCCGCTAGATGAGCTTGGGAAAGGCAATGCGCCTGCGACTTGAAGCATGCTCGGTATGGCGGCGGGCCTGGCCTGTTCTTCAGGCTGCCACTACCTCGTCGACGATTCGTCCGTCGAAGAGATGGATGGTACGCTCGGCATGGCCGGCGTAGCGCGGATCGTGGGTGACCATGCAGATGGTAGAGCCCTCGTTGTGGAGGCTGCGGAGAAGCTCCATGACGACCTCCCCGTTCTTCGAATCGAGGTTTCCAGTCGGCTCATCAGCCAGAAGGATCAGCGGACTGCCGACCAGGGCACGGGCGACTGCGACCCGTTGCTGCTGGCCGCCGGATAACTGACTCGGCAGGTGCTTGGCGCGGTGGGCCATGCCCACCTTTTCCAAGGCCTCTTTGACCCTTGCCTTACGCTCGGAGGAGCGCATACCGCGATAGACGAGAGGCAGCTCCACGTTTTCGAAAACCGTCAGGTCGCCGATCAGGTTGAAGCTCTGGAAGACAAAGCCGATCTCGCGATTGCGAATGCGGGCGCGCTCCGAGGCCGAAAGGTGCTCGACTCGCCGGCCGTTCAGCAGGTAGGTTCCTTTCGTGGGGGAATCCAGCAGGCCCAGGATGGAAAGCAGCGTCGACTTTCCGCAACCGGAAGGGCCGGCGACCGCGACGTACTCGCCGCTGTGGATTTCGAGGCTGACTTCCGAGAGCGCGTGGGTCTCCACCTCCTCGGTGTAGAAAATCTTGGTGACGTGTTCTAGCCGGATCAGCGGCAGCCTCGCTTCATTCATCGCTTTCCCCCAGTGATCACGCAACCGGTCACTTCAGACGTATGCGATCGAACGCGTCCTGCGCCGACATGTCCGACAGTATCACCTGATCGCCGGGCTGCAGACCCTCGAGGATCTCAATCGTGCTTACCGAGCTGCGGCCCAGCAGGACGACGATGCGATGGGCTTCCCGGCCGTCGGGCGAGAGCCTGAAAAGCCCGATGCGCGCCCCGGGCTGGCCCTGCACCGGCCGGCCCACGTAGACGACGTCCTCGAGCCGTTCGATTTCGATCGTACCGTCGACGCTCAGGTCCGGCCGCGCTCCTTTGGGCAATTCGCCGAGCAGTTCCGCATCCACGGTGACCGTGCCGTTCTGTACGGCCGGGTCGATGCGTATCACCCGCCCTGGGATCGTGCCGTTTCGGGTGTCGATCAGGGCGCTTTGCCCGATCTGAACGTCTTTGGCCTGGGTCTCGGGGATTCTCAATTCGGCCTTCAGCTTGGTCGGATCGGCCACCCGTGCCAGATTGGTGCCCGGAGCCACCTGCTGGCCCACCTCGACCGGAATGATCTGCAGTACGCCGTGCATCCCCGCACGCACCTTGAGCTGCTCGATCTGACTGCGCCGGAGATCATAAACCGCCCTGAGCTGCGCTACCCGCGCCTGCTGAACGGCCAGCTGCGCCTCGTTGGATTCCCTGAGCTTCTGCAGCCTCTTCCTTTCAATCTCGATTCGACTCGCGAGCAGCTCGGCGGTGACCTCTTCGAGCTTCAGGTTGAGCTCGGGCACCAATCCGAGTTTGGCCAGTTCCCGGTTGGCGGCCAATCGCATCCTGGCCTGCTGGTATTCCGACTCCAGTCTGGCGGCGTCGGCTTCCTGGTTGAGATACTGGCTTTCCATCCGGATTCTCAAGTCCTGGTAGGAGGTTTCGGCAGCTTTCCAGTCCCACTCGGCGTTGAGGGTTTCCTGTTCGAGCTGAGGGTTGCTCAGAATCAGCAGGATCGTGTCGGGGTGGACCTTGGCCCCCGGTTGCATCAGCTTGCGCTCCACGCGGCCCGAGGTGACGGCGGGAATCCAGCGGATGTATTCGGGCATGACGACCAGGGTGCCCAGACCGCGGACCTGCCTGATCATCGGGCCGCGTTTCACGGTGTCGATCCAGACGCTGGCTCGCTCGACCAGCGGTGCGGCAGGTTCCATGTTCCTGAGAATCAAGCTGATGCCGGCGACGGCCGCCACGAGTATTATCGCATAGACGACTCGCCTGACCGGGCGCCTTTGCACTTGCGATCTTATCGGGATGTCCACCGTGGAAACCTCCGCATGCCCTTTCCGCAAAGTCATGCGCAATGAGGTTCTCTAATGCATTATAACGCAAATTCCGTTCGGATCCGGGATGCCCCACGACGGATCCTGGGATCGTTGCCACGGGCCCTCAGTCCGCCTGATGGGCAGCGCGCGTGGGCAGCCAGAGCCCAGCGAGCATGCGTGGCGAGAAGACAAGGCAAAGTCATTGGGCTCTCAGCAGCGCTGCCGGGTCGGTGCGCGCCGCATGGGTCGCCGGAAGCCAAGCCCCTATAGTCGCTACTGCCAGGTGCAGCAGAGCGACGCCGACATAAACGCGCAAGTCCCGAGCATTGATTTGGTATAGGTATGGCCGAAGCAACTCAGCCGCCCAATAGGCTCCCACAAGACCGACCAATATACCCAGTAACGCGGGCTGCACTTGCTCCCGGATGACCAGGCGCCGTAGCTGGGATCCAGTCGACCCCAATGCCAAGCGCACTCCCATCTCGCGCCGTCTCCTGGCGACTTCGAACGATTGCACCGCATAGAGGCCCACGGTGGCGAGGAGCATGGCTACTACGCCAAAGACGGAAAACAGCAGCGTGAGAAACCTTTGGTTGAGGAGACCACGATGCAATGTCTCTGGAACGTAGCTGACGCGCATGGTCACGAGAGCGCCCGCGCTCTGGCGCACACGCCGGCGCAGTTCGGAAAGTGGGAATCCAGCGCGGGCATCGGCCCTCGCGACGAATTCCAAACGGCGAAAATGCTCCGGGTTGACCGGCACATATAGTGCCGGCCAGGGATTTGTGAAGTAGCTCGCACGCAAGTCGGAAACTATTCCGATAATCTGGCGGGGCGCCTCACCGGGAAGTGCCAACATACGCCCGATCGCCTCTGCAGGCTCGAGGTTCGGCCATATAAGCCGAAGGCCCAAGGAACTCAGAATCCCGACATTATCAGGTCCGTCAAGGTCCGCCGATCTGAAGCTTCTGCCGGCCACGAGCTGCATACCCATGGTCTCGAAAAAACCGTCAGTCACTTCCCAACGATATGCGCGTTCTTCGACGCCCGTGGCAAAGCGATCGCCTACGGCGCCGCTCGTGGGCAGTACCGTCGCGGCTCCGGCCGATTCGACCCCTGGGAGTTTGCGCACTTCTTCCAGCAACTGCATATATCGAAGATAGCGCACGTGTACGCCTTCCGACGAAGGAAGCGCGATACTGATGTGGTATAGGCCCTCCGGCTGGTAACCCAGATTGGTGCGCAAGAGACCAATGAGGTTTATCGTGGTCAGCATCGCTCCCGTCACAAGCAATGCGCTGACGCCCGCTTCCACCATTAACAGGGCCGATCCCCCGCGCAGCCGCCCGGTGTGGCTGTATGCTTCGACTCCTTGCAATGTCGAGATAAGGCTGGCTTTGGCCAGGCGCAAGCTCGGCGAGAGCCCCGCAAACAATGTCGACAAGGCAATGGCAAGAACCGAAAAACCGATCACGCGAAGGTCGGTCGGAGACGCAGAATACCGGCTTAGAGCAGCAGGCATGACGATCTGCAATCCCTTGTTCGTCAACACTACCGCTAGGAACCCGATCGTCGCGCCGACAAACACAATAGCAAAGATTTCCATCAGCGCAAGCTGCATGAGATCGAGGGGTGAAGCGCCGACCGCCGCACGCACCGCCATGTGCTGCTCGCGATACCGTCCCCGAACGAGCATGAGGCAGGTCAGATTCGCGCACGCGACAAGAAGCACAAGCACAGCCGCACCAGCTACGAGCCATACGTAGCGCCCGTATCGCCCGAACAACGCGGTCCTCACAGGTATGAGTCTCAGGACTGGTGCCCCAGTACCTTGCTGCAATGCAGCTTCTTCCTTCCTGAGACTTTCGACTACAGCCCTAATCTCGGCCTCGGCAACCGATGCCGGCACACCCGCCCGGAGGCGCAGGAATGGCGCCCAGCGCCGCTGTCCGGGCTGGTATGACCTCAGTGTGTCAAAGTCAAGGGCCAGCCCATTCGACATCGAGCCAGGGAGCAATGTCGGGATGATGAAACCCTGCGGAAGGACGCCAATGATTTCGACGGGCCTGTCATTGAACCATAATCGGCGTCGGAGGATGTCGGCCTCTCGCCCGAACAACCCTCGCCACAGATCGTAGCTGATAATCGCTTTCCCCTGCGCTGTAATTGCGTCCTGTTCGGTAAAGTCGCGCCCCATAAACGGGCGCACGCCGAATACGGCAAGGGTGTTGAAGGACACCTCGGTCAGCCAAATCTCCGTTCCAGCGTCAGTTTCGCGGGATGTGGAATAAGACCTGGCGGAGCCGCAAACGCATGCGTCTAGGACACTTTTCAGCCTGCGGCACTCCGTCACATACGCCGCCGGCACACTGCCGGCCGGCTCTTCCATACCGGGGCCAAACTCCCCCATCAGCACGATCTCCCCGGGATTCCTATACGGAAGCGGGCGAACAAGCATCCGATCGACCGCTGAAAATACAGCGACATTGCTACCGATGCTCAGCGCGAATGTCAAAATCGCCCCGATCGTGAAGCAAGGAGTGCGGAGCATGGATCGTATAATGTAACTAATGTTGGACATGGCTCAGAAACTCACCTTTCGGTCCATGTGCAGCCGACCAACCAAGTCGCATGCATGTTTTACCGATGGCTATTTACCAAGATCCATTCTGCAGTCCCGGTAATTGCACTCCGAAGTAAGCCTCGATTTCCTTACGTATTGAGCCATCATATGCACCCAGCCAGTTACGCAAGACGATACCCTGTGCAGATATAACTACAGTCTGAGGCGTTCCTCCAATCTTGAATGCCAGCTTTGTCTCTCCTGATGGCTCGCAGTATAACGGGAATGTATACTGGAACTCTTTGGCATAAGATTTCAAATCATTCTTGGACAGCGAGAGCCCAACGAAGTGATATTGTTCATGAAGCTGGGATGCAATATACTTGATGTTCTTGACGTTCCGCCTGCACCATGGGCAGCTCGGAGAGAAAACATACAATATGGTAGGAACGGAGAAATCACCATAACTGATCAATACTGGATGACCGTCTATGTCCTCCGCGATTATCGGAGGAACCACAGTGTTAACTTTGAGCCGAGACTCGTTCTTGAGGCTGGATATCACAGAATGGAGTCTTTCAATTTTCGAGGATAAAGTAATATTAAGAATGATCGATAGAGTCAATAATATCAAGGGAATAAGCCGTAAGGAATAATGTGAGGGTAGGTAGATCGGTAGCTTATTTCGCATGGCCTTGCGGTTATTGGCGATGGAGCGTATCAAGTAAAAACATGTGTTAAGGGATATGTGCAAAGCGTTGTTGAATCGTTAGACAATAGAGTGTATGGCAAGCAGATTGTATCATGTGTAGTAGGGTGTCAAAGTCTATGTAACGCAAAGAGCGTTAGATATGGAACACCGGTCAATGACAAATCAAGCTGCCCGAAATCATAAGAGGGCTACCGTTGTCAGGATCGGAACGGGTGATGATCGGTATGTGATCGTATTGCTATGGGCCTGGATAAAACAGACTGTTATGGGATTCACATTGTACTGCATGCAATTTTGGGGCAAAATGCATAGAAATTCTACAAATCTACCGGGCTAGCCACGGAGGGGAGCGAATTCGGCGGAGGTCAGGGTTGGGCATGACTAGCGACGTCACTGAGAGTGACCACTGCTATTCGATGATGGAATTGCAGTCCTCGAGGCAGTAATTCAATCTAGGATGCGGCGCGCAGGGTCTGGCGCCTTCTGGCGGCTCGCAGCAGAGGAGGAGGCCGGGGCAGTCTGCGCCATATTGGCAGCAAAGTCCGTCGGCCATTGCAGAAGTCTCGAGGAGAGGCAAGGCGCTAAGGGTCATAAGCGTGCAAGCGAGACCGTAGATAATGAGAAAAAGCAGTTTTGCTGTTTTTCTGTCCATTGTTGAGTTCCCCCGAAACGTTGGTCGCGGCTTCATGGTTAGGTGTTTAATGGTGCATCAGTGAAGATAGAGAGCGTAGTGCGGGGCGGCTTAGGGCGGGCGGGGAGTCCCGATCGCAACCTTGGTCTGTGAGAAAAGCCAAGCAGGACGTGCTGGATGATGCGGAGGCGTTGGCGCATGGCGAGGCGGAGCAGTCCGCAAGTAAGGATTCCCGTCATGGGTGGAACCTCGGCACAAGGCGAATGACACCCGAGATGGCCGAAGGGAAACGAGCCGAAGCCTCCATGGGATCAACCGGCATGATGATCGCTCCTTGCCGATTTCGGCAACCCGCGATTACACCGGGCGTCGTTCACGGCGTGCGGCTTCGATACAGGTGGCGGACCGTGACGGGTCTTGCTGCCGCGCGCCAGCCAATCCGAATCACTCTTCCAACAAGAAGTCAGCTGCAACCCGTCTTGATCTTAATGCTAACGGCATCAGAAAAGCGCAATCAAGGAAAAAAGGCATGCAGAACGTGCCAAAACGATGCAGAATGTGCCAAAACTTTGCATTATGGGACATGGGATCCGCGAGGGCGCCTGATGTTGGAGGGGCATGCGCCTGCTTTGGATCGGATAAATCTCGCAAAGTCCGCCGATGACGAGTAGCCCAGGGACAAGGCGATCTCTTTGATGGTCACGTTCTTATCATGCCGCAGGCGCTCCAGCGCGATCCGCAGAAGCACGGATTGCTGATAGGAACGATACGACATGTTCCTGGCCATCCTGAGCAGCCTTACTATGGTGCGCCGGCTGACGCCAAGCTCTTGCGCCATCTGGGATAGCGTAGCACGCGGCGACGCCGTCAGGCGGGTATCCATTGCCTCGAGGAGTTCTTCGGCGCTGTAGACCATTGAGGCGGGCTCCTGCCTTTCGATCACCGGGCGGCAGCGCCGGGAGAGGACCGCCGGAGGGGAGCGTCTCGGCCTCCGGCCGTCAGTGAACCATGCGGGAGACCTCCGGCTGCCGGTCGATCCCGGCAAGCTCCAGAAACTCGGAGGCCCGCTTCCTGCAAGCCGCGCAGATTTCCAGATGCTCGGCAAAGATCGCCTTCGTCTCCGGGCTCAGCCTGCCGCAGATCATCTCGTAGCAGAGAATGTCCACCAAGGTATCCAGGCAATTACCGTCCTCCGCGATCGACACGGTTCCCTCCCGGCGCCGGCCCGG
>JACADW010000120.1 GCA_013388445.1 Acidobacteriota bacterium | reverse complement strand
CTGCAGGGGCAAGCTCATAGTCTCGCGTGACACTCTGTCTTTCACGTCCGAAAATGCGAAGGAAGGTTTCCGCCTGAAGTACCCTGAATTTTCCTCCACCTTGTCCAAAGACAGCCTCGTCATTGTGTCCGGCGGTAAGACCTATCGGTTCAAATCCGCGACAGCACTCAGCGCGCAGGAGAACCGGCAGCAGCTGGGGGAGACAGCCCGGAGGATCTCCGGCCGTCAGGAGCAGACTGCGCTGAAAAGACGTTAGCTGCCCGGTCTTGTCCCTGAAATCGCCGCTACCCTGCGCCTTCCGTCCTGATTGACGTGATTCTTCGCGCCCCAGGATATTCGAAGTCACGCGGATCCTCTGCATCTTGCAGCCGTGAGAGAAGGGTTTCAAAGCCGCTGCGCAGGCTTCCGATGTTCGCCTTGAAGACGGGATATCATGCGCGCACGGACGGTACGAAAGCGCCAGAGGGATAGTTCCAGGGCGGGAAGGCATAGTTGCAATCAGGCACCGCCATTGATCAGGCGGAGGGCGGGGCGATGGGGATGGCGCGGGGACTGTCAGAGAACCAGGATCGAATCTCCTGCGCGCTGACCCGCCGGCGCCGGAAAAGCTCGCGCCGCGCGGCCCACTCGCCGGGCAGTGCCCTGATGATCAGCGGGAATGCCCGCAAAGACGACCGTTCCCTGACCAGCACATAGGCCAGCGCAGCGAGGTCACGCAGGGTGATCGGGAGAAAAAGGCGGCAATAGGTTCCTGCATCCATGTTCCGGATTCTCAGGAGAAAACGGTTCTTGAAGGAATGCATGTTGATGTCGGCGGGCAGCGAGGAACGACGCTCCGGCAGGACGCGTCTCACGTGATAGCCGATGGCGCTCGGGACATAGAGGCAACGCCACCCCAGCCACTGGGCACGCCATGCAAGGTCGGCGTCCTCTCGATAGGCAAAGAAGGTCTCGTCGAAGACCTTGCCGCCGGCGCCGGCGTCTTCAAGCATGGCCCTTCGGAAGAACGCAGCCGCCCCGGACGCCCCGAAGACATACTCGACCCGTTCATACTGACCCCGGTCCCGCTGGCCTGATCCGCGGTCCAGATGCCTCTGGTTTCTCGTCATGTAAATGCCGGTCGTATCCAGGGTCTTGCGGAGGGGCCATTGCCCCCCGGCCAGGGGCTCGGGAGACCAGCGGTAGAGCCGGCCGGTCGCAGATCCGGCGGCGGGATCTCTGTCCAGGTGTCCGGCTAGGGTTTCCGCAAAATCCGGTTCAAGCACGACATCGGGATTCATCACCAGCACATATTCGGACGACGTTGAGGCGATGTTGCGGTTGTGAGCCGCACAGAAGCCGACGTTGCGGTCCGACTTGTGAATGCCGCCCAGCATGGTCCCGTGGCGGCCGGCAATCTTTAGTGTTTCGTCGCGCGAGGCATTGTCCCAAAGCCGCACGTCGAGGGCAGCCAGGGTCTGCGATTCCAGGCTCCTGAGACAGGCATCGAGGTGCGGCGCCGAGTCGTAGGTGACCAGACTCACGACGACCTTCGCTGTCATGACAGCACCTCCGGCATGGCTGCGATCCTGCGGGCAGTCTCGCGGAAGATACGAGCCGATGACAGCCTCCCTTGCCCGCCGACCCCGGGGTGGACAAGCGAGAGGAATGCCCGCAGCCGGAGCCCGAGGGTCGTGAGGGTCCGAACATGAGAGGCTGCCCGACGCCCGTGATGCATGGCGAAGTAGCGGATCCGGTTCTTGTAGAATGCCTCCAGGAACTCCTGACGCTTCAGCCGGGCGAGGCTGGAACCCCCGTAATGCAGGAAGTCGGCCCCGGGAACGAAGATGATCCGTCCGCCCGCGTTGCGAATCCGCCTGCACAGGTCCACGTCTTCAAACCATGCCGGCCGGTATCTCTCGTCGAATCCGCCGAGTGTTTCGAGCACGTCTCTGCGCACCATCAGGCAAGCTCCCGCCGGCTGGTCCACGTCACGCAGGGATGCGTGATCCCAGTCCGTCATCCGGTAGGCTCGGGTCCACCTGTTCCCCGGCAGGATCTCGTCAAGCAGCAAGGTTTCGGCAAGAACGCAACCGACGGTGGGGAAGGATCGGACGTTGAAGCCGATCTGCGGCTTCCCGTCCGGGCTCAGCAGTCTGCCCCCTGCCGCCCAGACGGACGAGTCCGATCTGAGCGCCTGGGCCAGCCTTTCCACGGACCCTGGCCGCGCCTCCGCGTCCGGATTCAGAAATAGGGTCAGTTCACCGCGGCTCCGGCGCCAGGCCTGGTTGCAGGCTGCGGCAAATCCCATGTTGTCGGAGTTCCACAGGATGGTGACTGAGCCGGTGCAGCGTGATGCAAAGTCCAGGCTCCCGTCGACCGAGGCATTGTCAACTATGATCACCTCGCGATTCGGATCATCTGCCGATAGGGACCGGAGCGCACGCTCGAGGAGCGGTCCTGAATTCCAGTTGACGATCGCCACCGAGACGGTCACGCCCTTATCCCATCACAATCTGAAGAGGCCAAAATACCAGCCCAGAAACCGCGAACGCATGGCAGGCGGCGACTGGAAGTAGTCCTGCCGGGCCAGCGACTCCGAGGCGAGCACCGATTGCCACAATCGGCAGACCGAGTCCTGGGTCCAGGAACCGCGCAGCTTCCGTCGACTACCGTAAAAGGAAGGCGTCAAGCGCAGAGCCTCTCCGAGGCCTCGCAGGTAGCATGCCAGCCTGCCGTGCCTCAGGGCCCGCAGGAGCCACCATGTCTGGGCCGCCAAGATCATCGGGACCGTGCGACCCAGGATGCTGGCGGGTACGGTTTTCAAGAGCAGCAGAATCGAATTGCGCGTGCGCAGGCGGACTGTCATGGGTGAGAATTCGCCGCCGCTGGTGGCCGATCCGATGTGGTAGACGCGCGCCTGGGGGATGTAGTAACCCACATGTCCCAGCATCTGCATCCTCAAGCCGAGTTCGACATCTTCGAGATAGGCAAACAGCCTTTCATCGAATCCGCCCAGTTTCTTCAGGAGGGACCTGCGATAGAGAGCAGCGCAACCGCAGGGGGAAAAGACGGTGATCTCCATGTCATAGGCCGGTCCGTCAGGCCGTCCGTGTCCGCGGCGATAGCCGACACCCGCCCGCAGGTAGCAGTCGCCGGCACTGTACAGGGTTTCCCGCTGTTCCATTGCGAGGATCCGACAGGCGAAGAAAGCGGCATCAGGGTGACGGCTGACCGCTGCGGCGCAGCCTTCGATCCAGTCCGGCGCGGCCTCCGTGTCGTTGTTCAGGACCGCCACCCACTCTCCCCACGCTGCCGCGAGGCCTGCGTTTGCACCCCCGGCAAACCCAAGGTTACGTTCCAGTCGCAGAATACGGGCCTGCGGGTAGAAGCGTGACGCGAGCTCGATGCTGCCGTCGTCTGAAGCGTTATCAACAAGGACAACCTCGAAATCCGTCCGTGTCTGCGCGGCCAGGGAGCAAAGGCAGCGTTGCAGCAGCGGGGCGCCGTTGTAATTCGGAATCACAACGGATACCAGCGGTGCTTCGCCCGGTTTCTTCATTTCCCCCGCCGCAGCTCTTTGGTCCAGGCGCGGGACCGCTTCAAAATTCTGAAAAGCACGCGACTGAGCAGGAGCCGCGCAGCCCCTTCGGTCACTCATGGGTGGGTTCCAGCGCCGATGCTTGAATGGCCGCCGTCTGGATCCCCGTCGCCGGCACACACATCCCGCGACTTGCGACAGACAGTCCGCTCCCGCTGGCTGAGCTTGCGCGGATAGCCAACGCCATGGGGCGCAGCGCTTATTTGGCTTGACTCTCCAAATCGACGAAAATAGCCTGCTCCTTCTTGTCGATAAGACTCACGCAGCAGAGGGCTCTCACCGATGAAACTGTCTGTTGTCATTCCGGTCTACAACGAGAAGGCCACCATCCTCGAGATCTTGCGACGGGTCCGGGCGGTGGACCTGCCGAAAGAGATCATCGTCGTCGACGACTGTTCGACCGACGGGACGCGGGAGATCCTGCGCGCTCTCGAGCCCGCGGACGATCTTACGGTCGTGCTGCAGCCCCGCAACATGGGAAAGGGGGCTGCGCTGCGCGCCGGCTTCGAGAAAGTCCGCGGAGATATCGTCGTTGTTCAGGACGCCGACCTCGAGTATGACCCCTCCGAATATGGGATTTTGATTCAGCCCATCATCGCTGGCAAGGCCGATGTCGTCTACGGTTCCCGTTTTCTGGGCGGGCCCCACAGGGTCCTTCTGTTCTGGCATTCGGTCGGCAACTGGGTCCTGACCAAGCTCTCGAACATGCTGACGGATCTGAACCTTACCGACATGGAGACCTGCTATAAGGTCTTCCGTGCCGACGTCCTTCATAGGATCCGCCTGCGTGAGAACCGTTTCGGTTTCGAACCCGAGTTTACGGCAAAGGTCGCGAAGTCCCGCTTCAGGGTCTATGAGGTTCCCATCTCCTACAGCGGACGCGATTATGCCGAGGGGAAGAAGATAAGCTGGAAAGACGGCATTGCCGCGATCTACTTCATATTGAAATACCGATTCACCGACTGACGGAGGGTCTTCGCCACTGAGTCCCGGCACGCCCGGCGTATCAATCAGGGTGGCTGCTCGTAGCGCGCACCGTGCGCCCGAACGAATGAAAACGGTAGGCCGCGGCGGCCGGCGACGCAGCTCAGTCATTCCGCACGGCGGGAACCGCTGGTTCGGCACGGGATGCCCATCGTATTCTGGTAACGGGATCGATCGCAGCTTAATTCCAGCAGCTCGTGCTGTGTGAGCCCGCCCGGCGTCGCGGCGGGCTGCGTCACTTCGGCATGCGACTGGAGCGAAACCGGGCAAGCAGACGAGCGGCCTCGTCGAAGACGCGGTCGGCGGGGATCGCCTCCATGCAGGTGACCTCCTTGCTGCAACTGCTCAAGTAACAGGGGCTGCAGTCGAAGTCCGAGACGATCTTGGCGCCGCGCCGTACAGCTCAATCTCCTGATGGCAGGTGGAGCCCAGGATTACCAGTACCGGCACTCTCAAGGCTACTGCAATATGCATGGCAAGTGTGTCGCCCGTCACAACGAGATCGCAGCATCCGACGATTCCGGCAAATCTCCGGATTGGATTGTCCGTTCCGGTATCAACCGGCCTGTGCCGCGCGGCTGCCGCGATGCGCTGGTTGCGCTCCCGCTCAGCCGGGCCGCCCAGTAAGAGAACCCTTGCCCCCAGGTCCTCCACCAGTCTGTCGGTCAGGCGAGCGTATCCTTCCTCGGTCCACTTCTTGGTCGCGAACACATCGCCCGCTCCAGTGTTGAGACCGACTCTCAGGTCCCCCGGCAGAACGCCCTGCCTCATGAGTAACTCGTCAGCCTGAGAGATCTCGTATGAAAGATCGGTAACCAGATACTCCTGTGGTTCAGGATAGGGCAGACCCGCGCACTCGTAGATCAGTTCGGGGTAAGTCTTCTTGTTTTGCCGGAACTTGAGGTCGTCGTTGATGCCGAGCTCGAACGTGTATTCAGACTCCCGGCTCAAAGGCATGACATTCCCGAATTCGCTGATCCCGAATCCGGCCTTTTGCGCTGCCCGAATCTTCATCGCTAGACCCGTAGCCTTTGGCTCCTTGTCGAAACAGAAGAGCCTGTCGAACGATTCGTTGCTGAGCTGGAGAGCATGGTCGAGCGAGTAGGGAAGCAGGCGGTCTATCTCCAAAATGCCCTGGAGCATGGGCACGGACTCCGGCTCGGTAAGCCAGGTGATATGGCAGTCCGGGTCCAGCCTGCGAAGGCCGCGCAGAAGCGGAGTCGTGCGCAGTACATCTCCCATGGCGGCAAGCTTGATGATGAGAATGCGCCGGCCGAACGGGGCGAAGTGGCGACATCCCTCGCACGGGCGTTTGTATATGCAGGGTCTGTGGCCCAGGAAGAAGCGGCAATCGTACCGTGCGATCAAGTATAGCCT
>JACADW010000338.1 GCA_013388445.1 Acidobacteriota bacterium | reverse complement strand
TACCTCATTACCTTCTTTGTCAACATATTGTGCGCCTGACGCAGCAGACCACAAGATGCGGTGCCTATCGACGGGGATCCTGTGGACACGAAGTGTTTGCCAGAGCGGAAGGTCAGAGTTAGGTGTCAATCAATAGGATGACATGTCTGATATTATCAGTACTAGATATTACTAACGCTCCTGATGCCCTCATGACATTCATAGCACCCGCCCAAGGGAACCGACCGGCGATGGTTAGGCCATTCCAGTACCGTGGAAATCGAGGCTAGTCAACAGCGGCGAGCAAGGAAACATGGCCTGTCTGTTCACCCGCAGCGGTGCGGCCGCGCGCAAGTTCCGCTGCGAAGCCGAAGCGGGGAACATCGGCATCAACATCGGCGTTGCCGCCCCGATGGCCTTCTTCCCCTTCAGCGGGTGGAAGAACAGCTTCTACGGCACGCTGCACGCCCAGGGCAAGCACGCCGTGGAGTTCTTCACCCAGACCAAAGTCGTGATCGAACGGTGGCACAGCGAATGGACGCGGAAATTTTAAGATGCGTCCGTGAGCGCTCGTATTGAGTCGTGTGGTCCGGCCTTCATGCCGCGGAGCCGGAGCTTGGCCAGCGTGCTGAAGCCTGCGGCACATGACTCTGGCAAGACTGTTTTCGGTAGGGTGTTTCGTCGTCAGAGGAGGTTGCCCGGCCGGGCCGACTCCGCGTTTCGGGATCCTGATTTCTCGAATCCCGACACGGGGTTTCGATGTGCGATGGCCTTGGCGGGATTCTCAGAAGGAGGTCCGATGGGACGGATACGCATCGCGAACGCGCCTTGTTCGTGGGGGACGCTCGAGTTCGAAGGAATGAAGGGCGAACGAATCGACTTCGGGCGGATGTTGGATGAACTGCGAGAGACGGGCTATGTTGGCACGGAGCTGGGCGACTGGGGATTCATGCCCACGGATCCGGCGGCGCTCACCGTGGAGTTGACGAGGCGGGGACTGGCCATGGTCGGCGCGTTCGTGCCCGTGGCCCTCAAGTACGAAGAAGCGCACGAGGACGGAAAGGCGGAGGCCCTCAAGGTCGCGCGTCTGCTGGCGGCGGTTGCCGGGAGCGGGCCGGATGCTTCCCTGCCTTTCATCGTCCTCGCTGACAACAACGGCACCGAACCGTTACGCACGCGAAATGCAGGCCGGGTAAGTCCGGATATGGGCCTGACCGCCGCCGAGTGGAAGGTCTTCGCCAGGGGCACCGAGAGCATCGCTCGCGCGGTGCGTTCGGAAACCGGTCTCTCCACGGTCTTCCATCACCATTGCGCCGGCTTCATCGAGACAACCGAAGAGATTGCCCGGCTGTTGGACATGACAGACCCGGCTCTCGTGAGCCTTGTCTTCGATACCGGGCACTACGTTTACGGAACGGGGACGGCGGACGGCCGGTTGGCCCTGGAAGGTCTGGAACGGTTCGGGGACCGGATCCGGCACATGCACTTCAAGGACTGCGAGCCCGGGATCGCCGGACGGGCGCGGGCTGAGGGGTGGGACTACTTCCAGGCCGTACGCCACGGTGTTTTCTGCGAGCTGGGCCTCGGCGATGTGGACTTCGCCGGGGTGACGGCCCGGCTGCGATCACGCGGTTACACCGGGTGGGTTGTGGTTGAACAGGATGTTCTGCCCGGCACGGGCGCGCCGCGAGAGAGCGCCAGGCGAAACCGCGAATTCCTCCGGTCTCTCGGCCTATGAGTTCCGAGGAGAAATCAATATGGCAAAGAAGCTCAACATCGGCATCGTCGGCGCGGGGCGTATCGGGAAGGTTCACGCCCGCAACCTTGTATATCGCATTCCGGGGGCTTGCCTGCGCGCGATTGTGGATCTCAATGAAGATGCGGCACGCGGGCTGGCGGCAGAGCTGGGGGTTCCGGGTGCGGGCGCGGACTTCCGTGAGCTGTTGACGGACCCGGAGATTCAGGCGGTGCTCGTGTGCTCTTCCACGGACACGCATGCCCGGATAACACAGGAAGCAGCCCGCGCCGGGAAGCACGTGTTCTGCGAGAAGCCCATTTCCCACTCGCTGGCGGAGATCGACGAGACGTTGGGGGTTGTCGAAAAGGCGGGCGTCAAGCTACAGGTAGGCTTCAACCGTCGCTTCGACGCCAATTTCCGCCGTGTCCGGCGTGCGGTCGAGTCGGGTGAGATCGGTGAGCCGTCGCTGATCCATATCGTCAGCCGCGATCCCGCCCCGCCTCCCATCGAGTATGTGAAGAGTTCCGGCGGGATGTTTCTGGACATGACCGTCCATGACTTTGACATGGCGCGCTTCCTGATCGGGGCCGAGATCGAGGAGGTTTTCACGCTGGCAGGCGTCCGCGTGGATCCCGCCATCGGGGCCGCGGGAGATGTGGACACGGCGGTTATTCTGCTCAAGTTCTGCAATGGTGTCATCGGCACGATCGATAACAGCCGGCGAGCCTCCTACGGCTACGACCAGAGGGTCGAGATTCTGGGTAGCAAGGGGTCCATCGCCACGATGAACAACTACCCGAACCAGGCGGTTATCAGCGACGGGCAGAGCGTGAGGCGCGACCTGCCGCTCAATTTCTTCATGGATCGCTACACGGAGAGCTTTGTCGCCGAGGTGGCTGATTTCATGGAGGCCGTCCTGATGGACAGGCCGGTTCCGGTAGGAGGTGCGGACGGGCGGATATCGGTGGCCATGGCCATGGCTGCAGCCAAGTCCCATCTTGAAGGCCGCCCCATCAATTTGGTGACAGGCGACTATTTCCCCAATTTCCTGTCTGCGGATTGTTGAC
>JACADW010000119.1 GCA_013388445.1 Acidobacteriota bacterium | reverse complement strand
TTCCTTTCCAGTGCGGCCTGGAAACGCAGAACTTCCGCCCACCCGACGAGAACGAGTTGATCTTCAGCGCCTACGGCTATCAGAAGACGGAGGTCATGGGTTTGAACCTCCAGACCGGCAAGGTGGTCAACTATTCCAACGCGCCGGATCAATACGACGAGCCGGAGGGGATCTTTCCCGACGGGAAGTACACGCTGGTCGAGTGCGACGCCCACAACCCCAAGGGAAGCCAGCACATCGACCTCTACAAGCTGGCCCTGGACGGCTCAGGCCGCTCGGAGCGGATCACGCACTTCAACGACTATCCCGGATACAAGGCGAGCAACCCCGTGGTGAGCGACGACGGCAAATACATTGCCTTCATCTCCGATCGGTCAGGCCGCGAGGAGGTCTGGATCTGCGATCCGGACGGCAAGGACCTGAGGAAGATCACCGATCTCGACAACGAAAAGGGAACCCTGCTGTGGACGCCCGACTCGAAATCGCTGCTGTACACGGCGGCCGGCAAGAGACTGTACAACTACTCGGTGGAAGCTGGCACAACCTCAGTGGTCACCTCAAGCGAAGTCGGCCGCATCGGATCGGTGGCCGTGTCGCCGGACAGCAAGTGGATCACAGTGGCGAAGCAGGACCGTACCATGCGTTCCCACGTCTATATTGTCCCGATCACGGGAGGCGAAGAGAGGCACATCTCGGACGACAGCCTTCTCTTTTCCGAAAACAACGCCGTCTGGACTGCTGACGGTAAGTACATCGTATTCACCTCTTCGTCGGGCGTGAGCTACGGCATCGCCTCGGTGGGCGGACGCGGCGGCGGCATGCAGCTGTGGGTCTTGTCTCTGCGCGATCAGGAGAAGGATCCTGCGAACCGCGACATCGACAATGAGACGCAGGGGCTGGCGGCTGAAGCGGCCGCGCGTCAGGCCGGCGGTTTCGGCGGGCGCGGCGGTCCCGGCGGCAGCCCGCAGCCCCCGCCCGAGGTGAAGATCGATTGGGAAGGGCTGGCTCGCCGCATCCGGCGGCTGGAAGTGCCCGGCGATATCATAGGCAGCCTGACACCTTCTCCGGACGGGCGTCTCGTTGCTTTCACGTCTTCCTCAATGCCCTCAGCGGTAGGGCCACCGGTTGAGGGTGGGATGCCGTCGGTGGCGATCTATACCATCGGGATCGACGGTCAGAACCTCGCCCGTGTTCCGCAACCGGCCCCCGAGTCGACTCCGGGCGCACGCGGTCCCGGAGTGCGCGGGTTCGGAGGCTTCGGCGCCGGCGGTCAAATGGCGTTCACGCGCGACAGCCGCACGCTGTACTTCCGTTCCGGCAGGGGCTTGTACGCCGCTTCCGTCGGCGGTGCCGGAGGGGCTGCGGGTGCGGCAGCTGCGCCACCAGCCGGGGGACGCGGCGCCGCAGCTGCGTCGTCGGCGGCGGCAAGTTCGGCCGGAAGCGCAACGCCCCGGCGCGTCAACTTTACTGCGAACATAGAGGTCGATCGCAAGGCCCTGCGCCGGCAGATATTCAACGAAGGCTGGCGCATCATGAAGAACCGGTTCTACGACGCCAAGATGCACGGCGTCGATTGGAGCGCGGCGAGGACCGCGTACGAACCGCTGCTCGAATACCTCGTGGAGCGGGAGGAGTTGCAGACGGTCATGATGATGATGATCGGGGAGCTGAACGCCTCGCACACGGGCGTGAGCGGCGGCTCCGATCCCGGCGAGCGCACGCGCGTGGAAACCCGTTATCCCGGCTTTGACCTAGTCCCCGATGCGTCCGGCCACTTCCGCATCGGCCACATATACAAGACCGGTCCCGCCGACAAGGACTTCCTGAAGGTCCGTACGGGAGACTACATCCTCTCTGTCAACGGCAGGGAACTGAAGACGGGCGAAAACTACTGGAGGCACTTCACACACGCGGCCGGCCGCAAGTTTCACTTCGTGCTGAACGACAAACCGGCGAAGGAAGGGGCCTGGGAGGTCACGATCGAGCCGGTGAACGAACGCGAATTCGGAAACCTCCAGTACGCAAGGTGGGTCAACGACCGCCGCGAGATGGTCAACAAGCTCGGCGGCGGCGAGATCGCCTACCTGCACATCCGGGCCATGGACGCCGCGTCGCTTCGGCAGTTCGAGCTCGACGTGGCCGCCAACCGCACAAAGAAGGCGCTCATCATCGACCAGCGGTTCAACGGCGGCGGCGGCATCGACCAGGAATTGCTGTCCATCCTGTCGGGGCGGAGGTACCAGTTCACGGTCGGGCGCGATTCCGAGGTGCAGATGTGGCGCCCGCAGAACTTCTACGGACCGATGGTGGTGATGCAGAACGAGCGCTCGGCCTCCGACGCCGAGATGTTCCCGCAGGGCTTCAAGGACCTCGGGCTGGGCAAGGTCATCGGCGTGCCCACGATGGGCGCCGTCATCGGCACGGGCTCGTACACCCTGCTGGACGGCTCGACCATCCGCACCCCGGGCAGCGGCGTCTGGACGGTGCGCGGCGAGAACATGGAAAACTTCGGCGTGCAACCGGACGTCTATGTGGATAACACGCCGGGCGACTTCATCAAGGGCCGCGACGCCCAGATCGAAAAGGCCGTCGAGGTCCTCAAGGCCGAGTTGGCAGCGGCCGCAAGAAGGTAGAAGGATGGACGGAGGCGACGGAAGCATTACGGGGCACGGCGGTCAAGTCGGGGCTCAAACGCGCAACAGTGTGCCGGCGCCCTCGTCTTTTTCGCCTGTTTCTGCCTGTCCCCGCGCGCCGGCGTGCCTGTGCGTGAGGGTGCAGACTTTTGAACCGCTCCGTCGTAATATTGCCCACCGTGCGAGGAGGAACGAATGCCCAGATTCTCGGCAAATCTCACGATGATGTTCAACGAGGTGGAATTCACCGAACGCTTCGCGGCCGCCGCACACGCGGGGTTTCGTGCCGTCGAGTACCTGTTTCCGTATGCGTATGAAGCGAACCGGCTGGAGGATTTGCTCGCGCAGCACGGTCTCGCCCAGGTGCTCTTCAACCTGCCGGCAGGGGATTGGGCCGCGGGCGACCGCGGCATAGCGTGCCTGCCCGGACGCGTGGGCGAGTTCCGCGACGGAATAGGCAAAGCCATCGATTACGCGAAGGTTCTCGGCTGCAGCCAGGTGAACTGCCTGGCGGGCATCCTGCCTGAAGGCGTCTCAGCGGCACAGGCGCGCGATACGTTTGTGGCCAACGCGGCGTTCGCGGCCGGGGAACTCGAGCGGCACGGCATCCGGCTGCTCATCGAACCGATCAACACAAGGGACATGCCCGGGTTTTTCCTCAACCGGACACGGCAGGCACTCGACGTCATCGCGGAAGCAGGTTCGAAGAACCTTGGTCTGCAGTACGACGTCTATCACATGCAAATCATGGAGGGTGACCTGGCCTGGACGATCGAAAAAAACCTGGGAATCATAGGGCACATTCAGATCGCCGACAATCCCGGCAGGCACGAGCCGGGGACCGGAGAGATCCACTACCCGTTCCTGTTCGGCCTCCTGGACCGTCTGGGGTACGGCGGCTGGGTCGGCTGTGAATATAAACCCGCCGGGAATACCGAAGCGGGCCTCACTTGGTTCCAGCCATATCGGTCGTCGTGAATCCCCGTTCGCTGGATACGGGAGGTTCCTTCAGGGGATGCTTGAACCGAAAACGTGAGACTTGATTCTGTATTCTCTGTTCGCTGACTTACTCAGAGGAACTCGGCCTCAGTATCAGTCTCTTGGCTGGCTTCGTCTTTAGACATAGAGGACCAACATGGACATCGGATTCATAGGCTTGGGCATCATGGGGAAACCCATGGCGCTGAACTTGATCAAGGGGGGGCACCGGCTCTTTCTCTACTCGCTCGAAGGTGTCGCACCTGAACTGACTGCGGCGGGAGGCATCGCGTGCGCCTCGTCCCGCGAGGTGACGCAGAAAGGGGACATCATTATCATGATGGTCCCGGACACGCCCGACGTCGAGGTTGTGCTGTTCGCCCCTGAAGGCGTCGCAGCCGGCCTGACCCCGGGCAAGACGGTGGTCGACATGAGCTCGATTTCGCCGATCGCGACCAAGAGCTTCGCGGCGCGCATTAATGAACTGGGCTGCGACTATCTGGACGCGCCGGTGTCGGGCGGCGAGATCGGGGCCAGGAACGCCACGTTGACCATCATGGTGGGCGGCACCGAGACCGCGTTCAACCGCGTCCGTCCGATTTTCGAACTCATGGGCAAGAACGTCACCCTGGTCGGGGGCAACGGCGACGGCCAGACCTGCAAGGTGTGCAACCAGATCATCGTCG
>JACADW010000156.1 GCA_013388445.1 Acidobacteriota bacterium | reverse complement strand
GTAGACCTGTCAAGCACTATTTTGATAATTACATGCCTACAGAATCGAATCCAAAACACTCCCATGCTCTGAATAATCTGCTATTTACTCAAAAACGGCGAGGGGAAGATCCGTCTGAGATGGTACCGAGCATCCTGTTTTCGGACGAGCAGAGGGTTGGGCACGATAAACTCGCTGTCGGTCGGTTCGGAGTTGAACTACGCCAGAAGGCTCTTGCAGGAAAGAGGCGGATGGTACGACATCCTCGCAACACGGTCTCAAGGCATTCAGATTCGAGAGATCATCCCGCTCACCGGACGCGCATGAGGAAGAGCGTCAGGTCATCGTCTGTATCCGGCCTGCCGCTGAATGCCGCAGCCTCGGCAAGCACCTGCGCCGCCAGTTCACGTAACGGCAGGGTGCGCCGTCTCGACACAGCGGTCATGATCCCCCCGACGCCGAAGAACTCATCACGAGGGCTGCGCAGCTCAGCCAGTCCGTCCGTGAAGAGAACAAGGAGATCTCCTGGACCGGCGGCCCTGGCGTGCATCGCATACTCCGAGTCCCGGAACATCCCGAGCGGAGGGCCGCCGCCGGGCAACTGAGAGAAAGAGCCGTCCGCATGCATCAGCAGGGGCTCAAAATGGCCCGCATTGAAGTAACGGAGCTCGCCGGTTTCCTCTCGGAACTCGAAGAAGATCCCGGTGAGATACTGTATCAGATCACCGCCGGAGTACAGGCGCCGGTTAAGCCGCGTGAACAACGAACGGATATCACCGGGTTGCCGCACTTCGGACTGAAGCAGGCCCCGGAACGTGGACATGATGAGCGCGGCGGCCATCCCATGGCCGCAGGCGTCGGCTACCACTCCTTGAATCGAGGATTCCCGCTCGCGGAACACATCGAAGTAGTCTCCCCCTACGATGGCGGAAGACTGGTTGTGCCCGTAGATCTCGCAACGCCTGCTCTCGGGATAGACCGCGGGAAGGTAACTGCGCTGCACCTCTCTCGCCCGCTCGAGGTCTGTCCTGGAGAGCCCGGTCCACTGCTGGTTTACAGGAAGCCGGCTCGACGACATGAACAGCCCGAGGAAACGCGAGACGATCCGGCTCAGGGAGATCGTCCTCTCGTCGAGTTCCCGCACGGCTCCTCGAGGTTCGAGCAATAACACCGCTTCCAGCGTGTCCTGAAAATAAAGGGGAATGAGCATGCATGCATCCGGGATGCCCGACCAATATGGACCTCTGTCGCTTATAGCGCGCTGCAGGTCCAGTTTCAGCATGCGCCTGTGGAGTTCGGAACGGTGCGACGCAGGGTAGCCCGAGAAGTAGAGCAGCTCGAAACGCCCGGTGTTTTCGTCGTAGTCGTAAAGCGTCTGCCGAGGCGCGGCGAATGCGTTCCCGATCGCGGTCAGGAAACGGTGCAGGAAGTCGTTCATTCCTTGTCCCTGCACAAGCTCCCCCACCAGTCGGGACGCCAGTGCCTCCGGGCTGTGTCTCTGGTCCATGGGACTTATCCAATCGAAGGACCGTGTGCCGGGGCAGCAGTCCAGCCCCCTGAGGGGCCGCCCCGGCTGCCTTGTTCGAGCGCCTCGAGCAGCGCCTTGTGTTCCTCGTTCCCGAACTCGGGCCGCCGCGGCAAGGGTCTCGTGCGGACCGGTTGTCCACCCCTTATAGCGAGCTTTCCCGTGGCTCTTCTCTCAAGTTTGCTTCTTCACCGGGAGCCGGTGGAAATCCTCCAGGTTGCGAAAGAGAATTGGATGGCCCGGGCCATCCGGCTCGGCCCGCGGATTCGTGAGCAGGGTATTCGACAGCACGCCCCCCATCTGCCGGATGCTACAGCCCTATCGGATAGCGGCTACGGCACGGAACGATTCCCTGAGTCGGTCGTATAAGCTGCGGTAGATCTGATACTGTTCTTCGTACATGCGCGCCCGCGCCGGGTCCGGCTCACAGCGGTCGGTGACACGGATCGCGGCGCGGCAGGCCTCCTGGATCGTCGAATATCGTCCCGTGCCCGTCGCGGCAAGCAGGGCAACGCCGTACGCGGAACCCTCCGTGGCGTTGATCGTTACCATCTCCCGTCCGAACACATCCGCCTGAATCCGCCTCCAGAGCGGACTTCGTCCGCCGCCGCCTGAGGCCCGGATCTGTTCCGAAGCGACGCCCATGTCCTTGAAGATCTCCAGGCTGTCGCGCAGCGAGAAGGCCACTCCCTCGAGGATCGCGCGGATCATGTGGGCGCGCGTGTGGCGCGCGGTGAGTCCGAAGAAGACTCCCCGTGCGAGGGGATCCAGGTGCGGCGTCCGCTCTCCCATAAGATAAGGCAGATAGATCAGTCCTTCGCAGCCCGGCGGAGCCGACGCTGCCTGTGCCGTCAGGAGTTCATAGGGATCTTTGCCGGCGGCCTGCGCCTCCCGGATTTCCGCAGCGGCGAAGTTATCGCGGAACCAGCGCAGGGAAAGCCCGGCGCCTTGGGTGACACCCATGACGTGCCATCGGTCTCTGACCGCATGGCAAAAGGTATGAACGCGGCCTGCAACATCCAGGTGAGGTGCATCGGTGTAAGCAAAAACGACGCCGCTCGTCCCGATCGTCGAACTGACGATGCCGGGTTCGACGATGCCGTTGCCGACCCCGCCGGCGGCCTGATCGCCGCCTCCGCCGACCACCGGGGTGCCTGCCCGGAGCCCCGTCGCAGCGGCGGCTTCGGTGCTGATTCTTGTCGTCGGCTCGTGGGATTCGGCGACCTGCGGCAGTTGACCGGGTTTCATCTCGAGGGCGTCGAGAATCTCGCCGGACCAGCGCCGCTTCGGCACGTCCAGAAGGAGGGTGCCGGAAGCATCGGAGACCTCGGTGAAAAAGCCACCGGTCAGGCGGAAGCGTACGTAGTCCTTCGGGAGTAGGAGCATCTGCATGCGGGAATAGTTTTCCGGTTCGTGGTCGCGGACCCAGAGCAACTTGGGTACTGTGAAACCGGTCAGCGCGGGATTGCAGGTAATCTCTTTCAGCCTGGCCGCTCCGATCTTTTCGGTGAACCAGTCAGCCTGGGCCTGGCTTCGCTGGTCACACCAGATTATGGCCGGCCTTATCACATCGTTATTCTTGTCGAGCAGAACGGCTCCGTGCATCTGGCCCGACAGCCCCACGCCCGCGATTTCTCCCCCCGGAATGTTTCCGAGTTTCAGCGCCGCGCGTATTGCCTCCTGCGCGGCGCGCCACCAGTCCCGGGGATCCTGTTCTGCCCAGGTGGGCCGCGGCTGTGCCATCGGCGCGTGGTCCGCCGATGCCGCAGCCGCGACCAAGCCTGATTCATCGATGATCGCCGCCCGCGATCCCGTGGTGCCCACGTCCAATCCCAGTAAGTATGCCATCGCTGACCTCCATGGAGCAGGGCGGATTCTAACACAGGTCCTATCCCAAGTAGGCTCCGGCCGCCCGACGGAGCGGGAAGACCCCTGTTCCAAGCCGGATTGCTCGTGCCTGGCAGCCGCGACTCGCTTCAGAGTCCGGCAACCGCGGCCAACTTCGCCTGGGTGTACTTGCATGCCCTCGCATCTTGCCGACCCACGGTCCAGGCCTGCGTCGAGACCCAAGTCCAGTCCAACAAACGAATGCCCGTGGAGTTTTGCGTCTGAAACGGATCAGATCCGCAACTACTGGTATCCGGAACCTGAAAGGTACAAAATAGGAGGGGGCTCAATCCCTTCGGGAGGATCCATGAGACGCCTTGCGATCTTGCTTTGCATGGTTTTTCTGTCGACGGTCTGTCTCGCCGGCTTCAAAGCCAAGACGATCAAACCCAAGAAACCCGATCAATTCCAGGCCCGGGTAACCGCGGCGGATGTGACCTACGCGGCGGATTTCCTCGCGCGGGAGAAGGACCAGAAGGACTTTTTCTACAAGGACCTGATCTCCTCCAACATCGTGGCCGTGCGTCTGGCCGTCATCAACAGAGGGGCGCAGGAGGTGGATCTCCAGGTCGATACAATCCGGCTGCTCGCTCCGGACGGCGCCGAGGTTCCCGCCGTGGGCGCTGACATAGTGGCGCAGGCGGTCTTGAAGGGTCTCGTGGTTTCGGCGGAAACCCGGAGAAGAGAACCACCCGTTAGCGTGGGCACATCCACGAGAGATCCTCGCTATGATCCCACGGACCCGCGCTACGATCCATCCATGGATCCGAACGATCCGCGCTACGACCCGAACGATCCCCGCAACCGCGACCGGCGCTACGGGAACGATCCCTACGGCGGCCCATGGGGCCGTCCCAGTGTGGACGTGGTCCTCAATCCGGGAGGAGGAGGATCGGGTGGTGACCTGTCGCGGTACGAGAGCCAGCTCGTTGAAAAGGATTTTGGCGACAAGCTCCACATGTCGGAACCTGTCCTGCCAGGCTTCACCCGTGACAGGTTCCTTTATTTCTCCGTCAAGGAGAAGCCCGCGGCGACCCAGGGCTACACGCTCCGCCTTCCCCCGGCCAAAGGCCGGCCGCAGGAAGTCATCCTCCGTTTTTAGGAGGCGCCTGTTCGCAGCGTCACCACGCCTGGGCGACGATCACGTCCGGCATCGGGTAATGCTTCACATTGAGCGTGACGATCTTGCCCCCCGTCGTCATCACGGTTGCGGCCAGTATCGCATCGCTGACGTCAATGCCGTGCGTGGGATTCCACCGGCGATACAGGATGGCTGCGGCGTCAACGACCTGCTCGGTGACCGGCTCGGTCTTAAAGCGCGAAAGAAGTCCGCGCGTGGCCCTCTCCTCAGACAGTTTCATAAAGAAGAGAATCTCGGCGCGCTGGAGTGCTCCGATCCAGAATTCCACGTCGGGATCCTTATCCATCGATCGGAGAAGTGATTCCGCGCGCGGGTCCCCGCGCAGGTGCCGGATCAGCACGTCGCTGTCGACATAGGCGCGCATATCACCCGCCGTGGTGTCTCTTGAAAGCCCTGTTGAACGCCCGCCGGGAACGACGGATCGTGGTCGCCACCGGCTCGTCCCGCTTCCAGGCCCCCGAAGTCTGCGCCCACACATCGCTGGCCTCACCGGAAGCGATCTGCTGCGCGCGCAGCCGGATAGCCTCCTCCAGGAAGCGCTTCTTGGTGATGCCGAGCAGACGGGCTGCGCGGTTCATTTCATCTACCGCGGCGGGATCAAGCCTCGCTGAAACAATCTTATCCAACGGAGTCCTCCTTACGTAAGCAGTATAACGTAAGAAAGGATTCGTCAACAATGCCCGCATGAGGCTCGTATATTTGCCCTCCCGCCTGCTCCGGGAATCGTCGTGATCCTGTGGCGTTATCTGGGCTCCGGCGGGGCGGTGCGGGGGGCGGCGCGCGCCGCCTGCTCTTTGGCTTTGAACTCGCGGTAGCGCGCGATGGCGGCCTGCGCGTCCTGCATCTGTCCTGACTTCAGGTAGGCCTGCGACAGCTGATACTGCACGTAGGAGCGCGTGCCGCCGAGCTTCGAGGCCATTTCCAGCGACGCGACTGCGTCCTTCACAGCACCCTTCCTGAGCTGTGCCTTTCCCATCTCGTAGTAGGCGTCCGCGTATGTAGGATCAAGCTGAATCGCCCGATTGAGGAAAGTGATCGCGTCGTCGTATTTCTCGAGCGTGGCCAACGCAAATCCGAGGTGGTAAGCTGCCTTGGGGTGCCGGGGGTTTAACGCCAGCTCCTGCCGGAATTCCTCGGCGGCCTCCTCGTTCTTCTTCATCCGGATGAGTGCCAGCCCTTTGTGGTAATGCACGTCCGGCAGGCGGGAATCCATTTCAAGGGCTCTGGCGAACTCAAAATCAGCTGCCTGGAGGTTGGCGTCCAGCGCATAGGCGCGACCCAGGGCGGTATGGATGTCGGGAACGCCGGGGTATTTCGCCATCAGTTCCTTGAGGATCTGAATGCCCGTCTCGCGGTTTCCCGCATAGGCATGGCATAAACCGAGTGCATACAGGAGCTGGGGATCCTGATTTCCTCCGGCAGCCAATGAAGTAAGCAACCGGCCGGCCTTGTTGTATTCCTCGGCGAAGAAGAGGCTCATGCCCAGCAGGAGCTTGATGTCGTCACGTTCCGGCTCCTTTTCCAGCGCCTTCTCCAGAGGTGCGATCGCCTTCTCATAGTCCTGCCCGCGGTAGAGCGCAAGACCGGCGTTGAAGTGGACGGCCGGGATCCCCGGCGCCCATTGTGCCGCCCTGACCAGCAGCTGCCCGGCACGCCGGAAATCCGACTGCCGCGTGCGAAGCAGTCCGAGCTGATTGTAGGCCTGGCCGGCGACGCGACTCAGGAATTGCTCGGCGTCTTCCAGCTGCTCCTTCTCGCCGGGCCTCAGGTCCGTTCGGGAGGTCAGGACAGAGGGTGCGTTGCTCGATACCTCCCTCTTGAGGTCGCTCGGGCCGCCCATGCCGCTCATTCCCAGATAGCTCTGGATGCGCTGCTGGTCGACGATGTTGGCCCTGGACCTGTAGGCGGCGGCCAGATCCATCTGCTTCTTGGCCTCCTCCTTTTTCCCCTGCCGGTTGTAGTACTGGCCCAGCCAGTAATGGGCCTTGGAAATCTGGTACTGGTTGCGGCTCGGATCCGGCGTCAGTTCGATCGCCTTCATGAGATGGGGAACAGCGGCGTCCTGCCGGCCGGAGAGAAACAGTGCCTGGCCGAGGTAAAGCCTCGGATCGGGCTTCGAGGGCTCGGCCGCCACGGCCATTTCGAGGTGAGGCAGCGCGTCCGAATAGCGGCGCTCCTCGATGTAGACAAGCGCGAGCAGGTAGTTCGCGAGGTAGTCCTTGGGGTGCCGGGCGAGTTCTTCCAGGAACTCCTTGATTGCGGCCTCGGTCTCGCGATTTCCTTCCTGGGAGATCAGTGCCAGCCCGAGGTAGTAATGGACGCGCGGGTAGTTCGGGTCGAGCGCAACCGCGCGCCTCAATTCCTCGAGCGCCTTCTCGAAATAGTCGTTCTCGAAGTAGACGACTCCGAAAAAGATGCGCAGGGGAACCGACTCGCCAAATCGCCGCAACATCTCGGAAAAAACGGCAGCCGCCTTCTCCGGGCGCTTTTGCCGCAGGTAGACGCTGGCGAGTGCGAACTTGATCTCCTGGTCATCCGGATCCCATCGCTGGGCCTCCTCCAGTTCCTGGACCGCGGCGTCGTAACGCTCCATCCCGACGTAGAGCTTGCCCAGCAGCGTTCTGGCAGGCGGGTTGACGCGCTGCTGCGCGATGAGCAATTGGACCGCTTCCACCCCCTTCTCATATTCGGCCCGGCGCAGATAGACAGTGCCGAGGCCGAGCAGGGCGCGCGTGGAATTGGCCCTGGCCTCCGTCGCAGCCTGATAGGCGGCGGCGGCCTTGTCGAGGTCACCGAGACTCTCATAGGTGCTTCCGAGCTGCTCCAGAGCGATTCCTAAGGCCTGCCGGTATTCGCTCTCGGCCCGGATCAGGTCGCCTTCCTTCTCGGCTCTTTGGCCGCTATCGAATCTTTCCTGAAGGAGCTGGGGTACGCTCTTTTCCTCGCGAGCAGGTTTCTTGACCGACTTCTTCGTCGGGGCCGCCGGTTTCCGTTGCGCCTGGTCGTAAATCGCTGGAGGGAGACCAAGCAAGGATGCCAGAAGTATCAGAGGGAAGAGTCTCGACTTCATTATCCGCCCCAGGATTATTAGACCACCGGGAACGGATCGGTACAACCGGTTTTCGGATTGCGGATTGTAGATTGCAGATTCTCTTTCCGCAGGGGATAAACCACCGAGATCGATCTGCAATATGCAACAAAAAAGGGCGTGTGGAACGAAGCCCACACGCCCCGGGACGAACCCTTCTCAATCTCAGAAGATGAACTTCAGAGCGAACTGGATCTCGCGGGGATCGCGGACCCTCTGCGCCACTCCAAAGTTGACGTTCTGCTGGCAATTCGGCCAGCTCGTGCACTGAGCCGGCTTGATGAATTTATTGGTCGCCGGATCCATCGTGAGCCCGCTCGGCAGCTGGAACTGCACATTGATGTCCTTCAACTGGGTATGGTTGAGGGTGTTGAAGGTCTCGAAGCGGAACTGGATCCTGGACCCTTCTGTTACCTTGAAGTTCTTGTAGATCGCGAAGTCCATGTTGTTGATCGCCGGCGCACGGACCGGCCCGACGCCTAGATTGCCGAGTTTACCCGGATCCGGGACGCCAAAGGCGTTGGTGTTGAACCACTTCTCCGCCGTTTGCGGTCCCTTAGCGTCTGCGATCTGGTTCGGGCGATTGCGCCAGATGCCGATCATGGCGCTGTCGAGATAGGGGGTGAGTGGGATGCCGGAGCTGTACCCATAGATCCCGGTCAGCTCCCAGTCGCCCAGCAAGTAACGCATTCCCCAGTTGCGTCCCGCGAAGGTCGGCAGATGGTAGATGGCGTTGATGGAGAGGACGTGCGTGCGGTCGAAATTCGTCAGCCCGTAATTGTACCAGGGGATGTCGGACGAGAACAGCCGGGTGGCTTCGTCGGCGCCGCAGCAGGTCATGCCGTTGTTGGCGAGCATCTTGGAAAACGTGTACGCAAGCTGATACGAGAAGTTGTCGGAGAACCGCTTGTTCACGTACGCCTGGAAGGCGTGGTAATACGAGTTCGCTCCCTGCGTGATGAACCAGAGGTTCTGATTGCCCTTGAAGTTGTACCACTTGCGCAGCTCGTTCTCCTCTCCGCCGTCGGGCGTGTACGCCCGGCGCGCAAACTCGAGCCACTGACTGGGCGGCACCGAGTTCATGTCGTAATTGTACGGCATGTGGTGCCCGCGGTTGCCCACGTAGGCCACCTCGAGCTTGGTGTCCTTCATGATCTCGCGCTCGAGCGTGATGTTCTACTGGTAGCTCCCCTGGACCTTCCAGTTGGTGTCGATCGAATAGCCGGGCAGGCCCACACCCGCAGTGGGGACATCGGACGGGAAGTAGTCGAGCGGCCTGCCGGCCCACCAGCTCAGGGTGCTCCGGAAGGGCGGCTGGCCGGCCATCTGGCCGGTCGGCATGGTCATGTCGGGACGGCCGTAGAAGAAGCCGAACGCCCCGCGGATGGACCACTTGCCCGCTCCGGTGGGATCGAACGCGAAGCCGAGGCGCGGCGCAACGGTGTTCAGGGATGTGTTGCGCAGTCCCTTGCCGACATTCATCCCTCTGAGGTTCTGTGTTCCGCCTTTGATTCCCTTATCGGGAATCGAGAGCTGCTCAGGGAATATCATTCCGTTGAGCGGATCGCTGGTGCCGATCTTGGGATCCCAGAGGCTGGGTATCCAGTTACCCATCCGGTAATCGCGCTGGTAGCTGGGAGGCAGCATGGACCAGCGGACTCCGTAATCGAGCGTGAAGCGCGGCTTCACGCGCCAGGTATCCGCGAAATATACCTCGATGTCCTGCCAGCCAATCTTGCTGCGGACTTTGTTGGACCCTTCGTCGCCGCCAGCCCACCAGACGTCCCTCAGCAGGAGGTCGGCGAGCAGGTTGTTGGTGATGCCGCCCGTGCCGTTGCCCGGCGCCCGGGAGTCGCCCCAGCCGCCGCCCAGGCCGGCTCCGCCCGCAACGGGCCCCCAGAACTGGGGCGAGACACCCTCATAGAACATATCCTCATCCTTGGTGTACCACGCATAGAGGCCGCCGAACTTGAGGCTGTGATTGCCGATGGTTTTGTTGAAATCGTCCTTCCAGCTCCAGATATCGTGCGTGTTATCCCACGGCGCGATATTCCACAGGCTGTTGATCGGCGCTCCGGACCAGAAGATGGCGTAGTGCTCTTTCTTGCCCGGGAACACGGTCGGTATCTTCTGGATTATGTTCTGCTTGATGTCTGCGCCTATGCCGTCGGTGATGTAGATGCGGTTGTTGGAATACGAAAACTGGAATGTGTTCACCGCAGTCGGGCCGAACGTGGAAGTCAGGCGCGCGCTGAGGTTCTTGCCCGGCTGGCTCCAGTCGGAATCGACGGTCGGGAAGCCGTCGTCTCCCCACAGGCCGCCTTCGGACGCATAGTTGGGAGCCGGATTGTCCCACGCGTCCTGCGTGTAGCGTATCATTGCCTGGTGGTTCTGGGTGATGTTCCAGTCGCCGCGGACCTGCTCCTGGCGCGTGAAGATACCCGTAGGAACGGCCTGCACCCAGTTGTCCTGGGTGGTGGGCAGCGTCGGTTTGGGCAGTTTCCCGAGAACCGCGAGACCGGCCGGACTTAGCCGGTTCGAAGGGATGGTGTCGTTGGGGAAAGGCAGGCCTGTGTAAGGATCGACCGGCTTCGGGAGGTTTGCGGATGTCGGCCCGCTGAAGTTTCCCGTACGCTCCAGGTTGGTCGGGACCGTGGCTTTGCGTGTGATGCCTCGTATCTAGCGCCGCCACTCCTGCGACCAGAAGAAGAAGAGCTTGTCCTTGGCGACGGGCCCGCCGATCGTGTATCCGAAATTGTTGTAACGCAGTTTCGGCTTGTCGGTGACCCCGGCCCGATTCAGGAAGAAGTTGTTCGCATTGAAAATGTCATTGCGGCCGAACCAGTAAGCCGAACCGTGGAAAGCGTTTGTGCCGCCCCTCGTGACGAGGTTGATCTGCGCACCGCCGGCCGCGTTGTTCTCTGCGCCGTATGAATTGCGCTGGACCTTGAACTCCTCGATCGCATCGACCGACGGGTAAACGAGGATCGTGCGACCGGAGCCATGGTCGACGTTGTCCGCGCTGTCGACGAGCCAGGCGTTGGCGTTCGCCGGGCTGCCGCTCATGGAGATATCGACGCCGCCGAGAAGGCCTGTGAAACCGGGTTTCGCGTTATCGCCGATGTTGGCGCCGGGAACGAGCAGCGTGAGCTGGACGAAGCTGCGGCCGTTGAGAGGCAGCTCGACCATCTGCTGACCGTCGATCAGGTTCGAGACCTCGCCCGTCCTCAGGTTCACTTCGGTGGCGCCGCCTGTGACGGTTACGACCTCGCTCTGCTGGCCGATCTCCATCTTTATAGGGACGGTCTTCTCTTCGGCCACATGCAGGTCGATGCCTGTTCTCGAGGCCGTTTTGAAGCCGGACATGGACACGCTCACCGTATACAATCCGTACGGAAGTTCGGGGAAAGTGTAGAAGCCGACATCATTCGTGAGCCCCACACGTTTCAGCCCCGTCCTCTCGTTGGTGACCGTGACTTCCGCGCTCGGTATCACCGCGCCCGACGGATCGACAACGGTGCCGCTGATGGCTCCTGTCTGCTGTGCCAGAGCGGGCATTACAGCAACGAGGCCCATCACGAGAAATAGAGATAGCAGGACCTTTTTAATCACCGGAGTCCTCCAGTCCAGATAGAATGACAAACACCTGGGCGCCATCCTATTTTCAGGTACGCTCCTAAGTCAATAAGAATCAACGCTTTAGAGTGTCATTATCACTTATATGCAACATGCACCTTTTCCGCGGCGCAAAGGTGAACGACCCGGAGGTCAAAGTGCATTCGACCGCATCGTGGTGCTGTTAAAGCATGCGAATGCCGCCAGCGTGCGTTTGACCCGCGTCATGTTTCCGTTCAGTGGTTTGTAATCTGCCTTGGTGAGCGGCTGGTGATGCAGCGCGGCGGCCGATATCATGACAATGCTCAACAACGGCACATGTTCAGCCGCTCTGTGCACGGAAGGCTCGGCCGTCGAGAACGGGTGGAGAGAAGCATGCCAATCGCATGCCCTAGTCTGCAGAGGCTGCCCGCTTGCCTGCCCCCAAGATCATTCCGTCCCCAGATCGGAGCACGCAATGCAGGATGCTTGTCCGTTTCCGGGCTGTTCCGGGCGCCTTCCTGGCAGGCGTTGGAATAGCCCGGCTCACTCAACCACGACGAAAGGCGCCTGAGCCATCTCGGTGCGGTTCGCCAGTCTGTCCTTAACCTGCACCACAAGCGAGTAGTCGCCCGGATCAAGGCCGGCCAGCCGGACGAAGCGCGCAAGGGTCATATGGGGAACCGGCCCGGCAGCGGCATCCGTCAGGGAATACTCCGGCAGCCCGATCTTCAGCCGTTGGCCGTTGCGCGTCAGCCATAGATTCACCGTCACGTCTGCCTTCTTGTCGGCGCGGAGCTGCGGGTCATAGATATCGAAATAGAAGATCAGATTTTCGCCGTTGCGGTACTCACACTGTGCCAGCGGGAGGATCTTTACCCCTCCGACTGACAGGAACTGTTCGGCACCTCCGTCAGCCTTGTCCACCTGCTTGGCCAGCAGGACGGTGCTGAGTGCGAGCTGGGGATGATGCTCCCGCAAGTAGAGCCACTCGCGGCGGAACGCGGCAGCCCCGGAGGCCGTGTCCTTTATTGCCAGCTCCACAGAGTAGTTGCCGGGCCCGAGTTCCAGCGTATTGAGCACACTCACATTCCCCGGGAGGAGCATTCGGTATTCCGCTTCGCTGGCACTGTACTGGAGACGCCCGCCGAACCTGCTAACCATCTCCCCCTCGGCGTCACGCACAAGTCCGACGACCTGGAGTTTTGCGATGAAGATGTTGCCGCTCTTTTCGAACCGGATCGAACGCGCCGGCACCTCGAGCACCACCGGAACTCGATAGCGGTTTTCCTCGTGAAGAAAGCCGCCGGCACGGAGAAAGAGCGGAGTGGTGCTGCCTGCCGCGCGCGCGGCCTGCAATACCTGATATTCCTCGGGTGAGAGGAACTCATAGCCCGCCGGAATGGCGTAATATCCGGTGCGTGCCCTCACGCTCAGTCCGGGCTGGCGCACCTCGACACGGATCTGCCGGAACCTGCCGTCGTAGCCGGGATTCGATGGGCGGTAAGAGAGCAGGTAATAGCCGCGCATCTCCTCGTCCACACGATCCAGCCCAAGGGCGAGGTCGTTGGTGTTCCGGATGAGAAAGCCGCCCGTGGCGTTGGATACGTAGCGCAAGGCGCTCTCTTCCATGTCACGGCCGACCTGGAGTGCCCGGTCGAAGACCGTCTCGCCGCCCACTGCGGCCATGCGGTCGCGCTGGGGCTTGTCGATCAGCGCCGTCAGCTCGTCCTTCGGCACGATATCGCTGCTCAATTCCCTAGTTTCCAGTCCGCGCGCGTCGATCGAGTAGATGGCAAGGCGCGCGCGGTTTGCCACATCCACGACCGCCTGTAACTGGTCCTCGAGCGCCTCGCCGACGACGAAACCCTGCGAGAAGAGGATCAGGTTCTTGCGGCCCTCGATGTGGCCGACACCGATCGCGATGGCCCTTATAGCGGTGAGGACGGCGCGCGTCATCCTCTGGTCCAGCGCGGACTGAAGCGCGATGAACTGGGCTTCGATGCGGGCCGCCATCATGGCGGCCGCGCGCCCCGGGCCGGTCGCACCCATCGAGGCCCCCGAGGCCGCCGCTCCCGGTCCGCTCAGGCCGGCGGCGGGCGTCGTCGCTGCCGGTCTGGTGGCGCGAGCCGCCGCGATGCCGGAAGAGAGGCTTCCCCGTTCGGCCGCGAGTGCCGACCCTGTTACGTCCCTCGAGCGCAGCGCCGCGAGGAGGGTTTCCTTGTCGTCGGTGAAATCGCTCAGAAACCGCAGGCTCGTCCCCAGCACGAAAACGGCCATCAGGTCGTTCGGACGCAGGCGCTCGTTGACGTACCGGACGGCGGCGTCCTGTACCAGCTTCTGGTTCTGGAACTGGGTGGTCGAGTAGTCCAGCAAGAGGACCGTCAGATTCTGAAACTGCGGCGGTGAAGCCTCGGGAGCCGGCTTGGGGGCTTCGGGTGCCGGAGGTGCGGGCTCTGACGGCTCGGGCTTCGCTGCCGCCGGCCGTTCGCTGGCCAGGCGGAAAGATGAGATCCTCTGCTCGACGCCGTCTTCGTAGACGATAAAATCTTCCGGTTTCAGCGTCGTCACCAGCCGGTTGCGTCGGTCAGTCACGACCGCGTCGACCAGCACTTCGGCGGCCTGTGCGCGGATCGTTACCGATTCCGGCTGCGGGGCTGTGGGCGCGGTCTCGGCCTTCGGCTGCTGCGGTCCGGGGCCCGGAGCCAGCAGAAGTGTCAGGAGGATCAGGAGTTCTATGCTCACTGTTGGATACCTTTCGCCACTTTGATTTTATGCGCTCAGGGGGGTGAAATCGACAGTAGATTGTCGATTTGACCTTCTGGATTGAGCCGGGGCGCTGCTCTGACTCCCGGCCCGGCCCCGAAGCCGGTTCTCGTACATGGAAAAGATCCGGGACCGGCGTCGTGCCGACAAGAAGCTCGTCGGGGAGACGCCGCTCCCGTTTTGCGTGCTGCGATCCAGGTTGTCGGACGAAGGTTGCCGGCACTGCCGGCGTGAAAGGATGATTCGGAATCCCGCATTCGGAATTCTCAAACCCGCGTGCGTGACGAGCGACGAGGCCTTATTGGGGTGCCGGGGGTTCGAGGGGCGTGGCCCCTCCTTGGCCGGCTCTGAGTGTCCTTGCGGCAAGCGTGGGCAGCCTTCGCGACGGCTCACGAGCCGGGTTTTTCCAGGTCAGCCCGGCTTCCCGGCAGCATATCTCCTGAGCTGGAGACACCTCCAAACCAGGAGAATGTGGGGTGATTTTTTCCAAATTCTGTCCGACTTATCTTGCGCCAGCGCAGCTAGAAATCCACCCGCAGCATCAGCTGAATCACCCGTCCCTTGTTCTGCGTGTCGATGATCCTGCCGAAAACCGGCGACGGGAAGACGTCGCCGGGACGTTCGAATTGGGGGTGATTGAAAGCGTTGTAGAGATCCATTCGGAACATGAGCTGTCTGCCCTCGCGGAACAGATCGAAACTCCGGCTAATGGAAAGATTCGTATTCTGCAGACTGTCCTTCCGGAACACGCGGCTGGCAATATTGCCACGGCCTCCCGGCTCGATGTCGGAGTCGAAAAACGCCGGATTGAAGATGGTGGCGGAGGTGTCCGGATTATCGACAGACATCCCCAGGATCGAGGGGTTCAGAATGTTGGGACGATCGTCGTCCTCTCCGTCGACGTTCCCGAAACCCGGAGCGTCGGAGCTCGTGGTGAGATTGAACCAGTTGCCCGTCCGGTAAGCCGTGGACCCGGACACGCGCCAGCCTCTCAGGAAGCCGCACAGGCGGCACGAGGGCTGCAGCTCGTGGAGGAAATTCACGACCAAGGCATGCCGCGCATCCATCTCCGAAGGCCCCTTGAGGTCGGCCTGGAAATCAGCGTTGTTCTGGCTGAGGGCGATTCCTTTCTCACGGTTGAGCGTGCTGTAAAAGGCGTGACCGCTCGACAGATTCTTAGAGAAGGTGTAGTCCGCGTCGATGGCAAGGCCACGCAGCACCCGGATTCGGGAGCTTGCGTGCAGCGCGTCGAAATAGGCGATCCCGCTGTTGATGACGGTCTGAATTCGCAGATAGCGCGGATCGGGCCTACGCAGGTTGATGGTCGCGGTGGTGGCCGGAATCCCCGGAACGGGTTCCGCCCGATTTGAAACGTACGGGAAAAACATCTTGAGCGTCCGGGCGCCCACATAGGAAACCTCAAGGGCCGTCCTCGAAAATTCCCGCGCGAGGGTCAGGTTGTACTGATGCGTGTAAGGGGACACAAGGTCGGGGCTGAGCAGGTTACGTTCCGAGCGCGACTCGGACGGGGCTGTCAGGTCCACGTTCCGCAAAGGATCCGCCAGGCTAGGGTTCGGGATGGTGAGGGTTCTGACCGCGGGCGGATTGAAGCGGGCCAGCTGGTACGTCCCAGGGAACACCTGCCCAAACGAGATCCCATAGCCGCCCCGAACGACGAGTCTCGCGGGCGCGGAGCGCCAGGCGAAGCCGAATTGCGGAGCGAAGTTATTGGCGTCCGATCGGAAAGGAAACTCGATCCGGCCGTTCACCTCGGACGGCGCGCCAGTCATCTCGTATCTCAGGCCCGCGCTGAGCGTGAAATCCGGCCTGAGCGCCCACCTGTCGTGCAGGAATAGCGCATACTCGCTGTGGCGAAACCCGTGGTATAGGTCGCCCAGCGTGATGGTAAACTTCGTCGGCGTGCCCAGGAGGAAGTTCTCGATCGGGCTGCGTCCGAAATTCCGGTCGAAGACGAAGCGGCCGCGGGTGTTGTCGCTCTGCAGGTCGTTGGTCTGCACCCTTGCAGCAGTTCCACCCCACTGCAACCGGTGCGGACCGCGCGTTTCAATGACGCCCAGGGCAAAGGCGAACCTGTTCTGATTACGGTTGCGCGGGTACTCCGTCTTCGGCCCCAGGGGGCTCAGGTCCGCGCCGAAATCACCGCCGAAATCGATGTCCGGCACATCGGCGAGGCCGAGCGGCGCCCGCAGCGAGCGGAACCAGTCCGTCGTCGTAAGCAGGGCGCGCAGGCGGTCGAAGTGAAACGAGCTGCGCACGATGCCATGGGAGCCGCGATTGAATTCATGCGTCAGCGATATGCTTTGGGGGCGCAGGCTGGTTTTGGGATTCTGCCCCGCCACCAGTTCGAACGGGTCTTCGGAGTAATCCGAAATGGCGTAGCGAGCCGCTGCCCGGTGCCGTGCGCCCAAGTAGTCCAGCCGAGCGGTCAGGTCGAAATTGTCGATCGTGCGGAGGGCGTTCGTATTGGTCTGGCGTTCGGCGACGTCCTCGAGGTTGGGACCCTCCTGGGGATAGCCTTGCAGAAGCGCGAGGATGATCCTGTTGGTTGTCTCATCGGCCGCCCTCGGCACACGTTCGTCGACCCGCGGGATCCGGACATTGCCGTTCACGTATCCCGACTCCTTGAGGCAATCGAGTTCAACCATGTAGAAAAGGTTCCGGCCCAGAAGCCGACCGTTGCTCGAGGCGCCGAACTGGTTCCGCCGCGAGGGGCGGAGCGGGCCGATGTTGAAAAAAGGAAGGGCGTTCAGCGCACTGTTCTGATGGCTAGCGTAGATGGAGTGACGAAACGCCGGCCTCCTTTCGCCGGGGGTGATGAGCGGCAGCTGGCGCAGAGCGACACCGAATTCCGCGCCGTAGGAGGGATGCGCCGCGTCGAATTCGATCGCCAGCGGGTGGATGACGGAGCGTCGCAGGGTTTCGCGCACGACGTGCAGATCGATCTTGCTGATGAAGTAGTTCGGGTTTCTTTCCTCCGCACCCTTGATTGCCTGTATCGACGCCGCGCGCGATAGACGGATCTCCGGAACCTGCAGCTCGCTCCCGCCGCTCGCCACTCCATCGCGTACTTCTTTGGTGAATCCCGGCGCTGTTGCCTCGAGGCGATACGGCCCGACAGGGATCCGGGGAACCGAGAACTCGCCGCCCGCCCCGGTCACCCCGTACAGCGTGCTGCCACCCGCCTGAATTGACACCCGGGCGGACTCGATCCCGGCCCCGGAGTCGTCAACGACCCGTCCGTGGATCACCGACGATTGCATGGCGGGCAAACCAGCGCCGCCCACAACTGCCAAAACGACAAGTGGACTCAAGAAGATCCGCAACTCTTTCGCTCCGTTTATCGATTTTCCCCATGGGCCGGACCAGCAGGCTGCAGGATCAAACAATGTCCTTCTTTTGCGGATCCCAGGTCACCATTCTCTTCTCACGATACGATACGACCGACATCACCAGTGTGACGGCCTCGTCAAAACCGTCGTCCTCGTTGCAGCGAGTCCTCTCCCTCGAACGGACACAGTCGAAGAAGTTCTGCATATGGCTTGGCAGTTGGCCATCCCGGCGCGTAAAGGTCAGCACCGGTACCGGCTCCTTGTCTCCGACCTTCTGGCCGGTTTTCCGGCGCATCTGACGGGCCGCTTCTATGAGTGCCAGGTTCTTTTCGCCGCTCGGCTCCAGGTACATAGTCAGGTCGCCGGTCAGTACGAGAGTGGCGTCGCTGCCGAAAACAATGGTCTCGGACTCCGTTCCTCCGCGCGAATTGCTGAAGGTACTGCTGAAGGTGAGGGAGAGATCCTTCTCTGGATACTCGTACAGCACGTTGAGCACATCCGGGACCTCTCTCCCGTCCTCCCAAAAGTAAACGCCGCCGGACGCGATGCAGGTCCGCGGAATACCGAGCTTCATAAAGACGTTCGCCGCACTCCACTCGTGACTGAGCAGGTCTCCGGAGATGCCCGTTCCGTAGTCCCAGTAGCGCCTCCAGCGGAAAAACCTCTCCGGATCAAAGGGTCTCGCGGGAGCGCTTCCCAGGAAGCGGTTCCAGTCGATGGTTTCCGGTCCGGCCTGCGGCTCGATCCTGTAGTTCCACTCTCCCTGAACGGAATTCCGGAAACGGGAGAGCCTGATCAGGGACACGTGGCCGACTTGGCCGGATTCGCACAGCTCCCTTGCCTTCCAGGTCACGGGGCTGCTGGTTCGTTGATGCCCCAGCTGCAGAACCCGCTTGTTCCTCTTTACGGCATCGACCATCGCCTTCGCCTCGGCGACGGTTCGCGTCATTCCCTTCTCGACGTACATGTCCTTCTGCGCGTCGGCGGCGTCGATCGTCATCTGGGCGTGCCAGTGATCAGGAGTCGCGATGACTACGGCGTCGATATCTTTGCTCTCGAGCATCCGGCGGTAGTCAATGTAGCTCCTGACCCCGGGGTTCTTCTGACGGACCGTGTTCACCGCCCTGTCGAGGCGGGCGGTATAGACGTCGCAGATCCCGCGTATTTCCGTCCCCTTGATCGATAGGATCTCGTTCAGATGGTCCGTGCCTTTGCCACCCGCCCCGATGATGCCGACTCCGATGACATCCGATGCCGCCGAGGCATGGCCCGCGCTGAATCCTGCCGACAGTCCGGCCGCCCCGGCCACCATGAGACTCCTGCCGGCAAATGTCCGCCTGGACATCTTTTCCGATGCTTTCATGTTTGCCTCTTCCATCTGCAATTTGGGGACGTCCCACCTAAGAACAGTAGGAAGTTACCGATTAAGTGGGACGTCCCCGATTCGCGATCATACGATCTTCTGGCTGGCCGGATCCCATTTCACCATTCTCCTCTCCTTGTAGGCCTGAACGGACATGATCGCGGTTACGGCCTCCTGGAACGCCTCGTCTTCGTTGCACCGGGTCCTGGCCCGGGAGCGGACACAGTCCAGAAAGTCCTGAAAATGGCTGGTGACGTAGAGCTTGTCCGAGCGCGAAGTCCTGTAGAACGGTTCCTTGCGCTCCCCGGGTTGCCCGGCCTCCTTCTCCAGCCCGGGCACCGCGCTGAAGTCGGTCTTCCCTTTCGGCTCGACGTACACTTCCAGGTCTCCGCCCCGACCGTATTCGATGGTTGCGTGTTTTCCGTAGATCATCGTGGCCAGATTGACGCCCGAAGCGGAATTGCTGAATGTGCAATTCCAGACGACCGCAAGCCTGCGGTCCGGGTAGTCGAAGACTGCGTTGAATACATCCGGGACTTCTCTCTTTTCCTTCCAGTAGTAGATTCCGCCTGATGCGATGCAGGTGGACGGGATTCCCAGCCCCATGACGAAATTAATCGCGTCCCACTCGTGGCTGAGCAGGTCACCCGAGATGCCCGTTCCGTAGTCCCAGTATTTCCTCCAACGGAAGTATCGGTCCGGGTCGAAGGGCCTGCCGGGGGCGCTCCCGAGAAACTCGTTCCAGTTGATCATCTCCGGAGTCGCATCCTCATCGATGGCCCATTCCCACGCACCCCGGGCGGAGTTGCGGCAGATCGAGATATTCACGAGCGACACAGGGCCCAGGATTCCGCTGCCGTAAATCTCCCTCATCCGGTGGTAGACTGGCTGGCTTCTACGCGTGTGTCCGAGCTGCAGGACGCACTTCGTTTCCTTCACCGCTTTGACGATGGCCTTCGCCTCTTCGACGGTTCGGGTCAGACACTTCTGGACGTAGACGTCCTTGCCGGCGTAAGCGCCGTCGATGGTCATGCGCGAATGCCAGTGATCCGGCGTGGCCACGATGATCGCGTCGACGTCCTTGTCCTCGAGCAGCTTCCGGTAGTCGCGATAACCCCGGACATTCGGATTGCTCTTCTTCACGGTTTCCACCGCCCAGTCGAGGCGCTTGGTGTAAATGTCGCAAACGGCGCACAGCTGGCAGTCGCGGGTAGCCAGCGCCTCGGCGATGTGCCGCTTTCCGCGGTCCCCGGCACCGATCAGGCCGATGCCGATTTTGTTCAGTGGGTTCGCTCTGCGGCGCAGGACGTCTCGCGCGGCGCTCCCTCCGGCCGCTGTCTTCCGCACCCGGCTCTCGCCAATGCCGTTTTCGCTCATACGTGATCTCCTTGATCCGCGTCTCCGGGAGCCGGCCGAGACTCGCCAGCCCGCACCCGCGGATTTCCGATTCCACTATGTCGCTCCCCTGGTTGCGAGGTCTTGATGGAAGCCTCTCTTTTTTCTTCGGAAAACCTTCGGGCTGCGGCGCAGGCAGCGCTCAGCCATCTGTCTGTGTCGAAAGCAGCCGTCAGCGGTCAATTCGCAACAAACCGCTGCGAGGAAGCCCAAGAGTTTTCATGCGCCTGGGTGTACCCCGGCGCATCAGAGGCGTTCGAGGTCTTGGCGGTTCAGTTCACGGGGGCCCTGGAAGGCGTGTTGTTTGCCCGGACCGAGACTCGTATCGGCGGGAGATTCGAGGCAGGCTCATCGGGCGGCGCCTCGACGCGTCCGATCATGGCGTCCACCTCGCGCTGCATTCGATCGCAAAGGGTCCTGAATTCGGGCCCATGTCGGAGGGCTGTAAACCAGGGGTCCTTCTTGATGAACACCAAGGACCGGTAACCGGAATCCACCATCCGCCGCAGCAGATCGATCGCCTCGCGCGCCTCGCCGCGTACGGCGTGGACCGCCACAATGTCGAGGACTCTGTCGGGCACCAGGATCCGTGAACCTTCCGGCACCGATTCGGCCCGATTGAGCCGGTCGCTCAGCGCGAGGGCTCTTTGGGCTCCGACCGGATCGCACGATTCGGAAAGGATGTGCCCGAGCATGGTCGATAGGCGGACGCCGCCGGGCCAGAGGAAGCCGCTGGGATCCAGCTGCGCCGCCGCCTCCAGGCGGGCGGCGGCTTCGGAGTAGTCGCCCCTCCAGAGCGCCACCATTCCCGCGGTTGCCATCCCCTGGGTACTCGTGGGATCCAGATCCAGAATCCAACGCGAGGTCTGCCGCGCCTCCTCAATCCGTCCCGAATAGAGTTGCACGAGCGTCAACAGCTGAAGTCCCCTCTCGAAGTGCCGCCCCCGATCCTGTTCGTGCTGAATCGCGGTACATTTCCGCGCCCAGTGGAGAGCCTTGTCGTTGTCCCCAAGCAGAAAATAGGCCAGCGCGATGTTCCGGTGGCTCCGCGGGTCCCTGAAGTTCAACTCGAGGTGCTTCGATGCCGCCCGCATGGCCTTGTCGAATTCCCCGCGAGCGCGATAGAGCTCCGAGA
The DNA here is from genome assembly GCA_013388445.1 of Acidobacteriota bacterium. Taxonomy (GTDB): domain Bacteria; phylum Acidobacteriota; class UBA6911; order UBA6911; family UBA6911; genus JACADW01. The sequence continues at coordinate 1,010 of JACADW010000156.1, read as the reverse complement.
GGTTGGAGCTGATCCGCGTGGAGAGTGGATCGAGGTTTGCGGCATACTCCAGCTGTGCCAACGCCTCGTCCAGCCTGCCCAGCTCGCGCATCAGCAGCAGCCCATACTCCCGCCTCGCGTCCGCGTGGCGCGGAGCAAGCTTCAGCGCCTCCTTGAAGGCGGCCTCTGCACCCGGATAGTCGCGGTGGCAGCGCTTCAGGACCATTCCATTCGCCACATGGGTCTCCGGGATGGCGGGACCCAGGGCCAGCGCCTTCGCCGTCGCCTGCTCCGCTTTGCGGGCCCATTCGTCTTGGGCTCCCGACCCCGCCATCAGGAGATAGACCTCGGCGAGGCCTGCCCAGGCACGCGCGTTGGCCGGATCGCGTTCGAGGGCCTGGCGATAATACTGCTCGGCCTTACGGAAGCCTTCCCAGGTTTCGAGATTGCGGAAATAGCGGGCCTGAAGCGACAGCTTATGAGACTCGAGATCCGTTTCGTGGCGTCCTGAAAGTTCCGGTGTAGCATCAAGCGGAACCTCCAGTGCAGCGGCGACGTTCCGGGCAATGTCGCGCGGTGCGGCGAACACCTTGTCCAGCGGCAGTCTATAGTCGCGATGCCACACGATCCGGTCGGACTCCGGGTTCGCCAGGGTCACCTCGATTTGAAGCGAGTGTTCGGTTCTCAGAAAGGTTCCAGCCAGGATGAAAGACACGCCGAGGTTCTTTGCGAGCCGGCGCCGGTCGACCGAATGCTGCCGGCCCTCGCTTCGGAGACGGACGACGGCCTTGAATCCGCTGAAGCGTGAGAGCTCTGCAACCACGTCCTCGGTAATTCCCTCGCTGAAGTAGTCGTCTCCGGGTGAGGTCCCGAGATTCGCGAGGGGGATGACGGCCAGCGAGGGAGGGTCGGATCTGGAGCGTGCATACCACCACGCACCGAACAGGATAAGAACCGCCAGGCCGCCCATTACGACGGCAGCCGCCGCAGTCAGCTTAGTCTTCGCGCGGGGTTCCGGCGCCGCGGCGCCG
>JACADW010000083.1 GCA_013388445.1 Acidobacteriota bacterium | reverse complement strand
TCCATCACCCACTTAGAACCCGGAAGAGCCTGAAAAGATATCAGATTCAATCGGTCGACGCGGTCACTTTCACCCATTACCACGATGACCACCTCGCCCGGACATACGAGACCGTCTACACCTGGACCGGGAAGACGGGCCCGACAAATACCCGGATTTGGATCTTCGAGGCGTTGACCGACGTTCTCGCGCATCCGGAGCGCTACAACATCCCGTGCCTTTACCCGATGCCCATATATCCGGACCGGGTGATTCGAGAAAGCGAAGTCGTCAAATGGGAGGGGCTCGATCTTCAATTCAAGCATTTCCCCGGGCAAACCTGGTATCACACGGTCATCCTCTTCCGCGCCGAGGGTCACAGCTACGCGCTGGCGGGAGACAGCGTATGGGGGCCGCGAGACCGCTCGATCCGCATCAATGGGCCGATTATCCCCCGCAACCGCTATTTCCTGGACAACGGGTTCGAGAAGGTTTTTCAGATCCTCCTGGATGCCGGGGTTGACACGATCGCTTCGGGCCACTACGACCCGTTTAGGGTGACGCGCGCGGACCTGGAGCGATCGCTGGCGTGGGCCAGGACCATCAAGCCGACGTTTGCCGCGCTGGTGGATCAGCCGGACCCAGGCTACGGTATGGACCCGCATTGGATCCACTTCTATCCATACCGTTTGGCACTGGAGCCCGGCGTCGAGTCCGCTCGAACCGCAGGAGTGAAGCTGCTGGTCCGGAACTACCTCGAGAGGCGTGTTCCGCTGGAGGTATCCCTGATCGTTCCTCCAGGGGTTTCTGCCATGCCCCTTCGCCGTCGCGTGACCCTGCCCGCAAAGCACCAGGCGTCCGTCGGATTCCGGCTGGCGATCGATCCCCAGCCGGGGCCGCACAGGAGGATCCTTCTCGCCGACGTGTGGTTCGACGGCCGATATTCCGGTCAAGCGGCTGAGATGATCATCGATGATCTGATCCCGGTTCCAGCAGACACTCTGAAGTAGGCTGATTTTCAGGAGGCTTCATATGAATCGTCGCGACTTTCTGGCCGGTTCGGCGCTTTCGCTGGGCATCGCCGGTGCTGCTTCCCCCCCGGCTGTCGGGCTCGCTCGCTCTGCGCCCGTTCAAGGCGCGGCGCGCCCGCTCCGCCTCATGATGTTCGACACGGAGTCTCTTGCTGAGAGGAGCCAGGCCGAGGTGGTGCCCCCGCCCTTGAAGAAACTCGGCATTCTGATCGAACCGGACAGCCCGGGCGACGCGGGCGGTGTGTCGACCGCCATGGGTTGCGGCTTCACTCGTGATGAGCGGGGCCGGCTGCGGCTGTATTACACCGGCTACAGCAAGCCCGCGCGCAACAGCGCGATCTGCATCGCCGAATCGGATGACGCCATTCATTGGACGAAGCCCGCGCTCGGTCAGGTCAAGATCGACGGGATCGATACAAACCGGCTCGAGATCCGGGGCCTGCCGGAGGGCGTGACTGCCACCCAACCGAGCCTGGTGCGCGCGCCCGACGGCTCCTGGCGCCTCTACTTCTGGGCGATCGGCGGAAAGCTGCGCGTCCTTCGCTATGTCGCCGCCAACAGCCCGGACGGCCTTCACTGGAAGGTCGTGGACTTTGCCGCCCCTTGCCTGAAGCACCTTCTCGAGCTCAGCCCTAAGTACTCCTGGGCATGGCTCGATGGGCCGGAATCCCAGAAGGTGTGGGCCGAGCTGGGCGGTAAGGCGCTGCCAGATTTCCTGGCCCTGAAATGGGCCAAGAGCAACGATGCGACGCACACCTACGCCAGCCCCGGCGGCGGCTTCGAGATGTTCAGCGTCTGGCCGCTGCCCAACCGGCCCGGCAGCGGGCGGCGCGTCGAGCCGGACAACTCCAAGGAAATGGTCCGATGCATTCATCGGAGGACGAGTGACGACGGGCTGCGGTGGAGCGACCCAGAGCTTGTCCTGGTGCCGGACGGGGCCGACCCCTGGGACCAGCAGTTCTACTACCTTTCGCAGCATCATTTGACCGAGTGGAGGATCGGCTTCCTCGGGAGCTATCGCATAGTCGCCCAGGATATGAACGTCGAGATGGTCTGCAGCAGGGACGGTCGCAGGTGGCACAGGCCCATGCGCGGAGCCTGGGTGCCTCGCGGGCCGAAGGGCAGCGTGGATTCGGTCCGCATCTACATGCCGTCGCACCTCGTCGACCGGCAGAAGGATTGGCTCTGCCTGTACACCGGATTCGACACGAGACACGACCAGGATGCGGCAAGCGGGCGACAGGCCATTCACGGACTCGAGATCCCTCGCTATCGGTTTGCCGGTCTCGCACCGCGGAATTCCCTCACCGCCCGAATTCGCACGAACCCGTTCATCCTTCCCGGCACAGCCGTGAAGATCGACGCAGCCGTTGCCGGCGAGCTGCGCGCCGAGTTGTGCGACGCCTTCGGAAAGCCTTTGCCGGGCTTGACGATTGCTGATTGTGTGCCTTTTGCCGGCGATTCTGAGGCGCACGTGCTTAAGTGGAAAAATGCCGGCACGGCCGATTACCAGTATGATGCGGTGAGCTTGCGGCTGGAATGGGAGGGCGGGACCGTCTACAGCGTCTTCGCCTAGAAACGCCGGTCTTGGTGCGCGGCGTCCGTCGATCGGCCGCGAAGACCCGGTCGCCGCCAGGAGGATCCCGCACCGGGAACTGGCAACGAAGCCTCATCGCAAATTCCCCACTTGCATCCCCCGGCAGACGAGGCGGAAACTTTAAAAAATTATTGACATTTTAAATCTAAGATCTATAGTCGGTGTCGGCATCGCAGATTGAAGCAGCCTTCCAGGCTGCACAAATACAAAAGGAGGGTTAATGGTTTTTTTCAAGTCTTCCCTTTGCCTGCCTGTCCTCACCCTGGCCCAGCTGCTTGCCTGCATCCCTACATGGGCGCAGGACCCGACCGGACACATCGTGGGAACGATCAAAGACAGTTCGGGCGGCGTGGTACCAGGCGCTTCGGTGGTCCTCACGAACATGGATACCGGCACAAAGCGCGTCCTGATGACCAACGACGAGGGCATCTACAGTGCCCCAAAGCTTCAGACCGGCAAATACGAGATCGAGGTCGTTCTCAAGGGCTTCAAGAAACACCAGACAAGCGGCCTCGCGGTCGGAGCGGGCTCGTACATCGAAGCCGACGTTGTTCTCCAGATCGGCGAATCAGCGGAGGTCGTGGCGGTGACGGCCGAAGCGTCCCTGGTGAGCACCACCTCGGGCGCCAGGCGCAATTCCATGGACCTGGCGCTGCTTGATCAGCTGCCTTTGGGCGGCAGGGATTCGGACCGCCTCCTGGCGCTGGTACCCGGCGCTGTGAAAACGGAGAAATCGTACGCCATCAACGGAACCCGGGAGACATCCAACAACTTCACCCTCGACGGCACGGACGCATCGGATACCTGGAACGCCGTCGGCAACAAGCTCCCTCCCCCTGACTCCCTGAAGGAATTTGCGGTTCAAACAAATTACTCAGCGGAGTACGGGCGCGGCGCGGGCGCGGCGATCATCGCGCTCACCAAAAGCGGGACCAACCGGCTGCATGGCTCCGCCTACGACTATTTCCGGTCCGAGAACCTGAACGCCAACTCGTTCCAGCGAAATTCCACGGGATCGACCAGGGGAGAGTTGAAGCAACATCAGGTCGGCTTCACGGTGGGCGGGCCGGTGTACCTGCCGAAACTCTACGACGGGCGAAACCGGACTTTCTTCTTCATCAACTTCCAGAACCTGCTCCAGCCCGCCACGCCCTATCTCTGGGGGCGAGGAGGCTTCACGGCGGCAGAACTGGCGGGCG
>JACADW010000053.1 GCA_013388445.1 Acidobacteriota bacterium | reverse complement strand
CAATAGCAGGTCCATCTTAGGCCTATCAAGTAAAAAACCCTCTTTTATGTCGCAGGCCCCCATTCGGAAGACGAATTGAGGGACCTGGCCGCCCTCCGGTATATTGCGGATTTTTCGGCGCTGCATGCATCCGAGCTCACTGCACCGTGAGCGCGGCGCTGCTTTGGACTTCACCCCCGCAAAGGTCGAGAGCAATGGCAAGTTGCGGCCAACGTCTTTGATGTGAGATTATCCTGGCAGGAGTCTTACGAGTGATCCATGAGTAATGTCGTCCGGTTCCCCGACGCCAGCTCACCCAGGTATGGTTTCGAGCGGGTGAGGTCCACTTACTCGGTCCGCGACATCAGCCGCCGGTTCGGCATAAGCGAGCGTTACGTGCGGCGGTGGTGCCGCGATGGACTCATTCCGCTTGCCTCATGCCCGGGCAACAGTGAGATAAGACTGGACTTGCGGGGCCTCCGCCAGTTTCGTCGGGTCCGCGAGCTCCGCGGCCAGGGATTGACGCTGAAGCAGATCGATTCGGAACTGCGCGGCCAGCTCAACCTCTTCCCGCCCGAGACGGGACGCATCGTCCAGATACCGGTCAGGCTCAGTCCGTTCGCCGAGGCACTCGCGCTGCATGAAAAGGGGGATCCCGAGGCCCGTAGATACTACGAGCAGGCGATCCTGGAGGGAGAATCGGTCGCCGATGCGTACTGCAACCTCGCGATATTGGATTACGAATCGGGAAACCGAAGCGCCGCCTTCAACTCGCTCACCAACGCCCTGCGTCAGGACCCGCGTCACTTCGAGTCTCACTTCAATCTCGCCAACCTTTACTTTGAAGCGGGTGACTTGCGTCTCGCGAGGCTGCACTATGAGATCGCCGCACAGATTGAGCCGGGGTGCTCCAATCTGTTCTTCAACCTCGGCCTGGTATATGCGATCGATGGTGACATGGCATCCGCCATGGAGGCGCTGAACAAGGCGAGGGACAAGGCCACTGACGAAGACAGGCGCAGGGCCGAGGAACTGCTGGCCAGCCTCGAAAGCATCCTGGAAGGGATTATCCGCCGGCCTTGAAGTCCAACCTTTGAGACCCGTCCTGATTCAAGTATCCTTTGTGCGGCCAGCATAGGCCACGGGTGCAGGAAACCGGCCGGATTTCTCAGATGTCGGGACGCGCACGCCGCCATTCGGCATGATAAGGAACGATTCGCATGTTGATAAGAAAGTCCCAGGATATCGACTCCTCCGAAATAACTCCGAAGGAGGTGTACCTGAATCGCCGGCGTTTCATTCAGGAAGCGGCCCTGGCGGCCACAGGTCTGGCCTCAGCCGCACTGACGGCGGAATTGCCTGGCTCTCGGCATGCAAACGCAGGGGAAAAGCTCCAGTTCAGGAAGAGCGAAATCGGCATCCAGGGCGAGGATATGACACCCTTCAAGGACATCACGACCTATAACAACTTCTATGAATTCGGCACCGACAAAAGCGATCCAGCCAGGTACGCGCACACGCTGCGGACCATTCCCTGGACTGTCTCGGTCGAAGGTCACGTCAAACAGGATAGAATCTACGATGTCGAATCCCTGCTGAAGATGCACCCTTCGCTGGAGGAACGCGTCTACCGCATGCGCTGTGTCGAGGGCTGGTCAATGGTTATACCCTGGATCGGGATACCGCTGGCCTCGGTCATCAAGGCGGTGCAGCCGACCTCAAAGGCCCGATACGTCGCCTTCCAGACGCTGTACGATCCCAAGCAGCTGCCTGGACAACGGCGTGCGGTGCTGCGCTGGCCGTACGTCGAGGGTTTGCGCATGGACGAGGCGCTGCATCCGCTGACGATTCTTGCCGTCGGCCTTTATGGCGAGACCCTGCTCAATCAGAACGGCGCACCGATCCGCCTGGTTGTTCCCTGGAAGTACGGGTTCAAGAGCATCAAGTCCATCGTCAAGATCCGCTTCGTCGACAGGGAGCCTCCCACAAGCTGGAACCTGGCCCAGCCGCGAGAGTACGGTTTCTATTCCAACGTAAATCCCGAGGTCGACCACCCGCGCTGGAGTCAGGCGCGTGAGCGGCGTATCGGCGAGTTCTTCAAGCGCAGGACGTTGATGTTCAACGGTTATGCGGACCAGGTGGCCGGCCTGTACAGCGGCATGGATCTGCGGAAATATTACTGAAGCGGCCGCTGATGTGCAGGTGCGCACCCGAATGCACGAACGCATGCCGGGAGGAGCAGCTGTAGCCGCCGCGTGCAGGCTCGCTGCCGTCCCCGCGAATCGCGGGCAGGTGGCGCTTTGCAGCTACCGCACAGAGCGGGAGGCACTGGTCCTGCAATGCCGTTTGTTGTCAACGGACAAGCCGTCCGTCGCACGATTCCCAAAGCTCGCCCCCACGTGGGCTGGCCTGACGGCCGCTTGGCTCCTGTTTTTGCAGCAGATGAAACGACACGGGATCGTAAGCGTCAAAGTCCTGGTGTGGGCAGCCTGCCTTGCGCCGCTGCTCCGGCTGGTAGAAAAGGGGCTCACCGGCGGCCTGGGGGCAAATCCTATCGAGTTCGTCACGCTGTCGACCGGCACCTGGACGCTGGTCTTGCTGCTCGCCTCGCTTGCGGTAACCCCGCTGCGTCACCTGACCGGTCTGCCGTGGCTGGTCCGTCTCAGGCGCCCGATAGGGATCTTCGCGTTTTTCTACGGCTCGCTGCACCTGATCACGTACGTCTGGCTCGACAAGTTCTTCGATCCCGGCGAGATAGTCAATGACGTCCTCCGACGGCCGTTTATCACCGCCGGTTTCCTCGCCTATCTCCTGCTCGTACCCCTTGCGGCCACCTCGACGGCCGGTGCAATCCGCCGGATGGGTGGGAAGAGATGGCAAAAGCTGCACCGGCTGGTCTATGTGAGTGCCGTCGCCGGCGTCCTGCATTTCTGGTGGAAAGTGAAGGCAGACATCCGGGAGCCCATGCTGTACGCCTCCGTTCTTGCGGTCTTGCTCGGATACCGCCTGGCCGCTTCAGTCCGGAGATGGCTCGCCGCAGCAAAGAGCGGGAGATGAGTGCCTGATCCGCGTGCGTCTGGGCGTCCTGGAAGTCGATCGGTTCCAGACTTCATGCGTAGCCGCAGGTTTGCATTTAACGCCCGAACAGCCTCGGCAGGGCGACTGTCTGCAATCTGCCTGGAGTCATTTGCCGAGTTCCCGCGCGAAGGCGCGGATGTGCTCCGGCGTGGTGCCGCAGCAGCCGCCTATGATTCTGGCTCCCGCACTGACCAGAGCAGAGATCTCGGACGCCATCGCCTCCGGCGACTGCGTGTAATAGACCCTGTCACCGGCCAGTTGGGGAGCCCCTGCGTTGGGACGGACCAGGATCGGCGCGCTGACTGCCTCGCGGAACTGCGTTACGATATGGGCATAGTCTCTGATGATGAGCCCTGTCCCGCAGTTGGTCCCAACGATATCGGCCCCTGCGCCGGCCATAACGCGGGCCGCATCTCCGGCGGTGACGCCCATCATGGTGCGATGGCCTTCCCTCCCCTTCTCGAAGGTCATCGCGGCAGCCACCACAGCCGCGCCGGCCGCGCGCGCGGCGCGAATAGCCGTCTCGACCTCCTCCCTCGCAGCCATGGTCTCGACGACGATCCCGTCGGCGCCTCCCTCCAGGAGCGCTGAAACCTGTTCAAGAAACCAGGAATAGAGCTGGTCCACGGACGTCTCACCCATGGGCATCAGAAAGCCGCCGAAAGGACCGATGCTGCCGAGTATCCAGGCCCGATCGCCTGCAGCAGCCTTTGCCAGTTCCGCAGCCCTGCGGTTGAGTTCAACTGTCTGTTCGGCCAGGCCGAAACCTGCCAGCGCATAGCGCGTTCCCCTGAAGCTGTTAGTCGTCAGAAGTCGCGCCCCCGCCTCGACATAATCGCGGTGGACGGCCTGCACCTGGTCAGGACGCCCGGTATTCCAGCTCTCCGCGCAGGCGCCCGGCTCGAGTCCCCTCCGCTGGAGCTCCGTCCCGATCGCACCGTCCGCCAGCAGGATGTGTCCGTCCAGAGCGTCGATCAGAGACCCTTTCATGATTCCACCTCCGCAGAATGAAGCCTTGGGGTAACGCCCTCGCTAGGATTGTACAGGAGACGGAGAGGGAGATAAACGCGGCTGCGCGATGTTTCTCTTGCTGATATGATTGGGCCCTCCGGACACCGCACATGAAGAAGCCAGGTTCAGTCCCCCCTAGGAGGCGTGGGAAGGAGAGCAGTCCGGCGCAGGTCTTGACCGGCGGCACACGGTTGATCCCTGTTGACGGGAAGTACAACGTCTGGACCAAGCGCGTGGGCTCAGGCCGCATCAAGATGCTCACGCTCCACGGCGGGCCGGGCGCGACACACGAGTATTTCGAGTGCTTCGAAGATTTCCTCCCGGGAGCGCGAATCGAATTCTATTACTATGACCAGCTCGGTTCCGGCAATTCCGACCAGCCCGACGATCCCTCGCTCTGGACCGTCAACCGTTTTCGCGAGGAAGTGGAGCAGGTCAGGAAAGCGCTGGGGATCGAGAGATTCTACCTCTACGGGCAATCCTGGGGAGGGATGCTGGGGATCGAGTACGCCCTGAAGTACCAGCGGCACCTCAAAGGGCTGATCATCTCCAACATGACCGCCAGCATCGCTTCCTATGTCGGATACATCAACGAGCTACGGCGCCAGTTGCCGGCCGAGACCATCGCAATTCTGGAGAAGTACTAGGCGACCGGGGAATACGAGGCGCCTGAGTATCAGGAGGTCATGCTGAAGCAGATTTACTCGAAGCATCTCTGCCGCCTGGATCCCTGGCCGGAACCTTTCCTTCGATCCTTCCGGCACCTGAACATGAAGGTCTATGGGACCATGCAGGGTCCCAACGAGTTCGTGATCACGGGGACTTTCCGGGACTGGGACCGATGGCGGGACCTCCGGAAGATCAGGGTGCCGACGCTGCTCTTCGTGGGAAGGCACGATACGATGAGGGTGTCTGACATCGAGAGAATGGGACAGGAGATCCGCCGCTCGCGCGTTTCCATCTGCGAGAACGGCAGCCACCTGGCTATGTACGATGACCAGCAGTTCTACTTCCGCGAGCTGCTGAGGTTCATCCGTGATGTCGAGTCGGGGCGCATATAGGCCCATTATGGACCTCGTTATGAGAATTTTGTTCTCGTTGGAAGCAGAATGTCCGAACACGGAATATCGGGTTGGTGCGAGAAACGCATTCCGAACGATGGATTCGGGCCTTCGTCAATCCCATCTGGCTTCCATATCCCGCCGCTTTTTGGCGGGATACCAAGTGCGAAGCCGCTGGCTGGTATCTGTCGCAAGACACGCCATTCAAATCGGCGCACCCATTCGGCGACTTGGACGTCGACCTGGCCGATCGCGTCCGGAACAAGCTCTTGCAGGCGTCGGACTTAGAGGATCACGTTTCACTTCGTGCACATCCGCGACCAGGTCCACGTCAAGGTCCAAGATGGATGATTCTGGGTTTCGCGACAGAGACTGTCCAGCGAGTCCGACGGGGTGGAGCGGCTGCACTCTGGATACCATGTCCGCAACTCTCATCGGCAACCCCGACGTCATCTGTGGAGCCTGTCGTACAAGATCCTGCCGCCGACAATGGTATATAGCACTTCGGTCTTCGGGATCTCAGTTTCAGGGATTGCGAGGATATCCCGGCTCAGGACCGTGATATCCGCGAGCTTGCCGGGAACAAGCGAGCCCTTGATGCTCTCCTCGAAGGCGGCATACGCCCCGTTCAGCGTGTAGGAGCGCAGCGCCTCCATGCGGCTCATCCTCTGGTCTCCATAAAACACGCTGCCGTCCTTCAGCCTCCGCGACACGGTCGCGTAGTAGCTGGCAATGGGACTGACATCTTCGACCGGCGCATCGGTGCCGTTGCATACGACGGCTCCCGTTCTCATCAGCTTCTGCCACACGTACGCACCCTCCTCAGCCCGTCTCTCACCCAGACGGGCAATCACGTATGGCGCATCGGAGGTGCAATGTACCCCCTGCATGGCGGCAATCACTCCAAGCGACCCGAAGCGCGGGATGTCGGCGGCACTGATATGCTGCGCGTGCTCGATGCGCCAGCGCAGGTCCTTCCTGCCGGGAGCGGTCCGGAAGGCAGCTTCATAGACGTCAAGCGTTTCCCGGTTGGCCCGGTCTCCGATGGCGTGAACACAGAGCTGGTAATCGTTCTCCAGAGCGAGCCGCGCCGTTTCGGCGATTTGCCGGACCGGTGTCGTATTGAGCCCCGTGCTGGAGGGAAGATCCGCATACGGCGCCAGCAGCCAAGCGCCTCTGGCACCGAGGGCGCCGTCCATGAATTGCTTGATGGCGCGCACCGTGAGGTGCTGCCGGCCGTAGCCGATCGTCCGATATTTCTTGAGATTCGCGGCAAGCTCCGCATTCCCTCCCTGCACCATCACATACAGGCGCACTCCCAGCTTGTCCTCGTCGGCCATCCTCCTGTACAGGTCGATCGTGCGGAACGAGGCACCCGCATCGTGGAAACTGGTCACTCCCTTGCTGAGACACTCCTGGGCGGCCAGCTCGATCTCCTTGCGGCTCTCGGCCTCTACTTCGGCGGGAGTGCGCTTCGACAGCGAGGCGCGGAGCGCCCTGCTGACCAGTCCCGAGGCTGTCTCGCGAAAGACGCCTGTAGGATTGCCCCGGCTGTCGCGGAGGATTTCACCACCCGAGGGATTCGGCGTTGACCTTGTGATCCCGGCCATCTCCATGGCTCGCGCGTTGGCAAATGTGGCGTGCCCGCTGGCATGGGTCAGGAGCACGGGATTGTCGGTGGACACTCTGGAAAGGGAATCGTGTGTGGGAAAACCCTCGACGTTCGGCACCGGCGGCCCGTCCCATTTCTCCTGATGCCAGCCTCTGCCCCGAATCCATTCCCCGGGTCGAGCTTTGCGGACAGCCTCGGTGACCCATTCGATGATCTCCTCCCAGTTTCGAGCCTTCGTGAGATCGAGCTCCATCCTGGCCCGGCCGATGCCCGTGAAATGGGCATGGCTTTCGATAAACCCAGGGATCGCGAGATTCCCGCGCAAGTCAATAACCTTCGTCGACGGCCCCACATGCAGCCGCACCGCTGCGTCCGACCCGACCGCCGCGATGCGATCGCCGCGGATCGCGATTGCCGAGGCCTCGGACGAAGCGGGATTCAATGTCACCACCTTGCCGTTCGCCAGAACCAGATCCGCTGGCTCCGGCCGCTGGCCGGCGCGTGTCCCGGAGCAGGCCAGGAGACAAGCCGTCAGGAAGACGAGGCGGCGTGATGAGCTGCTTCGAAAAACGGTTGCCAGGCAGGCGCCCACGGCGCGCCGTCGCAAAGCGGCAAGATGATTGGTTTGACAACATTTGGCCGCGCCTGGCACACGCGGCCCACACCGCTTGCACCCGCTTGAACTGCCTCGCATTTCTCGATCCTCCACAAGGGCCCTGGTCGGGACAGATGCACTTGCCGGACGCTCCCAGCCGGCAGCTAAACGTAGGCTTCGCGGATTCCTGCTTTCAGGAACCCAAAGTCCCGCTCGACCGCCGCGATTGTCTTCTTTTGTCTTTCCCCGGCCGTGGTTCCGGGGATTTCATATTCCACGTGAAGCGATATCGGACCCTGGTAATTCGCCTGCGCCAGGAGCTTGAAGTAGGCGGGCCAATCCACCATTCCCTGTCCAAGCGGGCACATCCTCCTGCGCCAGCCTCCCGTCACGGTTCTTTCCCAGAAGAAATCCTTGACGGCAATCATGAAGATCCGAGGTGCCGCGAGGTTGAAGGCGATCTTCCAACACGCGCCGCCACCCTCGGCGACCGCATGGCAGATGTCGAAATAGTAGCCGGCCCACCGGGCATCCAGGCGGTCGAGAATCCTGGCCATGTCCCATATCGGTGCGCCGACGTAATCCGCGTGATTGTGGTAGCCGATGCGGATTCCGGATTGTTGCGCCAGCGCGGCCAGCTCCGCGAACTGCTTCCCGGCTTCCTCGAGCTCGTGGCGGACATCCGCGAACTTGTACCGATAATACCCGGGCTTGAGGAAGGGGATAGAGAGCCTTCCGGCCGTTGAAAAGACCTCCCTGGCAACGGGCGTCGCCGAAAGGACCTCGGTCGTTATCATGGGGATCGACAAACCGGCCTTGCGGATTTCCGCCGCAGCAAGCGGCAGATCCGCCGCGACTCTCTCGGGCGCGACGTGGCCGCCCTTGCGGACTGTCAGATCAATGCCGTCAAAGCCAAGGCCTTTGGCAGTCGCGGCCAGATCCGCCCATCCCAGCTCTGGGAAATGCTTGGAGAATATGCAGAGAGGCCCTGAAAAGCGCCCCCCCGCACCAACAGCAGCGTTCCATCCAGTGAGCCCCAGTGCAGCCGTTCCGGCCGCCTTGACAAACTCCCGCCGGTCCATGTTATGCATGACTCCCCCCGCAAGCTAACGTGTTCAATGCCAGCCCGGTCGATGTTCCATCCCGCTCGGTAAGCCCGAGTCTCAGCCCCTCTTCCGGAACCGTGGAATAGCGGCCGATGGCGCTGCCGAACCTGTCACGGAGGAACGGCACCAAGACCGGGGCCGGTGAGAATGCCTGTTCTGAGCCGGCCGTCAGTGATCTTGAAAATTCCGGGGAATCGGTCCTCCCAGGGCCGGTTGGCCACGGGCACATACTGGCGGGCATTCGCTTCGATGGCGCGGACACCGGGCACATGCGCGGCCAGCCCGGCCGAATGTATCAGCGATGCCCCTGGACAGGTCAGATCCTGCACGCAGAGAAAGAGCCTGAACTTCCGGGCGGCGGCTGCCATCAGCATCGCCTGGCTCTGGCCCTTGCAGGCCTTCAAGGCCACCCCGGTGTAGCCCATTTCGCGTGAGAGCAGCAGGCTCTCCAGGTCTGTCAGAGACTCGTCGATCACCACCGGCTTCAGTCTGGCGGCCTGGTGAACGACCTGGTTTCGATGCGCCCGCAAGTCGCGCGCTGTCGGCTGTTCGATGTACTGTATCCTTTCAAAGCAGGCCGGCGCCTTTTCCCGGATCCTCGCCAAAAAGTCGAGCAGGTATCCGACATCGGCACACCTCTCGTTGAAATCGAGCGAGTAAAACCAGCTCCGGACGCGGCGTTGCGCCTGCGTCTCGGCGCTCACTCGATCCACGCCCAGCACCCGGTCGACGTCCCACCGGATGTCGTCGCCATTGAGCTTGATCTTGATGTGAGTGAGGCCGTTATACCGAATCCACTCCGGCAGTGTCTCCGGGAGCCCGTCGTTGATCCGCTGCCTGATGTCGGAATTGGTCAGAGGGTCCACAGCACCCACGAGGTGGTACAGAGGCATCGATTGCCGGGGAGACTTCCTGATGTAGCCGTCCAGGTATTGTCCCTTGAATTCAGGGCCAAGATATCTCGACAGGTCGTGCACCATGAAGTCGCGCCCGTACGTGCGGTAGCAGCTTAATCCGTGGAGTTTGCCAAACGCGTCATGCAGCGCCGCGTCGAAAGGGCTTGCCGCGACAAGAACACACAGCTTGGGAATCGGTTCGGCCAGGTTCAGTGCGGCGTCGACCTCGTTCGCACATCTGAGATACTCCGGTTCCAGAGCTGCATTGATGTCGATGGGGTGATCCGCGTCCCTGTAATCCGCAGTGATTCTCTCGATCCGCTGCGCCAGTTCTTTCATGGCGCCGAGCGTGACATCGTAAGGCATCACCCGCGATGGAAAGGACCATACGTTGCCCATCGGCATGGACCCAAATCCTGACGCCCTCCTGCCACCGGCATCCTCAACAACGCACCGCACGTTGAGCAGGGTGACCCGGTCCAGGATCGTTCCTCCGAACTTGATGGGTGTGCGATAGAGATAGTCCTCGTGTTCGTGCGTGATCTCCCTGATCCGAATCCCGCTCCTGGTGTCGGCGAGGGTTCTGGAGGCCATGACCGGTACGGTCATTGCACCCAGGAACGCACGGCGACTGATTGTGCGCATACGGTCCTCCTTTCCAGACACCGGGCCTGCGCTGGTCAGAGGCAGGCTCCGTATCCCTACGGTCTCTGCCGACAAGCGGCGGCGGATCCGGGCGTGCGAGAGCATCCAGCTCACCGGTCAAAAACAGAACACACTCTAGCACACCGCGCCGCGATGAAGAGCCGGAACCTGGCAGCGAACCGTATATTGGGGAGAAAGCAAGACCGGCACGACGGCCTTCCGCCCCTTGGCGGGCGGAAAGTGCGGGTTTTCGGCCCGGAGCGCGACGATCCTCCCAAGACACCCATACCCGTCCCGGCGCCAGGCATCTCTCACCTGTAATACTGGCCGAACCGGTTTTCGATGAAGCGCGGCAGGGAAAAACTCTCCTGTGTCACAAACCCACGATGCGTGGTGGGATCCTGCATAACCATGTCCAGGACTGCGCACAGACCGCAGGCTGTCGTGATCTGGATGGCCGACCAGAGATGGCCGCCAATCCTCTGGGGATAGACTTTCTTTACGTAGTTCTCTTCAAACAGCTGGCCTTTCTGCCTGCCCATCACGGAGACATAGATGAGCACGACGTCCTGGAGTGTCTGGGGGATCGCGTTTTCCAGTATCCGTTTCAGCGTCGGGCGGTCCTGTCCGAGCTTGAGGTCCTGCATCAGAAAGTGGATCTTCTCGCAGTGTCCCGGGTATCTCAGCGTCTTGTAATTCATGGTGCGCACCCGGCCGTCGTAAGTGTCGGCGAGTGTCCCCAAACCGCCGGAGGTGTTGAACGCCTCATACAGGAGACCGTCCACCTCGATGGTTTCATGCCCCTCCAGAGGGAGCAGGACCGTCATCTTTCCGTTTTCGATGCCGTAACACGGATTCGCGTACTCGTTGATCAGGCCGTCTGTTGACCAGGTCAACGAGTATTTCAGCACGTTGCTGGGGTTAACGGGCAGGGCCCCCACGCGCAGTTTTACGGTGTCCAGGTCGTCGAAGTGGGTCATCAGCTCGTTCGCAACGATGCTGATGAAGCCCGGCGCCAGCCCGCACTGAGGCACGAAGCAAGTCGGCCTGCCCTCGCTCAGCCTCCTCACCGCCCGGGTCACCTCCACGTCCTCGGTGAGGTCAAAGTAGTGGACGCCGTAATCGCGCGCCACTTCCGCAACAAGGATATTGCAGTAATAGGGCAACGCGGACACGATCGCATCCGGGCCGGTTTCAGCCACGAACCTCGCCAGCTCACCCTCTTCGATCGCATTGATCGTGACGGGATGCAGGTTGGGTTGGGCCAGTTCACTCGCAACCCTTCCGATGACCTCCGAATCGGAATCTCCCAGATGTACGGTGTAGTCCCCCGAGTGGGACAAGAGGCAGGAAATCAGCGAGCCTATCTTCCCGGCTCCGAGTATCAGTATCTTTTTCATGACGATCTTCCTGTAAACTCAGGGAAAGGTTCAGGCCATGCCGGCCGCGCCCTCTCTAGTCCGGGGCATCACGAATATCGCCTGCAGGCCAGGTTACTGATCGGCTGCCGTAGCAAAGACAGCTATCCAGATCGATGCGCCACCCGGCGGCCTGGACCTGGAAGCCGACGTGGCCGATCGAGTTTGAATGAGGCCTCGAACTCCTGATGCCTGGCAGATCGGTTTGCTTTTTGAACATCCGCGAAGAAGTCCATGTCGAGGGCCAGGTACAGGACGAATGGTCTCGGCGTTTCTCGACGGATACGAATCGTGACGACCCCCTACTCTCCGGAAAGTCCCGGTTTCCCCAGCAGTGGGAAAACTGGTCTCCGGCACCTCCTGTCGTGCCAGACGTCTCGACAGGGGAATAGAGAGACCCGGCAAGAAGATCCATAAACCGATTCCGCGCCTTGTGCGGACGACGTGGCCGGTTCTACACCGGCCCCGCCCTCCGGAAGGTTCCTCATAATGGAGGCAAATACCGTATTATAGCCAAACGGCGCCCCCGGTGACATGCGGCGATCCGCTCCGGTCGCGCCGGCGCCGACCTTAGGCGCGGGAGGACAGCATGAGGAGAATTGCGCAGTGGGCATTCGCGTTTCTGCTCGGCACCATGCTGGCGCCTGGGCAGCAGCTTGCAGAACCGGCTCCCGGCACCTTCGTGGTGGAGAAGGACCTCATGATCCCTATGCGCGACGGGGTGAGGCTGGCGACCGACCTCTACTTCCCGGCGAGAGACGGAGCCCGGATCGAGGCGAAGTTCCCTGCCATAATGGAGCGGACCCCGTACAACAAGGATCGGGCCAGCCGGAGTTGGGCTCTGCACTACGTCAGCCACGGTTATGTTTGCGTGGCGCAGGATACCCGCGGACGCTATGGGTCCGAGGGGGTCTGGCACATGATGACCGACGACGTGCAGGACGGTTTCGACACGGCCTCGTGGATCGTCCGGCAGCCGTGGAGTGATGGCGGCATCGGCACGCTGGGGACGTCGTATCCCGGCGGCACCCAGCACGCGCTCGCCCTGTCGAATGCCCCGGGACTCAAGGCCATGGTGCCGGTGGACGCGGTATCGAATGCCGGCTATTTCGGAATGCGCAACGGCGGCGCCTTCGAGCTGCGTTTCATGAACTGGATCTTCACAATTGGCGCGCCGACCGGAAGCAGGGCATCGAGAGACCCGGCAACACGTGCGGCTCTCGAGGAGGCGGGCAATAACGTCCGGCAGTACCTGCAAAGCCTTCCCTTGCGCGCCGGGCTTACGCCTCTGCGGCTCGCGCAGGAATACGAGTCGTGGTTGGTGTACGCCATGTCGCACGGGACGAACGACGATTACTGGAAGCAACCCGGCTTCGGCGTCGTGGATCAGATGGCGAACTACAAGGACGTACCGGTTTATCTGGTCGGCGGCTGGTACGATTCCTGGGGACGTCAGACCACGATGAGCTATATGGCGTTAGCCAGGAGCAAGAAGAGCCCCCAGAAACTGATCATGGGACCTTGGATTCATGGGGCGCACGCACGCTCCGCTCACGGACAGGTCGATTTCGGGCCGGCCGCCGCCATCAATGGTCTCGAGTTCAGACTACGGTGGTTCGACCGCTGGCTCAAGGGCATCGCGAACGGGGTTGAGAACGACCCCCCGGTCAGGATCTTCGTGATGGGAGGGGGAACCGGAGAAAAGACGGCAGAGGGGCTGCTCATGCACGGGGGCAGGTGGCGTGATGAAAAAGAATGGCCGCTCGCGCGCACGCGCTGGACTCCATATTACCTGCATGGGGACGGGACGCTTTCTCCGGAAAAACCGGGAATAACAAAGTCCTCAACGAGTTACGATTTTGATCCGCGCAATCCCGTGCCCACCATTGGCGGAAACATCTCCTCGGGCACCGGCATCATGCTGCAGGGCGCGTACGACCAGAAATGCGGAGAACACGTCTGGAACTGCGGAAATTCCCTCCCGCTGAGCACACGTCGCGATATCCTGGTCTTCATGACCCCGCCGCTCGAACAGGATGTCGAGGTCACCGGACCCGTCGACGTAAAGCTCTGGGCCTCGTCAACAGCGCCTGACACCGACTTCACTGCGAAACTGATCGACGTCCACCCGCCGACCAGGGATTATCCGGCGGGGATCGACCTGAACCTGGAAGACGGGATCATCCGGGCTCGCTTCCGCAACTCGCTAGAGCGCGAGCAGCTGATGAAGCCCGGCACCGTCTGTGAATTCACGATCCAGCTCTACCCGACGTCGAACCTTTTCAAGGCCGGCCATCGGATACGGCTCGATATCTCCAGCAGCAATTTCCCGCGTTTTGACGTCAACCCGAATACCGGCGAACCCCTGAATGGGCACAGAAGGATGGCGGTTGCCACTAACACGGTCTACCATGAGCGCGATCATCCTTCGCATGTCGTGCTGCCGATAATTCCGTTCGATTCCAGCGCGCCGCAGCGGTGATTAGCAAGAGGGTACCATGGTTGCCGTGGCTTTGACGATTGCAGGATCGGATCCCTCGGGAGGGGCGGGGATTCAGGCCGACCTGAAAACCTTCCACCAGCTCGGCGTCTACGGGATGGCTGTGCTGACACTCGTGACCGTACAGAACACCAAACGGGTGAGCGCCGTCGAGGTTCTCGATCCCAGGCTGGTAGCTGCGCAGTTGGACGCGGTCCTGGAGGACATCCAGCCGGCCGCCGCGAAGACAGGGGCACTCGGTAGTACCGGCGTCGTCAGGGTTATCGCAGAGCGTGCCGCGGATTTCACGTTCCCGCTTGTCGTCGACCCTGTAATGATCAGCAAACACGGCGCGCCCCTGATCGCAGCAGATGCCTGCGACGTGCTGAGGTCATCCCTGTTGCCACGCGCTGCACTGGTCACGCCCAACCTTCACGAGGCCGGCACGCTCGCTGATTTCGAGGTTCGAGACTTGCGATCGATGGAGGAAGCGGCCCGCAGGATTGTCGGCCTGGGCGCACGCGCCGCGCTGGTGAAAGGGGGGCACCTTGCCGATAAGGCCGTTGACGTGCTGTGCTGGGAAGGCGGCATACAGCACTTCGTGGCGGACCGCATCGACACGATCCACACCCATGGCACCGGATGCACCTATTCGGCTTCGATAGCGGCCGAGCTGGCCAAGGGACACGCTCTCCCGGCGGCCGTGGATCTCGCCAAGCGGTTCATCACAGCCGCCATCCGCTCCGCCCCGGGCCTGGGCGGCGGCGCCGGTCCTGTCAACCACCATGCGCTGGCCGTTCTGCCCGCTGATTCAGGCGGCAACCCATAGCATCGGCGGCGGACGCCTGCGCTCAGGATGGCAGAAAAGACACGGACAGCCCGCGGATTCAGGCGAATCGAGGAGAGGCAAGATCATGGCGGATGAGGAAAGAGAAAGGCCGCGCAGGTCAGAGGATATCCATAGACCCCCGAAGGCATATGCGAATCAGGGTTTCCTCCATAGCCGCGATGCCAGAGTCATCCGCGTCCTGAGTGAATACCTCGAGCCGGCCAGCAGGCTCCGCTGGCAGAACGTCGAGGACACCATCGTGTTCTTCGGCTCCTCGAGGGCGATTCCGCAGGTGCAGGCACAAGAGCATCTCCGGCTCCTCAGAGATCAGGAAAGGCGCGCCAATATCGCCGATGCCGCGCTTGATGCGGAAATCCGCGCGGCCGAATACCAACTGAAGCTCGCCCGCTGTTACGAAGACGCCACGACCCTCGCCGGCCTCCTTGTCGAATGGGCCAAAACCCTGAACGGCGGCCTGAAACGCCTCATGATATGTTCCGGAGGCGGCCCGGGAATCATGGAGGCAGCCAATCGGGGCGCCCGCCAGAAGGGTTCGCAGTCCATCGGCTTCTCGATCAGCCTGCCGCACGAGCAGAAGATCAACCCCTACGTCCCCGCCGAGCTTTCGTTCGAGTTTCACTACTTCTTCATGCGTAAGTTCTGGTTTGTCTATCTTGCCAAAGCGCTCGTCATTTTCCCGGGCGGCTTCGGCACACTGGACGAGATGTTTGAAGTCTTGACGCTGGAGCAGACCGGCAAGACGCGGAAGAAGATGCCCGTACTCATCTACGGAACGGACTTTTGGAACGAGGTGCTGAGTTTCGAGGCCATGCTGCGCTGGGGAACCATATCAAAGGAAGATCTTGAGCTGATCCACTTCTCGGACGACCCGGAGGAAGCCTTCACCTACCTCCGGGATGAACTCACAAGGATCTACGGCCTCAAGTAGAATTGACGATTGCGGCTTGAGGTTTGACGAGTCCGGGCGCGCAGGCATGAGGGAGCGGGTAGTGCACGGAGTGCCGACGCTCACCCGATGACATTCGTCGACCCGCAGGGATTACAATTGACGATTGCGGATTGACGATTGACGAATCCCGATGCGCAAGCATGAGAGGGCGGGCGAGACGCAGAGTATTGGCGCTCACCCGACGACATTCGTCACTCGTCGTTCGTCAATATCGAGAGCATGATGGACAGCTTCTTGCTTGAGCGCTTCCACGACGAGCCTCCTCCTTCTCCTAGAGACCACCGGCATCCTACTGAAAGAGACCGGGACCGGATCCTGCACAGTTCCGCCTTCCGGCGACTCCAGGGGAAAACGCAGGTCTTCGGCATAGGTCAGGCGGACTTTTATCGAACCCGCCTCACCCACAGTATCGAGACCGCTCAGATAGCGCGTGCGATAGCCAACAACCTCCTTGTCGAGGAGGGTCGCCTGGCAACCTGCCTGACATCGGAACTGGCAGAGGCGATCGCGCTCGCACATGACCTGGGGCACCCGCCCTTCGGGCACGCGGGGGAGGCGTCACTGGATACGTGCATGCGTGAGATCAGCCGGCGTTTCCGTTTGAGCGGCAGGCGGGCCTTGCGTTTTGAGGGAAATGCCCAGACCTTCCACATCCTGGTGGCGGCCGAGCCCAAGTCCCCGGAATATCCGGGGCTTAACCTGACGCGGGCAACCCTCGCAGGCGTGATCAAGTACCCTTACGAACAGGACATCGGCAACGACAAGTTCGTATTCCCTTCAGACAGCGAACAGGCGCGCTGGGCCCTCCGGGGTGGCTCGCCCTTGCTGCGGGCAGGGCGACGGTCATCGGGCAAAAATCCGAGGATAACGATTGCGTGCCAGATTCTGGACTGGGCCGACGACTGCGCCTACTCGATCCATGACATCGAGGACGCTCTTCAGGCCCAGTTCCTGAGGGCAGGCGACTTTCTGGACGCCCGGTTCTGCCAGCGTGTTGCCCAGCACTACGAGGACACACGGCAGAGTGAGGCGGTGCCGGATATTTCCCGCTCCGAAATCCGCGAGCGGCTGCGCGATTTCGAGGCGCGCATCCGGCCGCCCGACACCGGAGATGAACGGGCTCACCGGAAACAGGCGCTCCGGAACGTGCTGAACGAGCTGATCACGGGGGTTGCGGTCCGGCACCGTCCGGGTTTCAAGAGGCCCGATTACGCCTGGGACCTCGTCGTTCCCATGGAGTCACGAATTCTTTCCGTACTGTGCAAATCGGTCGCCTGGGAGGCGGTCATCACCGACCCGCGTGTTGCAGCCATGAGTACAAAAGGCAAGGAGATACTCCACGACCTCTTCAGTCTCCTCATGCAGGAGCTGGTGGGAAGAAGGAGCTGCGCGCTGTTTCCCCGCTACTACAGGCCGATCGTGGAGCAGTGTCTGCAGCGGGGAGGTGAACTCGAGGCAGCCCGGGCTGTCTGCAATTTCCTGGCACTGCTGACCGACATGGATGCTCTGAGGCTCCACTCGCTGTTGAGGGGGTCGAAGGCTTCCTCGATTTTCGACCTGCTGTGACTCCCGGGTTCAACGCGGACTGGCGAACTCCGGAGACTCGAGGCGTCCGATATCGGCAGCCTGACCGATGGGGAAATGGGAATTCGCGCGTACCAGGTTCCGACGTCTCTAGGCAAGTATATCGATCCGCTTTGCGCGCGGCTGATCTGCCAGGTAGGGTCCGCGCCTGGCAGCCGGACGGGTTGTGCGACCGCCTTGCTCCGGCCTGGTATCAGCGGACGTATGCGGTTTCCTGCTGGCCCTGTTCTTCTGCGCCGTTGCCTGCTCGAGAGATGCCAGCATGTCGTCGGCCCTGGCCGCCCGATGCGTATGCACGACATCCGATTCTGCTTCGGCTCCTGTGGCCCTTGCAGAAGGACGAGTCTGGGCCGCTTCCTCGACCAGATGGCGGGCCGCCTGGCGAACTGCGCCCACGCTGGCCGACGCAGTAATAGGGCGTGTAATCAACCGATGCGACCCCGCCCCGGCGATGTCGCTGGCTGTAACAGAAGTCATAGGCACCTGCGGCGCAACCGGCCCCCGGGCAGATTGCTGCCGCCACCCATCGGACGGGCGGGGAGAGGCGCTTCTTACGGCTATGCTCTCTGTATCGGAAGATGACCGGGAATTCTTTAGCCCCTTGGAGGTCACGCCCTTGCTGTTGCGGACAAGAAGTGCACTATGAAATGCAACCGATTTGCGCGAGTGCTGTCAGCCAAATGCCCTCACCCGGAAGGGAGCCGGCAGGCTGCCGCACTTCGAGCCGACAGCTGCTGCGCAAATGCTTCGGGGGCAGCGAGATGCCGCTGCCCGCACACACATGTTTCAGCAATACTACCGGACGGCTGAATCAAGTTTGATCCGGCTCGTCCGGGTGGGGTAAAGCATGCCAGACCCGATCTTTGTAGAGGGCGGAGTACTCGTCCCGGGGGACGCTCTGGCGGCGCGTGCCGTGCGCTCCTCAGGTCCCGGCGGACAGAACGTGAACAAGGTGTCTTCCAAGATTGAATTGAGGGTAAACCTGCAGCGAATCCAAGGGCTGGACGAGGCAAGCCGCCTCAGGCTTGAGCGCCTTGTAGCCAGGAGACTCGACAGCTCCGGTCGCCTCCTTGTGACCAGCCAGCGCACACGCGACCAGTACCGTAACCTGCAAGACGCACGCCACAAGGTCCACGACTGGATCTCACGAGCGATTCGCCCGCCGAAGCGACGGATCCCGACCGGGCGTTCCGCCGCCTCAAAGGAGCGCCGGCTTAAAGAAAAGCTGCGCCAGTCGAGGATCAAGGAAGGCCGCCGACCAGTCGGCGCCGATGATGAATGACAAGTCACGCCTGAGTGATATCATCGGGCATCGCCGGCACTCTGCATCTTGGACCTGGATCTGGCCCTTGACGTGGACCCGGTCGTGCATGTGCACGAAGTGAAACATGATCCTCCAACTCTCACGATTGTAAGAGGTTATTTCGGACGTGATCGACCAAGTCGAAGTCCAAGTCGCCGAATGGGTGCATCGCTCTGAATAGCGTGTTTTGCGACAGAAACCAATCCAATAGGCAAAACCCCTCAGTCAGGCCGGATTGGTCGCGCCTCGCAATCGCGACCTCCTCTTCCCGGGCACATCCTCGTGCAACTGTGAGCACGACCCGTACGCCCTCAGGTGGAGCAAAGTCGAAGTATCAGAACGTCCAGGTCATGCCCAGCCAGCGTGCCACAACTACAGCGGTCGGGGGCGATCTCGGCACGCGGCGGCTGAGCAAAGGACCGGATATCGCGCAATCGAATTCAGGACCGCGGTCCTCTCCGCCTGCATGACGCAACCCGAGGATGCAGACTCCTCCGCGTGATCCAGACATAACGTCGTGATCGGGAGGGCACGAGGCTCTCTGTGCTATGATCGCAATGCTCCAAGCTCTTTCAACCGGTAGAGGCCAAGATAATGACAACATCCTTCAACCCGCCGAACCGCATTCTCCTCGGACCCGGCCCCGGCAACGTCGAGCCGCGAGTGCTCCAAGCCATGCTCAAACCGATTCTGGGCTATCTGGATCCTGTCTATCTGCAATGTCTGGATCAGATTCAGAAGCTCCTGCGCTCCGTCTTCGAGACAGAAAACCGCGTCACCTTCTCCGTGTCGGGGACAGGCGGCGCAGGCATGGAAGCCTGCCTGGCAAACCTGATCGAGCCGGGCGAGGAAGTCCTGGTCTGCGTCAACGGGTTCTTCGGCCAGCGCGCTGCCGAGATATCGGAACGCTGGGGCGCGAAGGTGATCCGCGTGGACAGCGAATGGGGCCGGCCGGTGGACATGCAGAGGGTCCGGGACTCATTCAGGCGTTCCAGCGCGCGCATAGTTGTAATGGTCCATGCCGAGACGTCCACAGGAATGCGTCAGCCGATCGAGCAGCTCAAGCATCTGCGCGATGTCAGAGACGCGATCCTGGTCGTCGATTCCGTGACCTCCCTGGGCGCTCTCCCGGTGGGGATCGACAGGAATGAGATCGACGCCAGCTATTCCTGCTCACAGAAGGGGATCGGCGCGCCGCCCGGCCTTTCGCCGGTGACCTTTTCCGAGCGGGCACTGGAGAAGATCCGAGCCCGAAAGGAACATCCGAGATCCTGGTACTTCGATGTGCTTCTGATCGACAAGTACTGGAGCTCGGAGCGCACCTACCATCATACGTCGCCCGCGCTCATGAACTACGCGCTGCGCGAGGCGCTGGAGATCATTCTCGAAGAGGGGCTGGAAAACCGGTGGGCGCGTCACGAGCGCAACAGCAAAGCCTTCGTGGCCGGCGTAGAGGCCATGGGACTGGAAATGCTCGTGGCACCCGAGCACCGGCTCTGGACATTGAACGCAGTCCGCATACCGCCCGGTGTCGACGATGCGCGTGTCCGGTCGAGGCTGCTCCACGAGTACAACATCGAGATTGGCGCCGGCTTCGGATCGCTGAAAGGGAAGATCTGGCGCGTCGGCCTCATGGGATGCGGCAGCACGGAGAACAACGTATTGCTCCTGCTCGCTGCCATGCGACGCATTCTCGAATCGGAAGGATTCCGGTGCCCGGCCTGATTCTGCCGGGGCCCACCTGCCCGGGCTCGTGAGAACCGTGTGCCCCGCTACGGCTGCCCAGTCACGCCGTCGGCGGAGACTTCAGCACTGCTTGAGGGTGAACTGCCAAGCGTCTTGCGGAAGTAGGGTGCCCTGGGCGAGTTGGGGTGGTGGCGCAGGAAATCCCGGATGTATTGATCTGCTTCGTCGATCTGCCTCTGTTGTCTCGCGATGTGGGCCAGATACAGGTGAGGAAACGCCGCCGACTCAGGATCCAGCTCCGCCACGCGCTCGAACATCCTCCTGGCCTCCCCATACTCCCTCATATAGTAATAGGACATGCCGGTCTGAGCATTGGCGAGGACATCGTCGGGGCGCAGTGCGAGAGCACGAAGCTGCGCCTCCAGCGCCTGTCTGAAGTTTCCGCTGGCGAGCAGGCTGCCGCCCAGATTGAGCCATCCCGTCGCAAAATCCGGGTCCAGCTCAGTCGTTTGCCTGAAAATCTGAATCGACCGCTGGTAGTTGCCAGCACGGTGGTAATGCGTGCCCAGATTGTTGAGCGCTTCAGGATACGCCGGGCAGATGGCCAAGGCTCGTTCCAGGTGCTGCAGGGCCGCCGCGCTGTCTCCGCGCGCGCGGCACTCCTCATAGCGTGCCATCTCCTGTCGTGCTCTCTTGGGGACAGCAAGTCGCACCCGGCTGATCCTGTGCGTCGAGGCACCGCGCTGAAGGGACCTGGGCAGTTCGAGATCGCGGGAGACGCTGAAGCGAATCGCATCGGGGGGAGCGTAGAGGTCGACGGACCCGCAGCAGTTCCTGTCGTTCTCGCCGACCACGCAAACGACGTATATCGCGGGCTCCAGCTTCTTGAAAGTCACCGAGCCGCCGGCGATTGCGCTCGCCCGCCGGAGCGTTTCGCCGGCGGTGTTCCTCAACTGCACTTCCCAGAACTTCTGCCTTGGGCTTTCCGCAGTCTCGACCAACCTGCACTTGAGTTCAACGTGAGCCCTTGTTACGGCCGGGGAGCTTGCAGGGAAAACCAGGCAGGCGAGCAACAGGACTCCCGCCATGTGAAATGCTGACCTGAGGAACATCCCGATCAAAAGCAGAGCTCCGACTCCTGCCATTCTAGCGGACTGCCGCCCGACCGCAAAGTGCTTTTCGTCAATAAACACAATCGGCTGGTCTCAGGGATAAATTCATGAAATCCTTCCCATGGTCACCCGCGGCAGACTCGGCAACCTGAGAGCGCAGCTCTGTAATTGCCTGCGGGACCAATCTGTGGAGACAGCACATGGGTGGATCATT
>JACADW010000337.1 GCA_013388445.1 Acidobacteriota bacterium | reverse complement strand
TCGTTTCTGTATTATTAGACGGGCGGCATCCCGCACGACTGCGGCGTATACCGCATCAGAAAGCACACGACGACGGCGATGGAGGCCGCCACGAAGGCGTTGAAATAGAACTTGGCCCCCCAGTCGCCGAAGAGCACCACACCGGCGAGGGCCAGATTGGCCACGAGCGCCCCGCCGAGGTTGTGCGCCACGTTCCACACGGACACGGTCAGGCCGCGCTCCCGGATGCTGAACCAGTGCACCATGCTCTTCCCGCACGGCGGCCAGCCCATGCCCTGGACCCATCCGTTCAGAGTCTGCAGCGCCACCACGACAACGAGCGACGTGTAGATGGCCTTTGCCAATCCGCAGACGGACATGACCGCGCAGGAGAGCAGGAGTCCCAAGGGCAGAAAGTACTTTGGGTTGCTCTTGTCCGAGACCGAACCCATGAGGAACTTCGAGAGACCGTACGCAATCGAAAGGCCGGTCAGACCCATGCCCAGAGCGGCCTTGGAGTATTCCGGATGCTCCTGGAGAATGTCCGGGATGGCCAGAGCCAGGTTGTTGCGAACCAGGTAGTAGGCGGCGTACCCGGTGAAGATCCCGATAAAGACCCTGCGGCGCAGGCGCCTGTAAACGGGATCGATCATTTCCGGCGGCAGGCGGTCGACGTGGGGCGCAGGCTTCAACGGTCCAAACATAAGACATGCCTCGCGGGCTATCGTGAGCTGCTCTTTCTAACCCAGGGTGAGCGGGGCGGCAAGCGAAAAGCCGTCGACCGGCATCCGGACGACCACGGGCGAATCCGGGACCCGTGCCTCGGCAGCGGGCGCCCCGCCCGGCGCGCCGGCGCGGTCATCGCCCTCTTCCGCCCGCCGCCCTTCCCGATCGGCAGACCGAGGGCCCTTGACCCGGGCCGATCAATCGTGAGATCGTGAAGGGTTGCGGCCCCGGCACGATTCCGTCCGGGGCCTGACCATAAAAGGGGGATTCGATGAGCGAGCGAGACAATGCCGGCAATCAGGGCAAGGCTGGGAAGACGGCGATATCAAGGCGACGGTTCATGTCGGCAGTCACCGCGGCGGGCGCGGGATTTACGGTCCTGCCCAGACACGTGCTCGGGCGGGGGTTCTCCCCCCCGAGCGACCTCGTGAATATCGCGGTCGTGGGTATCGGAGGCATGGGCGCCAGCAACACCCGGGCGGTCGCGAGCGAGAACATCGTGGCGATCTGCGACGTGGACTGGAGCTATGCGGGCAGTGCCGTGGATCGGATGATCAAACAGCCTCCCACGGGCCGTGGCCGTCCGGGAGCTCCCCCTCCAACCCTGGAAGAACGGGCGCGCGCAGCCCAGCAGGCACAGAAACTCGCGGAAGGGCTCCAGAAGGCTAAGCGTTATCAGGACTACCGCCGGATGCTCGAACAGCAGAAGGAGATCGACGCCCTCATCATCGCGACCCCGGATCATATGCACGCCATCATCGCATCGGCCGCCATGGACCTGGGGAAGCACGTCTACGTCCAGAAACCCCTGTGCTGGTCGGTCCATGAGGCACGGCACCTGGCGAAGAAGGCGGCCGAGAAGAAGGTCGTCACGCAGATGGGGAATCAGGGGCACTCGTTCGACGACGCGCGCAAGGGCGTCGAATACATCATGGCCGGCGCGCTCGGCGAAATCCGCGAGGTTCACGTGTGGACGAACCGCCCCCTGGGCTTCTGGCCGCAGGGCATCCCCCGGCCGCAACCACTCCCGGCGCCCGCCGAATCCCTGCGCTGGAACGGCCAGGGCGTCACCCAGCGGCTGGCAGGCGCGCTTGCCGGCAACTACCCGGTGCCGGATCAATTGGCTTGGGACCTCTTCCTCGGCGTGGCTGCGGTGGTCGAGTATCATCCGATCTATCACCCGTTCAACTGGCGCGGGTGGGTCGACTGGGGTCAGGGCGCACTCGGAGACATGGGCGCACACCTGATCGACCACCCGTTCTGGGCACTGGACCTCGGCTACCCGGCGAGCGTCGAGACCATCTCGACACCGTTCAACGGCGTGTGCTACCCGCACGCGACGACGACCTACTACCAGTTCCCGGCGCGCGGCAGCATGCCTCCGGTGAAGTTGACCTGGTACGACGGCGGCCTCCTGCCGCCCAAGCCCGAGGAGCTGGGCGACGACGAGAAGCTGAATCCCGGGGGTGGGCTTATGTACGTCGGGAGCAAAGGTAAGATGCTTCAGGACACCTACGGATCCAACCCGAGACTCATCCCGAAGTCGTTCCACGATTCATACGGGACACCGCCGGAGAAGCTCCCCCGGATCGCGACCAGTCACGAAATGAACTGGGTGGAGGCAATCAAGGGCAAGGCTCAGGCGAGCAGCCCCTTGGAGTACGCCGCCCGCCTGACGGAGGTCATGCTGCTCGGCATCGTCTCGCTGCGCGCTGGCTCGAAGATCTATTACGACGGCGAAAACATGCGCGTCACGAACAACGCGAAAGCGAACGAGTTTCTGACGCGCGAATACAGGCAGGGCTGGACGCTGTAAAT
Source organism: Acidobacteriota bacterium (assembly GCA_013388445.1). GTDB lineage: Bacteria > Acidobacteriota > UBA6911 > UBA6911 > UBA6911 > JACADW01. The sequence continues at coordinate 9,033 of JACADW010000337.1, read as the reverse complement.
CGCATCCGCCGGGGCGACCCTGTCTCTCCAGGATCGCCCCGGCCGGCTGACCCGCGCGGCTCCAAAGGCTCAATCCCCGCGTGGCACAGGCCCCCAGCCGAGTAAGCCGGTATCCCGGCTTCATCGAAACATCCCCGTTCCGCCTGCGAAAACTCCCGCCGGCGACTGGCGCCCTGCGCATCCGGAGCGATTTGAATTGACACGTCGCGCCCGCCGGGGCTATACACGAGATGACTCAAAGCTCGTACTCCGGTTCCAGAGAAGAACCATAGCCGCACACGGAAGCACCGGCATTTGACTCCTCAATCGCGGCGGCGGTCCGCGGAGGGCAGGCCCCGTGCAAGAGACGGTTTCCCACTATCGCATTCTGGAGAAACTGCCCGGCGGTCACATGGGCGTTGTCTTCAGAGCCAGGGACCTCAGGCTCGGCCGCGGGGTGGCGCTCAAGTTCCTCGAGGAATCCCTGTCCCGCGACCGCGAGGCGGTGGAGCGATTCAGGCGCGAGGCCTACGCCGCGTCGTCGCTGAACCACCCGAACATCTGCACGATTTACGAGATCGACGAGCACGAAGGTCGTCAGTTCATCGCCATGGAGCTCCTCGAGGGGTCGTCCCTCAGGGACCTGATCGTGGGAAAACCGCTCCCGAACGAGCGGATCGTGGACCTGGGGATCCAGTTGTCCGACGCGCTGGACACGGCCCACAAGCAGGGAATCGTCCACCGGGACATCAAGCCCGCGAACATCTTCGTGACGCGCCGCGGAGATGCCAAGCTCCTCGATTTCGGCCTCGCGAAGCTCACGACGCGCCGGCCCTTTTCCCGGGATGACGAGACCCCCCCCATGCTGGTAGACGACGCCTTGACCTCGCCGGGAGCGGCCGTCGGCACGGTAGCCTACATGTCCCCGGAGCAGGCCCGCGGCGAGCCCGTCGACGGCCGCTCCGACATCTTCTCGCTGGGAGTGGTGCTCTACGAGATGGCCGCGGGAGTCAGGCCATTCACCGGCGGCACGATCGCCGTGGTCTTCGAGTCCATCCTCAACAAGGAGCCGGTCGCGCCCCGGCATCTCAATCCGGCGCTTCCCGGGGGTGTGGCCGCCGTGTTGGAGAAGGCTCTGCAAAAGGACCCCGGACGCCGATATCAGTCCGCCGGTGAGATCCTGGCGGACCTGCAGCGTCTGAAGCGCGGGGAAAAGCCTTCGAAGGTCGCCCGACCGGTCTGGCTCCGATGGGGCCTGGTGTCGGGGCTGCTCCTGCTGGCCCTGCTCGTCGTCTTCCCCGGGCGCAACTGGTTCGTGAACCGTAAAGCCGGCCCGCCCGCGCCGAAACACCTGGCCATCCTCCCCTTCTCGAACATCGGAGATTGCAGGGAAGACATCAGCGACGTGCTGGCGGTGCATCTCACTTCAAGCCTGAGTCAGATCGAATGCTTCCATGAGTCGCTGCTGGTTGTCCCCTATCGTGACCTGCGTACCAAGAATGTAAGCGGGACCGAAGAAGCCAGGAATGTTTTCGGCGTAACGCACGTCATCTCGGGGGAGGTGCTGTGCGAGGGCTCGAACGTGCAGCTGGTCCTGAATCTCGTGGACGCCCGAACCCGGCGGCAGATCTCCTCGAGGACTATCCGCGCCACACTCGGGAACCTGGCATCGCTGCGGGAGGAAAGCGTGCGGCAGCAGGCCGAGATGCTCGAAATCGAGCTGCTGCCTGCACAGTACAGGCTGATCGAGGCCGGCGGGACCTCCGTGGCCGACGCCTCCAATCTCTACGCCATAGGGCAGGCACACCTGCAGCGCTACGAGAGTCCCGATGAGATCGAGAACGCCATCGGCCGTTTCGAGGCTGCGATCCGTTCAGACCCCGGCTACGCCCTGGCCCACGCGGCACTGGGTGAGGCCTGCTGGCGCAAGTACAGGATGACCCAGGACCGGGTATGGATCGAGAAGGCCGAGCGCGAGAGCGAGAAGGCTCTTGAAATCAACAACCAGATCCCGGATGTGCACGTTTCGCTCGGCGTCGTGCACAATGAGACCGGGCAGTTCGAACGAGCGCTCCAGGATTTCGACGAGGCGCTGAAGCTCAACCCGCGCCATGCGCGCGCCTACAGGGAACGGGCCTCCTCCTACCAGCGACTGGATCAGCCGGAGCGGGCGGAAGCCAGCCTGAAGCAGGCGATCAGACTGCGCGACCGGGACTGGTCGACGTACAACGATCTTGGGACCTTCTACCTGAGCCGCGGCCGCTACGAAGAAGCCGCGCTTCAGTATGACCGCGTCGTGCAGCTGGTGCCTGGAAACAAGTGGGGCTGGAACAACCTGGGCGCCGCCTACATGAGACTGGACCGCATGGCGGAGGCCGTCTCGAAATTCAAGCGCGCGCTCGAAATCGATCCGACATACGTCTCGGCCATGTCCAACCTGGCCGTCACCCTGTTCTGGGAGGAGCACTACGCGGAAGCGGCCGAGATGTATGAGAAGTTGATTCGACCGCAAGACAACAACCACAGGCTGCGCGGCAACCTCGCCGCGGCTTATCAGAGGATACCAAGGAAACAAGCCAGGGCGGCGCAGCTGTTCCGGGAAGCGGTGGAAATCGCCGAGGAGAAGCTTCGCGTGAACCCGCGGGACAGCGACGTGCTCTCCCAACTCGCCGTCTATTACGCGGAACTGGGAGACCGCAACAAGGCTCTCGAGCGGCTGGAACCGGCCCTGGCCGCGGCATCATCCCAGCCGGACGTGTGCTTTCGTGCGGCGCAGATCTACGAAAGGAACGGTGACCGCGCCGATGCCCTCAAATGGCTCGGCAAAGCGTTGGAGAACGGTTACCCGCTCGAAAGAGTAAAGCGCTCACCGGGTTTTAAGGCGCTACGTTCAGACCCACGCTACGCGAAGCTTTTACCAAGCTAGGGCAGTCAGAAGTGAAGTCGTGCATGTAACGGAGCAGTAGGATGGACGAATCTGCAATGAGCAAAGAGCACAAGGTTGTCATTATCGAGGGACACGATTCTGAGGACAATAAGGTATGTTGGGTCGTGCCCGGGCGTTTGGTCGCCAGTGCCGGCGACGCCGTACTGTTCAAGGTAAACAGGTCGGTGGGCGGACCCGTTGAAATAACACCCCCTGATTTCTTGGTGCCCGGCCGTCCCTCACCGATCGTACTGAATTCCGGTCAGTCTGAGTTGCGCAGGATAGCCCCCGACGCCGAAGAGGGAGCGTATCCTTACACCGTTTTCTGCAAACACCTCGGTGCCAACGCGAGAGGCGCGTCGGAGCCGGAGATCATAGTCGACAATTGACGCGCAGGTACGATTCCCTCTTCTGCCCGCCGATCATGCCGGCAGGCCGAAGCATGCCCGGCCGCAGACATTCGCGCAAGCGCCATGCCGCAGAGGCTCAAAGAGAAATCGGCCGCCGGCATACGAAACCCGGCCGTGACCTCACTTCTAACCCATCCGTCGATCTTCCCTATCGCCCATCCGCACAGAGGACCGAGAGTCATCGCCCCGATGAACCTCGGCATGGTGCTCCCCGCCACCGCCCCCATGGTGGCCGCCGCCACAACGCACACCGGCGCTAGTCACGTAGTTTCGATTCAAGACCCCTGGCTTTCACCGACCGGCACTCTTTTCCAGCTTCTGGAAGACGAGCATTTCTCGCTCGTACTCCTCCTTCCGTCCCAATGCACGATAGGCACGCGCCAGGACAAAGCGGATCTGCGCATTTGCCGGGTCAAGCTCGGCGGCCTTTTCCAGATGTGGCAGGGCTTCTTCGGCCCGCTGGCTCTTGACAAGCAGGTTTCCAAGCTCGAAGCGGGCCGTCAGGAGGGATCCATCCAGTTGGACTGCCTTTCTGAGCAATCGCTCGGCCTTTGCAGACGACTCGGGGATCTCCCCGGATGCCCACGGCAAGAGCAGGATCTTGCCATACTCGGCATGGAAACGGGCTTCGCGAGGGAAGAGTCTGATTCCCTTTTCAAAGCTTGCGATCGCTTCCTTGTTTTGCAGAAGATTCGTCTGGGCGATAGCCAGCCCCAACAGCGCTTCCGAGGACCGAGGACTCAGCTGCACGGCCTGCCGGTAGGACTCCATCGCCGGAGCATGCAAACCCTGCCGGGACTCCAGCTCCCCCTTAAGTTCAAACAGGGGGCCGGAGGAAGGATGGCGCGACACGCCGCGCTGCACAACCTCCAGGCCTCTGTCGAGCCTGTTCCCCTTCAGGCAAAGCTTGCCGAGGTCAATGAAGTTGGCAGCTTCCGCAGGAAACGTGTCTGTGGCGTAGGAAAGAATCCTTGTGGCCGTCCCCTCATCGCCTCCCTTCAGGTAACACCACGCCAGTAGGTTGAGGACAGTACCATTGGACTCCGGTGAGTTGGCGACCGGCTCCAGGAGGGATTTGCACTCGGCATAGCGTCCGGTTTCATAGCGGATTCTTGCCCGCTGGTAGGTGACGAGAACCGGTCTCGGGTAGGCTGACTTGATGGAATCGAGAGTCCTCTCTGCTGTGTCCCAATCCCTTGCCTCCATCGAGATCTGTACACCCAGGTAGGCCGATGCCGGATCCGCGGTGGAATCCTGCAACCGACGCAGTTGGAGACGGGCTTTGTCAACCTGTCCGGTGCGGTAATAGGAACGGGCGAGTGCGGCAACATGATCGGGGTGTTCCCGCACAAGGTCCGGCACCTGTTCCAGGTAGGTGATTGCCTTGCGGAACTCCTGTGCCCGCTCGCACGCGAACCCCAGCATCAGGATCGCCTGCCGGTCGGCGGGATTGGACTTGAGGATTGCCTCCAGATTCTTCCTGGCCGCCGAAATCTGGCCGAGCTGGAGCTGGTTGGCAGCCAGGTTGCGGCGGGCATCCTGGTTACCCGGATCGATCTTCAGCACCTTCTCAAAGAATCGGCTGGATTCATCCAGACGCCCCTGCATGCCCAGAACGCCACCGAGAAGGGTGAGAGCCCTCACGTCACCGGGTGCCTGAAGGATGGCCTTCTGCAGCTCGCCTTCCGCTGCGGTCAATTGCCCGGTCTGCACATGCACGGCCGCGCGCTGCAGCAACTCCTCAAGCGCTGCAGCATTACGGGCAGTCCTCTGTCCCTCAAGGGACGCAGGCAAGGACAGCAGGACGCAGAAAAGGCCGGCCGGGAGGTTGCGCCGCAGGGCATCTTCGGCCTTGCGCTTGAGCCAGCCCATCCGGAGTTCCAGATTCAGGGCAGCTCTTGCACAGGGCAGCGGGAGTCGCTCAAATATGTCGCGTACACCTGAATGCGCAAAAATGCACCCGGGCCCGGCACAGCCATCTCTGAGATGGACTGATTCCGCCCCTTCGGCGCCGCCGGGCCGTCGCCGCCTACCTTCTCGCACACCCCTGCTTCCCATCGGATTTTCGGAAGAGTCCCTCATGGGTCTGTGGCGCACCCAACGACGCATGAAAATGTACCCGGGCGCTGGCTGCCATTGCCGCGAATCGTGGGCCGGTGGCGCTTTCCAGCCATCGGGCACAGCGGGAAGCGCCGGTAGGGTAGCCACGTTTGTTCTCTCGATAGACGAGCCGTCCGTGGCACGATTCCCAAGCCCGGTTCCCTCGCGGGCCGGTGGCGCTTCTCAGACATCCCGCATGGCCGCTGGCGCCGGTCCTGCACCGGCTGAGCATCCTGTTTTCGGAGGAGAGCTGACCGTCTGCTTCTAAGCCGTGCCCAAGCAGCAGACGGGACTTGCTCCCTTCAGAGTTCTCTGCACCTTGCCCCGGACATGAGGATCTCAACGGGCTCAATCCCCTGGCCAGGATTTATCTCATTAGCGTTGCCCAGACGTTCTTCTTCCTCCCGACAGTCCCCCCGAAAAAAGAAGGTCTCGCATCTGCCTGCCCGCATCTTTGCCCTGTGGGTAGAGCTTGTTCAGCCGCTCGACTTCGGCCAGGGCCTTCAACTGCTTCTCCTTCTCGCCGGTCGCCCGGAAGAGGCCGGCCATGGTCCAGTGTGCGTCGGCCATCTCGGGTTCAATCCTGATCGCCTCCTCCAGATGAGCCCGTGCTTTGGGATAGTCCTTCATCGCCAGCGCGAGACGGCCGGCCTGAGTCAGGAGATACGGGTCAGTAGGGGACAACTTCAGACCGTCCAGAACGACCTGGTAGGCTCTGTCATTTTCACCGGGCGAGAGGTTCTTGATGGCCTGGGAGAGGTAGTAGAAGCCGGCAGGATCCCTGGCACCCAGGGCGATTGCCGTCTCCAAGAGCTGGCGCGCCTCTTCGGGCTTGCCTCCTATCTGGAGGATGATGCCGTGCGTGAGATAGGGCAAGTGCCATTCCGGCCAGAGGGATTCAATGCGGCTGAGCTCCCGGATGGCATCGTCGGGATGGTTCAACATCTCCATGATGATGGCTCGCGTCATCAGCAGATCCCGCGAATCGGGAACATAGCGTTCTGCCTGCGCGAGCAGATCCAGCGCCTCCTTGTGCCGGTTGTGCTTTACGAGAAACTGAGTGGCCTGAAGATAGAGGTCCGGGCGATCAGGCGCGGAACGTAAGGCTTCGTTCAGCGCACTCACCGCTTCCGGGAACCGGTCCAGCGCATCCAGAAGCTGAGCCCTGAGCAGGAAATAATTGCCACTCCGTTTGTCGGTCCCGATCTGATCGAGCCTGGCCAGAGCGGCTTCGGCGCCTGCCGTGTGGAACTGAGCCAGGACATAGTCCAGCGAGATGTCCTCGGATACATCTCCCTGCCGGAGTGCCGCCTCGAGCAGGGGCAGGGCTCCGGCGTGTTGATCGAAGTTCAGCAACACCTTCGCGGCACGGGTGAGGATCTTTATATCCTGCGAGATCTGGCAAGCCTGCTCGATCAGAACCAGAGCTTCGGACGTTTCGTTCTTCCTGAACAGGATTTCCGCCAGGGCGATTCGCAACTCCGGGTCACTGGGGCGTTGCTCGACCGCGCGTCTCAATAGCGTGATGCTCCGGGCCTGCTGCTCTTCAGGAGGAAGGCTCAGAAAGTCAAAAAGGCCTGGTTGCGGTACGGCTTTTTCGTTTACGCCACCCAACTGTTTGAACCGGGCCAGGGCCTCGGTCATTTCCCTGGTGCGGCCGAGTGCGCGGAGAGCCCGGCTCAGTTGATAGTAGAGATTCCCGTTTTCCGGGCTCTTTTCGATGGCCTTCTGCAGGTATCCCACGGCGACTGCGGGTTCCCCTGCCTTCAACATCGCCCGGCCCATCTGATCCAGAGCCTGGCCATTCTCGGGATCGACCTTCAAATAGGCCTTCAGGTCAGTCACCGCTTCGGCAGCGCGATTCAGCTGCAGCAGAAGGACTCCGCGCGCATAGAGGGCCTCCTGGAATCCGGGATCCAATGCCAGAGCCTTGTTGATCGATTCCAGCGCCTGCTCCTTGTCCTCGAGCGATTGTGCGGCGGCGAGTTTGAAGTGTCCCCAAGGGTCCTGCGGGTGTTTCTTGACATACCACTCCAGATCGGCGAGACCGTCCTTGACTCTGAAGCTGCGCGTCAGCGCGAAGCCGCGCTCGCGCCGCGCGACATCGTCATCCGGCCTCAGCTTCAGGTATTGTTCGTAGGCAATCGCCGTGTCCGCGTAGTATCCCTCGTCGTAAGTGCTCTGGGCCATCAGGAGCAGGATGTCGGGCCGGCTGGGAGCCATCTGGTGGGCGCGGACCAGAACCGGCAGGGCCTTGGCGCCGCTCCGGAGGAGCATCAGGGCCCTAGCCAGGCCGACCGTGGAGTCGACGTCGTCGGGGCGGACCTGCAGAGCCCGCTGGAACACCTCGGCAGCCCGTTCCGGGTGCCCGGCCCGCAGCGCCGCCATGGCCAGGTTATAGAGCACATCGAAATTGGCCGGGTCGGCCTTCAGCACGACAGTGAAGAACTCCTCCGCCTCTGCAAATCGCTCCATCGCCACAAGAGCCATCGCAAGGGCAAATCGGTAGCGGATGTCGGAGGACGCTTCATTCTCCAGCGCGCGCAACAGGCTGTCTGCCTGGGTCTTTTGGCCGGTCCCCCAGAGGGCGCGCAGATGGAGCAGACGGACCGGGAATGCCTGCCGCTCCGTTTCGGGCAGACGGTCGAGACATAGCAGAGACAGTGCGTATCCCTTCTTTTCGAGCGCGAGTTGGGCCATCTGCAGGTTGGCATTGGCATGCCGCGGCTCCCGGGCCAGAACCTTTTCGAAGGCCTGGCGAGCCTTTTCGGGATCTCCCCGAACGAGGTAATGATTGCCGAGATTGTTCAGCAGCGCGGCTGATCCCGGAGCCAGCCTAATGGCCCTCAGATAGGTCTCTTCGGCTTCTCCATAGCGCTGCTGCGAGTCAAGAACGACACCCAGGAGACTGAGCGCACGAAGCTCGTCGGGCGAGGCGTGGAGCATGCTTCGGAGCGCTGTTTCAGCCTCGGCGAACCGGCCTTGTTCGATGGCCGAGGTAATGGAAGCGTAGGGATCATCAGGCCGTGAGGGCTGAGCGAAGGCAATGGAAAGAGCGGCCAGATACAACAGACCGGCAGGCAAATAGACGCAGGATTTCACCTCGATAGGATATGAAGTGCGGGCTCCAAAAACAAGCGGAGGGCCGTCTGGGGGGATGAGATTTGCGCCAGATCCCCTCTTTCGCAACAGGCGTTGGAAATTGGGGACGCTTCCCTGTTTCGCAGACATCATCCGACCAGGGTACTTCCGACCAGCGGGCTAAGCAGGTAAGCGTCCCCAATTTCCCAGGTTGAGTAGAGAACTTGCACCTCCGGGCTGTCGAACATGCCGGGCACACAAAAAATCGGCCTGGCCGGATGTCTCCGGCCAAGCCGATCGGTGACCCAGGTAAGTGGCTCTACCAATATAGCTTCAGAGCCATCTGTATCTCGCGGGATGGACCGCAGGTGCTGGTGACCTGGCCGAACTGGCCACCGTCCAGCGTTGTGTTCGGGCCGCAGAACGTAGGATGGTTGAAGGCGTTGAAAAACTCCGCCCGGTATTCCAGCCTCATCCTGATTTCGGTACTCTGATTTGTCCCCTTTCGGAAGTTTAATTTGTCCCCACCCTTTATGC
>JACADW010000329.1 GCA_013388445.1 Acidobacteriota bacterium | reverse complement strand
TGGGGGTTGGTCATGTGATAAACGGCGTAGATGTAAGTCTGGACGCGGAAAATGTCCTCCGGGTAGCGGATATGTCTGCGCAGATCCTCAGGCATGTCCGCAATCGGGCGGAATGCCCCCGGGAAAATCCGTTCGTAGACCTGGATCATGGGATCCGCAGGAGCCGACACATAGAGAGTGACAGACCCGTCGTAGGCGTCTATCACAGCCTTTACCGCATTGCGCATGTAGTTGCCGACACCCCTGGTCGGAGTCGAGTACGGGTAACGGTCCGTGGTCGTGTATGCATCCTGGATCCAGAAAAGCCTGCCTCCGGAGATGACCATGTAAGGATCCTGGTCAAGATGAAGAAACGGCACGAGCTTCGTCACTCTGGAACGGACATCCCTGAAATAGAGGAACCGGCTTTCGGGCTTCAAGAGGGGCGAGAGCAGAATGTTCGGATCTTTGAAGTAGATCGCGAACAGGAGTTTTCTGAAAAGCGATTCAATCGGCACGCCACCCCTGCCCTGATAGGTCGTGTAGACATTCTCCTCACCCGACGGGTAGTCGAACTCCTGCTGCCCCGACTTGACCACGACATACCCGCGCGTCAGTTCTCCGTGATAGATTTCGGGCCGCTTGATTTCCAGAGAGGGTAACTGGGAGCGCGGAGGGATATCCTGGACAAGAAGCACCGGCAGTCCCTCGGCGGTGACGCGGTTCACCGGTCCGAGCGTAATGCCGTATCCGTGTGTGTAGCTGAGGTGTTCGTTGATCCAGTTCCGCTCGGGGAGGCTCACTGAGTTGAGTTCCCGTGGAGAGAGCATCATCTGCTGCGGCGGCCCGCTTTCAAGCCTGTAGCGGTCGTTGTCCACCGAGGTGAAATCGTAATAGGTGCGTATCTCCTGAATTTGACTGAAGGTGTCGAGAAGCGGTTCGTGGTCCCACAAACGTATGCTGCGGATGGTCGCTGCATTGGCTCGGATATCTTCCGGTGAGAGGGTCTTGTCACCCGAGAGGTTGCGCTCCTGGACATCCTCGAGTCCATAGGCGTGCAAGGTAGCCCGGATATTATGCTGGATCTGAGGCGATTCTCTCGAGAGTTCGTTCGGTGCTACCACGAACTTCTGGAGTATCGCCGGATACAGGTTGCCGGCCAGCAACGCGACGACGTAGAGAGCCACAGCCGCCACAGCCGCCCGGTTGCGCGACGCGAAGGCGTTGTATGCAAGAAGAACGGCCCCGATCGCTGCAGCAACCATAATGAAATTCAGCAACGGCAGCCGGCCGTGGAGATCCGAATAAGATGCCCCGAACATGGGACTGTGGCTTGAATAGAGCAGATGAAAACGCTTGAGGTAGGCGTCGACTGCAAGGAACAGGAAAAAGAGAGCCGCGAGCAGGGATAGGTGTGTCCGGATGTGGCTCCTCCGCCCGAGGCTCCGCAAGGAAAGGGCCCCCTTGAAATGATAGAGCACCAGAGAGCCCGCGCCGGCCAGCGCGCACAGGATCATCCCGAGCAGCACCGCTTCCCCGATCAGGGGCAGCGAGAACACGAAGAATGAGATGTCGCGGCCGAAGATCGGGTCGGCGACACCGAAGTCCACTTTCCGCAGCCAACGCCAGACGACTTCCCACTTGTGGATTTCCCGGAGAGCGATGAACAGGGAAACGACAAGAGCGGCAAGCCCCGCGAGCCTGCGGACTGTCTCGGCTGTAACGGTATACGCCGTGATCTGTCCCGTCGGCGTTGGAATTCCAAGCTGGACCGAGCCGGGTCCCCGGTCGGCATGGAGCAGGTTCAGGTACAGAAAAACAAAGGAGACAAGCAGAACTGTGGCCCCGACGATGCCCTTCGCGGTGATGGATGTGGTGAAAATCACCGACATGCCGAGCTGTTGAAACCAGAGTAAGTCAAAGTAAAGGTCCACGACGAGCGACAGACCTCCCAGCAGGACGAACAGCCCAAATGCCACTAAGATCCACGTGAATCTGGTTCCCATGATGACCCTCTCTTAGGTATGACCGGCACGCCGCAGAATGACACTAGTGCACCGAGAAATCAAGGAACTCAGGGACCGCGACACACCCAGGCCGACGAAGGTCCGCCTGTCGCTCGCGGCGGCTGTCCAGTCTCTTGCCGGAAGCCGCTTCGTCCATCCATCACCTGCCGCAAGGCCGGCAAATCGGACATCGATCTCGACGCGGGCCCCGGCCTTCCCGGTCAAAGTGAAAACAGGCTCCTGCAGGCCTGGCCATCGGGCATCCTCTTTGCTCTTGATCGCATCCAAAACCATGCCGGGTCGAAATCGATGTCCAGGACGAAGCCCTCCTAGTGACGTGATGGAAAACGGCAGACCTGCGGAATCCGGCTATCCGATCGGGACACCCGGGCTGCGAAAGGTGCCAGGTCCGCTCCTCCGATGCCGGAGGCTAGGGCCGAGCGCGCAAAGCCCAGTGCGGCCGCCCGTCGTTCTCAGACAATCGGCATGGTTGCGGGCGGTGGCTACGCTGCGGTATCGTAGGCGATATGGTTCATCGCAAGCCACCCCCGGACGGAAGCATACGCAAGCGAGTATTCATTCAGGCTGACCCCGCGACTGTGTTCCACGCTCTGACCGACGCCAAGGCTCTGGTCCGGTGGTTCTGTGACCGTGCATCCTCCAATCCCCGCGAGGGTGGAGAATTGACTGCCTACTGGAGGGCCGGAAAGTCGGGAACGAAGGGCAGGGCTGTCTTCCGCCGGCTCGAACCGGACTCGCTTGTCGAGCTGCTCTGGCTCGAAGAGGGCCGGGGACCGGGTGCCGTAAGTCCCGACCACGTATCAACCTACAGAATCGTGCAGAAGAGAGCGGCGTGCGAGGTCATCCTCACTGATCAGGATTCCAGGCCGATAGGAGAGGAGACCTACGCCTCTCTTGACGATGGCTGGAACCTGGTTCTGCTGGAACTGAAGGATTTCTGCGAGCGCGAAGAGCGGTCAAGAAAATCACGCAGCCCGAGACCGAAATGAATTGCATGAGAGCGAGTCCATGGCGCAGGGAGTCCGCGGTCGGCTGCTTTCTTGCCGCCGCAGGGCTCATTGCGATGGGGCCGCCGGCGTCCGTGGCGGCACCTGCCGCTGCGAGACCATCACCGGCAACCGTCGCCGCATGGGACCGATATTTCGCGTGGGCCGACGGGAAGGTAAAAGAGGAGGTTGCAGATCCCGATCGATTTCTGATCGAGGATTCTCTCTCACCGTCCGACCGCGCCCATGTGAAGCGCCGGCTCGAGTCGGGCGGGATTGTGGTGCATAAGAGAACCGGCATCATACCTGCAGGAACGAAGCTCAACATGCCTGACGGCGAGCTGCATCACTGGTGGGGCGCCATTCTCGTGCCAGGCGCCAGACTGCCGGCGCTGATCACCTTTCTCCAGGATTATGGAAATCATGCCGGTCGGTTTGCCGACGTCGTAAGATCACAGATGTTGCGCCGCGACGGGGACCACTTCGAGTTCTACTTCAGGCTGCGGCGGACAAAGGCTTTCGTTACGGTCACATACAATACTGAGCAATACTGCGATTACTTCAACCTCGGACGGGGGAGGATCTGGAGCCGCAGTGTCGCCACTAAGATTGCCGAACTCGCCGATGTCGACACCCCGCAGGAGCGCGAAAAACCGCCGGGCCAAGACCGTGGTTTCTTGTGGCGTCTCGCAAGCTGGTGGAGGTTCCAGGAAACGGACCGCGGCGTGATTGTAGAGTGCGAGTCCGCGAGCCTGAGCCGCGACATCCCGACGCTGATCAGGCTCATCCCGGGCGTAGCCGGCTACATCCGCTCCATGCCGCGTGAATCGCTCGAGTCCATCCTGGCGACCATTCGCCGGCACGCGGAGTCCGCCCCTTGAAGTCCTGCACTGCGGCGCTTCCCGTGGTTGGACTCAGGCGGGGTCGCTCACGTGGACCGACACGTCGATCCCATTCCGGACGCTCTGCGTTACCACGCAATAATCCTCGAACAGCTCCAGGCAGCGCTGTGCCTTGTCTCTGTCGGCTGCAGCCAGTGATGGCTCGATGCGGACGTCGATGTTCGCGATGCGCAGCCTGCCCCGCTCGTTGCGGGCGAATCGCACCGTGACATCCGCATGAACCTGCTCAACGTTGATCCGGGCCTTTCTGACGCAGAAAAGCAGGCTGGCGCTCAGGCAGTTGCCTACGGCCGCTGCCAGGATGCGGGAGGCATTGGGGGCCGTGTCGCCGCCCAGTGGCGGTGGTTCGTCCATCAATAGTCCCGGGTAGTGATCCTTGTCGAATCGAACCATGAAGCGGTAGTCCTGGACAAGATCCATTCCGATGGTGAATTGATGACCTTCTGATTTCTTGCCGGGCTGACCCTCACCTGCCAGATTCGGCGGCGCGGGCTTGTCTGAAGCCATCTTGCTCCTCCATTCCGTTGACATGTGAGACGATGCCGATCCAATGTGCGAAAAATACCACAATCGCTGCCGGAGCCGGTGGCCGCTGTCGCGTGCGCGACGGTGGCTGAGCGGGCACCGGTGGGGGTTCACGCATCCCGCGCCGCCAGGGGGCCTGACGGCGCCGGGAGGCGATGGAAAAAGGCAGACTGGATCTGACCGTGCGTTGCCGCCTCGACCCGTTACTCGGCCGGGTCGCTCTTGAGTAGGCCATCGGCTGCGTCCGCCGGACCGGCAGTCCGGCGCACGAGGAATCTCTTCCGGCGGTTGCGATCGGCTCAGTTCAGCCATCGCATGTGCTATGCTTTCCCTGCGAGGAGGCCGGACCATGACCGGACAACGTCTATTTTCAGTGCTTGTTCTGTTGCTCTCGCCGCTCGTCGCGCGGGCGGGCGAGGTGGAAGACCGCGTTGTACGTTCCGCGATCGTCCTGCGCGAGGTGATGGAGATACGTGAAAAAGGCATTCCTCAGGACCTGATCGACAAGGCCGCCTGCGTGATCGTGATACCCGGGATGCTCAAGGGCGGGTTCATGGTCGCAGGGACATACGGCAAGGGGGTCATGTCGTGCAGGGTCGATGCCGGCGAAGGCCCGTGGAGCGCTCCTTCGATGACCATGATCGGCGGAGGGAGCTTCGGCCTTCAGCTCGGCGGCCAGGCTACGGATCTCGTCCTGCTCGTCATGAATATGCGCGGCATGCGCAGCCTGCTGGACAGCCGGTTCACGCTCGGAGCCGACGCATCCGTGGCGGCGGGACCGGTGGGCCGGACCACCTCGGCTGAAACCGATGCCTGGATGTCGGCCGAGATCCTCGCCTGGTCGCGCAGCCGCGGCCTGTTCGGGGGGATCGCGGTCAAGGGCAGCGTCGTCCGACCCGACAACGACGCCAATCGCGCACTCTACGGCAAGGAGATCTCGGCACGAGACCTCCTATATTACAGGACCGAGAACCCGCCGCGGGACGCCAAGATCCTCATCGACGAGCTTACGAAAATCAGCCCGACCCGGAAGACCAAATAGCCTGCGGCCGGGTATCGCCGTGCGGAATGCTCAGGGATTACGGTCCAGCAGTGGCTGCAAAATCCTCCAGACGTTCTCCGTTATGATCCGATAGCCTTGACCCGTGGGGTGAATCCCATCTTCCTGATTCAGTTCCGGGCGTCCTCCCACTCCCTCGAGCAGAAAGGGTATCAGCGCCGCCCTGTAACGTCTGGCCAGTTCGGGGAACAGGGCGCGGAAATCGCGCGTATATTCCGGCCCGTAGTTGGGAGGGATCTCCATGCCCGCGAGCACGACCTTGCAGCCATCCTCCTTGAGCGCGCGCAGGATCGCCTCGAGGTTGTCACGAGTGGCATCCAGCGGCAACCCGCGCAGTCCGTCGTTCGCACCCAGCGCCACGATCACGACGGCGGGGCGGAGCTCGCGTGCAGCCGCGAGCCGGTTGAGGCCCTGAGCCGATGTATCCCCGCTCACTCCCATGTTCACTACGCGGTACCGGTAGCCGCCCTCGTCAAGCTTCCGCTGCAGCCGCGCGGGGTAGTTCTGCTCGGGATCGACGCCGAACCCCGCCGTCAGGCTGTCTCCAAGGGCCACGATCACCGGTCGATCATCCGTCGCGGCTTCCGGCCGCCGATCTGCAGCTCTTTCCATCTGTCGCGCCTTGCTCACAGGCTCTGCCCTCCTTCGGTCGCCGCACGCGGCGGAGAGCAGCAGCAGACAACACCAGATCGACATAAGAAGCGCAGGTCCACAGGTCCCCCTTCTGTGATTTGCGTGTAATTCTCCGATGCTCATTCTGTCGCGAGTCTCGGCCATCGGCTAATATTACTACGCTCCCGGAGACGACATATGATAGAGGTACGAAACCTGACCAAGTCGCTGACCTCGGGTTCCCACGAGATCCGGATCCTCAAAGGTATCGACCTGACGGTGGCTGATCGCGAGGTGCTGGCCATTGAAGGTCCTTCAGGCAGTGGGAAGAGCACTCTGCTCGGCCTGATGGCCGGCTTCGATTTCCCGACCGGCGGCTCAATCCGCCTCGATGGAGAGGAAATATCCCGGATGGATGAAGACCAACTCGCGTTGCTCCGGGGACGCAAGCTCGGCTTTGTTTTTCAGTCCTACAACCTCATACCGACGCTCACGGCCGAGGAGAATGTCATGCTCCCCATCGAACTGCGCGGGAATTCGCCCGAGGCGCTGCCGCGCGCGCGGATACTGCTCGATGCGGTCGGTCTGAGCGAACGGTACGCTCACTACCCGGCGCAGCTCTCCGGCGGGGAACAGCAGCGTGTCGCACTCGCCCGGGCCTTTGCCGGCCGCCCGTCCATACTCTTTGCCGACGAACCGACCGGTAACCTCGACAGCGCGACGGGAAGGCTCGTGATGGACCTCCTGCTCAGGCTCAACCGGCAGGAAGGCACGACGCTTGTCCTTGTGACTCACGATCCCGACCTCAGTCATCTCGCCGATCG
This sequence comes from Acidobacteriota bacterium, assembly GCA_013388445.1. Lineage (GTDB taxonomy): Bacteria > Acidobacteriota > UBA6911 > UBA6911 > UBA6911 > JACADW01. The sequence continues at coordinate 514 of JACADW010000329.1, read as the reverse complement.
CGTGGTCCGTTTGCGCGATGGACGCATCGAGGAGGAATTATGTTGCGGCAAACAGCCGCCGCTTGCCGATCCGTCGGTCCCCTAGCCGGGACCGGAGCAGCAGCTATGCACAAGCTTCCGCGGCGGGCCGAGTTGCCGGGGGCGGACGGGATTTCACAGGTGAACCTTGTGTCATCGCCTCGAGAATAGTCCGGGCCTGCAGACCATGAAATTGCCCATTCCGTTCAAGTTTGAAACCCGGATGGCGTGGCGGGAATCCCGTCCTGCGCTGAAGCGCTTCGCGTTCCTCGTCATCACCATATCGCTCGGCGTGGGCGCCATTACGGGAATCAAGGGGTTCAGCCACGCGCTGGACCGGGCGATGGCGCGCTCAGCCCGCGAACTCATTGCAGCCGATCTTTCGGTGCGGATGACTTCGATGCCGGACGGTGGCGATCTCCAGACGCTGCTCTCCCTGCGCGCGCGGGGGGCCGAGCTGACACGCATCACGGAAACGCTCTCGATGGCTTCGGCG
>JACADW010000328.1 GCA_013388445.1 Acidobacteriota bacterium | reverse complement strand
TGTGCCCTGTTTTCAAAAAGGGACTTTGAAGAATGACAAGACCGCACGCATCGACCTCCCCGGCGCCTCGCTCGCACTCCAATCTTGGTTACATATTGCTGATCAGCCTCGTGGCCGCATTCGGGGGTTTCCTTTTCGGATACGACACGGCGGTCGTCTCGGGCGCGATCGGATTCCTGACGAGATACTTCGACCTCTCGGCCGAGCTCACCGGGTGGGCGGCATCGAGCCTGCTGGTCGGCTGCATGGCGGGTGCCATGGTCGCGGGGCCTCTGGGCGACCGGATCGGGCGCAAGCGCAGCCTGATCCTTTGCGCCGTCCTGTTTGCCGGTTCTTCCATAGCTTCGGCGCTGCCCCAAACGCTCGGGGTGTTCGCGTGGTCGCGCTTCGCCGGCGGGATCGCGATCGGTGCCGCCTCAATGCTGTCGCCTCTGTACATAGCGGAAGTCTCTCCCGAGAGAATACGCGGAACTCTGGTTTCTCTCTACCAGCTCGCGATCGTGGTGGGAATCCTCGTGGTGTTCTTCGTGAATCTGCAAATCCAGCGCCTCGGCGACGGAGCCTGGAACACCGAAGTGGGTTGGCGCTGGATGTTCGCCTCACTCGCGCTCCCCTCGGTCCTGTTCGGTCTCTTCCTCTGGGCAGTTCCGGAGAGCCCGCGATGGCTCATGAAGATGGGGCTGCGCGACGAGGCCCGCTCGGTGCTGGAACGTATCAGCGGGCAGGCCGGGGCAGCACGGGAGGTCCGTCAGATCGAGGAGGCCCTGCGGCGGGAGGAGGGCAGGTGGTCGGAGCTCTTCACTTCCGGCTACCGCCGGGCTCTGATCGTCGGCACTGTCATGGCGATGTTCAGCCAGTTCAGCGGCATCAACGCCATCATGTATTTTGCCCCGGAAATCTTCCGTTCGGCCGGCTCGGCCAGGGACGCCGCCTTTGTTCAGACCGTCACCGTGGGCGTCGTCAACCTGGCCTTCACTTTCGTAGCGATCTGGCTGGTCGATCGCGCCGGCAGGCGGCCGTTGCTCATCGCCGGGACGGGCGCGCAGGTGGTGTCGCTGTTTTCGGTGGGGTTGATGCTCGACCGCGCCGATCACGGACTCCTGCTCCTGCTGAGCATACTTGCCTTCGTGGCCGCATTTGCCTGCTCGACGGGCCCGATCACGTGGATCGTCATCTCGGAAATATTCCCGACCAAACTGCGCGGCCGCGCGATGTCGGTCGCGGTTGTGGTTCTCTGGTTCTGCGACTTCCTCGTCACGCAGACTTTTCCGATGCTGCGTGAATCGATCGGTCCGGCAAATACCTTCTGGGTGTACGCTTTCTGCAGTGTCATGAGCACGATCTTCATCGTGGCCATGGTGCCTGAAACCAGGGGACGGACTCTCGAGGAGATTGAAGCGGGCTGGAGGGAGCGAGGATGACCGACGATAAATGCAGGCAGGCATGCCCGAGAGCCGGATCGCTTCTGAGGTCGGTCCCTCGGCGGTCAGGTCATTGCCGTTTCGGGAAAGAGGTGCATTATGAAATGGAGCCGATTTGCGCGAGTGCTGTCGGCTGTCAGGGTTGAGTCCTCAGCCCCAAAGCGATCTGGCAGCTTGCCGAGCTTCGAGCCGACGGTCGCCGTGGTCGGGCTGTCGCCGGAGCGAAACGGCGAGCGAGGAACAGCTCCTCGAGTCTGAGTCCGGCCGAGAGCAGGAGGCGGCCGAGCCTGTGCGTTTCCTGAGCATCGCATTGAGGTCAGCCGGCGAGTTGGAGCACCAGTTGCTTTTGCCTCGGGATCTGGAGGCACCGGCCAAGGCGATTATGAACGAGCGGACGGAGAGGTGGCGGAAGCCAAGCGCATGCCGACTTCGCCGATCCGGAAGCTGAAAGCGGATGGCTGACGGCACTCGCATATTCCGGCAACATTACCGGACGGCAGAATCTACTTTTGTTCCGGTTCATGCGGGCTGGGAGAATTCAGAATTCGGAAGTCTGAGGGGTACGGTGGCTGAGCCGGGTATCCTGATCAACGAGAAACGGAGATGAGCAGCGAGGCAAAGAATCTGGGCGAAGCTGCGTCGCTGTCCGCGGATAGGATTCTGAACCCGGAGAGGCTTGGCTGTGCCGCCGCGATAGATCCGGGCGAGCCGGTGCTCGTCCTCCTCGCGGCCGGGAAGGGCACGCGCTTCGGCCAGGCGCCCAAGTGCGCCCAGCCGGTCTGCGGAGTGCCGCTGGCCAGACACACGATCGATGCTTTCCGCGGCTTCAGTTCCGCGCCGGTGATCTGCGTCGTCGGGTATCGGCACGAGGAGGTCGCAGCGGCGCTGGGCGATGACAACATCTATGTGCTTTCCGGAAATCCGGTCGGAGGGACGGCGTTTGCCGCTTTCGAGGCTCTCGGTGTTCCGGGCCTGATCCGGGAGAACGCGATCCTCATGATCAGCATGGGGGACCGTGTCGTTACCGCGCCGGTCTTCAGGAAACTGCGCGAAACGCATCTCGCGGGTGCCCGCGAGGCTGACCTCACATTCCTCACCGCGGTCTACGAGCCCCCCAAGAATCGCGGGAAGGGGAGGATCGTGCGCGACGCGGACCGGAAGGTGCTCGGGATCGTCGAGCAGAGAGATATCGATGCCATAGCTGACCCAAGGCTTCGCAGCGCGCTGGATGATCTGACCGAGGGCAACTGCCCGCTTTATGTGATCCGGGCGAGGACGTTTCACCGCCATGCCGGGAGCCTGAACAACAACAACGCTCAACGGCAGTACTATCTCACCGACATCATCGAGAGCATCCACCGGGAGGGCGGCGAGATCCGCACCGTGACCACCACTGTCGCCGATCCGGAGTACGATCTGCTCACTTCAGACGTCACCGTGGCGGTTGACCTCGCCCTGCTCGAAGGTATCCTGAAGTCATCCGAGGCACGCAGGATTCCCGCCGTGCCTGAAATTGCCGAGGCTGCGCGGACCATCCGCGCCGACCGGCCGCCGGGGCAGGTCGCCTCGATTGCGCGCCAGCTGGAGGAACTGAGGGAGACCGCGATCGGCAACAGACTCGGATTCAAGGACGATCAGCCGGTGGCCATCGGTATCTCCGGCGGCCGGCTCAGGATCGCGTTCATGCATCCCGACATGGGGAGGTTCTACGGGCCCGCCTGGCAGATGCCGATCGGCGCCAGGGATTCGTCCGGAAGAGAGCAGATCGTCCTGCTGGCGCAGTGTTCGGACGACCAGCAGATTCACCTCTACCCCACCAATCCGGAGTTCCGCGAGAAGCTCGAGTCCCTCGCCTCGGACATGGATTGCATGTACCCGGGGGAGGATGTCGTGGACTGGTACAGCTACGAGGGGTTCGGGACGCGGATGGCCGAAAACCTGCTGCTCGCCCTAGGTTATTTCACCGACGCGGAACTGCAGCGGCGCCGGGAGAATCGCCAGCCCTTGCCGCCGCCTTCGCTCTGGGTGAGCACCAGCATGCGCAGGCCCTTCTCCCTGATCGGAAACGCCATCGCCTCGCTGCGCACGGTTCGCAAGGGAAACCTCGGCGCCAGGGTGCAGGCAGTCCTTGGCAGGGACCGGTTCCGCGGCCTGCGCCTCGTCTCCACCGGAAACATCCCCCGAGGGGGATTCTCCAGCTCCTCCGCCGTGACCGTGGCGACCAAGAATGCGATCAACGCTCTCTTTGACCTGGGGATCTCCCCGGATCTCATGGTGCACCTCTCGTGCCAGGCGGAGTACGGCACGGGAGTGCGCGCCGGATCCCTCGACCAGGCGACGGAGCAGAAGGGGAGGCCCGGACAAGGGACTCTGATTTCGTCGAATCCCCGCGATAATTACAGGATCATCGGAACCTACCCCGTTCCGTCGTCGCGCTTCAAGGTGCTTTTCCCATACACGGTGGACCGTGACCGGGCAGCGTGGGAATGGTCGGCGGGGACCTACTCCGCAGATCCCGAGCCGGGACGGCAGACCACTGCAGAGATGCGCAAAATGACCGGCAAGGCCGCGGAACTTGCCGCGATCCTGCTGCAGCTGCCTCTGGACACCGACTTCTTCAAACAGATCGAGGCAGACCTCGTCTCGGACGGCCGGCTGAGCCGTGAGCGCACGCTGTGGGTGTGCGACGCGCTCAGGAAAATTCCGCTGCTCATAACCCAGGAAGAGATCCGGCGCCGCGTGTACGACCGCCGGCAGTGGTACATCGAGCAGCTTGCCGAGACCGAGAAGATCGATCTTGCGACGGCCAGCGAGAAAACCGATGCGGCATTCTCGGCCCTTTTCGCCGGCTGGCGCGATCCCCTGCTCCGCCGCGCACCCGGCGGAGGCAAAGTCGTCGAGGAGAGGGGAGTACCGCTGCGCGCCACGGTGGCCTATCTGTTCGGCGAGGTGGCCAAGAACTTCCGGCTGATCCATCATCCCGATGAATGGATCGAATGCGTCTCGCTCTCACAGCTCGGCGACCGCTGCTTTGAAATCAATCCGGACCGCCTGCCGCGGCGGGACGAAATGCTCTGCAGCATGGAGTGGGAAAGGGCGTGGTCCGGCCCAAAGCTGATGGAGCAGTGGCTGGAACGCTGCGGCGCCCTTCCTTTCGATTTCAATCACGGTCTCGATGACGCCTCGCTGTCGGCTGCGGATCCTGCCGAGCTGCACCGGTGGCGCGGTACGAACTTTTTCCGCGGCCTCGCCCTGATCGATCTGGCCGAGGCGATGCTGAAACGATCGTTCGGCAGCGATGCGGTGGCGGTGCGGGTCAACGCGGCCGGCCAGGGCGATTTCTTCCAGGTGCATGTCGACACCTCAAAAGCCCCGGTCGAGGAGGTGAAGCAGTTCATCCGTGTGGCCTTCTACCGGCGGTTCGGTCTGACGCCGGAACAGGAGTTTGTCGAGACGCACCCGGGAGGCGGAGCCGTGGGCGTGCGCCTTTCGCGTTTCGACCTGCTGCCGGAGCTCATACGGGCCCTCGGCTGATTCCGGATCGTTCGTCCGACGTGCGGCCAGGCTGTTGCGGCCGGTGAGGAATCGCCCCAGAAACGGAGCGCAGGTTGCGGCAGGAAACCAGCGTGATTGCAGATTGAACTCGGGGAGCAATTCGTCGTCACTCTGCAATCCGCGGTCTGCAGTTTTCCGTTTCTTGGCCTCACGACGACCACACCCCCCAATGAAGCCAGTCTCTACAGTCTCTTGCCACTAACAACCGTAATTCCACGGGACCTTGAACTATAATCGCTGTTATCGGGAGGACTGAAATGTCCATCAGAAGACAGGCGATTCTTTTCGGCGCGCTGTGCATGTGCGCCGCGTGGTTTGTCCCGGCCGGATCCGCGCAATCGCTGTCGTCGTTGCGCAAGGTCGATATAGAAACCGGCAGGGCGATGCTGAGAACGCTCAAGAGCGAGCTCGAGAAGAATTTCTACGATCCTGCCTATCATGGCGTGGACCTCAACGCAAGGTTTGAGGCCGCAGAGGAAAAACTCAAACAGGCGAAATCGCTCGGACAGGTCTATGGGATCGTCGGCCAGCCGCTGCTCGAGCTCAACGACCCTCACACCTTCTTCATCCCTCCTCCGCGGGGCGCACGGGTCGATTATGGTTTTCAGGTGCAGATGATCGGTGACCGGCCCTTCATAGTGGCCGTCCGTCCGGGGACCGAGGCCGAGAAGAAAGGGATCAAGGTCGGGTCGGAGGTGATCACGCTGGATGGATACAGGCTGACCCGCGGCAACCTGTGGAAGCTGTTCCAGGTTTATTATGTCATGCGGCCGGGATCCACACCCACGCTGGTGGTCATGACGCCCGACGGGAAGGAGAAGACATATACTCCCTCTCCCAAGGTCACGCAGAACAGTCCCGTCCTGCAGTACGAGACTTCATCCAACGGCCGGATCGACACTAAGAACCTGATCAACTGGGTTGTCGACGAGGGACGCCGGCGGAAGCACCGGTTTCACAATGAGGGCGAGGCCCTGGTGGTGTGGAACTGCCCGCATTTCGATGTGGACGACAACACAATGAGCGGATTTATGAGGTCCGTCAAGGGAAGGAAGGCGCTGATCCTGGATCTCAGGAACAACGTCGGCGGCCGGGAAGAGATGCTCGAGGCGCTGGCGGGTATGTTCTTCGAAAAGGACACGAAGATCGCCGATTTCAAGGGGCGCAAGGAGTTCAGGCCCTTGGTGGCCCAGGGTCAGGGAGACAGCTGTTTCAAGGGAGCCGTAGTGGCGTTGGTCGACAGCACCACCTCCGGCGCGGCCGAACTTCTTGCGCGTCTTCTCCAGATCGAAAAGCGGGGCAAGGTGATCGGCGACGTCACCTGCGGTTCGACAATGAAGGCCACTCTGCACCGTTATGAACTGGGCGAGAACCCCTTTGCATCGAGCATCAGCGATGCCCTCACCGTGATGTCCGACGGGCAGACGCTTGAACGCGCCGGTGTGGTCCCGGATGAAAAGCTGCTGCCGTCGGTTCAGGATCTGGCGGCCGAGCGCGACCCGGTCATCGCCCGCGCGGCGGAGCTGCTGGGTTTCAGAATCGACGTGCAGGCCGCCGGCAAGTTCTTCCCGCCCGAGTGGGAAGCCCTCTGGCGATAGGACATCCAGCGCCTGCCTCCATGTCGTCCGTCGCACGGCGGCGCTTGGGAGGGAATCGTGCAACGGACCACATGTTTCTCGGGGGCTGAGCGGCGGGCGCATGCGGGATGAGGCGTCCCGGATGCCGTGAACCGGGTCTGCGCCACGCGCGCGTGGGCGGTCAAGGCGCCGGTGGCGCTTTTCAATCATCCCGCGAATCGGGACGGCCCGATGGCGCAAATGGGATAAGTCCTCAGCCTGACTGCATTTGGCCGCCTTCTCGCCGCACGCGATGCCTGAAAAGTGCTGCCCGCTGCCACGCCCTATCCCGCGCGTGCCGTCACTTCCTGCTTGACCGCGTATCGAAATCGTCGTAGGCTGGAGACATCCCTGGCTAGCAAGCTCAAGTGGTCAAAGCGTTAAAGGACCATCGACACCTTCGCAGACCCGGCGACCGGTCACGCCGGGCTGCAGTCTAGAAACGACCAATCTTGGGAGGAGCACCAATGCATTTGCGTAAAGCGCAATTCCTCATAATATCTGCTGCGCTCCTGGCCGGATGCTTGTGCATCCAGGTGTTCGGCCAGACCACCAGTGCCATCCTCAGCGGCACGGTGCGCGACCCGTCGGGTGCAGCGGTTCCGGGAGCCACCGTGAAGGCGATCGACACCAGAACCAATCTGGCGGTCGAGACAATCACAACGGTGGAAGGGACGTTCGCATTCCCATCCCTTCAGCCCGGTAATTACACTCTGGAAATCGAGATGACCGGCTTCAAGAAGCTCGTGAAGACCGGCGTCGTTCTGAATGCCAGCGACAGAGTATCCGCCGGCGTGATGGTGCTGGAAGTCGGCGGACTGACCGAGACCGTTTCGGTCACGGCCGACGCGGCCGCCCTGCAGGTGAAGACCACGAGCGGCGAAATCGGTGAAGTGATCACCGGGCGCCATGTTTTGGAGCTCGGACTCAACGGGCGCAACGTACTGGATCTGATGAGAACCATTCCGGGCGTCGTGAATACGGGAGCCAACTTCCAGGCTGCCGGGCCGGGAGGATTCGGCAACCTCAGCATCAATGGAAGCCGCGCCAACCAGCACAATTTGACGATCGACGGGTCGACTAACGTCGACACGGGATCCAACGGCACGCAGCACGTCATGATGAACATGGACGCCATCGCCGAGTTCAAGGTGCTCACCTCGAACTACCAGGCCGAGTACGGCCGGGCATCGGGCGGCGACATCAAGATCGTGACGCGCGGCGGGGGCAGCCAGTACCATGCAACGGGGTACATTTTCCATCGCCATGAGGGCTTCAACTCCAACACCTTCTTCAACAATGCGGATGGCTTGGGCCGGGCGCTCTACCGGTACAACTATGCCGGATATAATGCCAGCGGTCCGATCCCCATCACGAAGGGCCTGAAGGAGAAACTGTTTTTCTTCTGGGGACAGGAATGGCATCAGCAACTGGTTCCATTGGCGTCGGCATACCAAAACAGGATGCCGACCAACCTCGAAGTCAACGGCGATT
>JACADW010000353.1 GCA_013388445.1 Acidobacteriota bacterium | reverse complement strand
GCCGCAAGCAGCATCCCGGCCCTGATGTAGGCGTGGTCCCACGCCAGTCCGCCGAAGATGTGAGCGCCCGCGCAAACCGCGGCGGCCGACGGGACCAGCAGGGCCATCCCCCAGCCCACGCGGCGCGTCATGGCGCGCACTTCCCGAATACCTTCCCAGGAATAGGCTTCAATGAGACGGTCGAAACCCCACCCGGCGAGCAGAGCCAGGCAAAGCTGGAAAGGCACCAGGTAGAGGTAGACCTCCCGCGCGAACCAGAGACCCGGCACGAAGGTATTCAGCCAGCCGTGCAGCGCCGACAGTGCGCCAAAGCTCAGGAACAGGTAGATGAACGCCATGAGCGCGATCGCACGTCCGGCTCTCCCGCGCGGAAAAAGCAGCCCCAGAAGGGCTAGGAACACAACCGGCGCGCCCGCGTAGAGGTTGAACGTCGTGCTCAGATAGGGCAGGACCAGCGAGAGCAGGTCCTGAGGATTGACGGCCCCGGTCTGCCCCAGCACCGCGTAAGGTATTCTCTCGCCGCCCGGCACGGGGTCCCCTTCGCCCACCCACCTCAAGACGAAACCCGCCCACTCGGCCGACGGGAGCAGTTGAACCGCGACCAGGCATCCGGCCGCCGTGACGAAGAGCAGCAGCACCGCCAGGCCCTTGAGCGCAAACCGGGCCCGGGATCCTTCCGGCTCCTGCGCCGCGGCGATCAGGACGTAGAAAAGCAGGAAAAGCCCCGTGTGGATCACCGGCGCGTGATGGCCCGCGAGGAAGGCGAGCGCCGTGACCACAATGGACCAGAGCAGGCTCCGCCGGCGTCCGTGGCGGTCGCCGGCCGACAGCGCGCGCAGGAAGAGCAGCACCACCAGCGGCAGCCAGGCGAACCCGCTGTAGATGTTCACCCAGGCCCAGAGGTGCGCGACGAAGCCGCCGAGCGCATACACGATTCCTGCGCTGCCGGCCGCCCAGGCCCGCATGCCCAGAAACCTTGCCAGCAGGAAGGAGAACGTTCCCGCGAGCAGGCAATGCAGCATTATGAGCAGCTCGATGCCCCGGATGCTCACGCCCCCGCTCGCGTCCGGCATCAGCCAGACCAGCCAGTTCAGCGGGTAGAGAATCCCGGGCTGAAGCTCGCCCAGGGCGGCCTTCCCGGAGTAGACGTATGGATCCCAGAGCAGCAGAACCCCCTTCTTGAGCCAGTGGGCCGCCGCATTGAACCACGGGTAGGTCTGCGCGCACATGTCGCCGCCCTGGACGAGCGTGTATTCGGAGTGGAAGAGCGGCTTCCAGAAAGCCAGGAGCATGACCAGGCCGAACAGGCCCGCTATCGGCAGAGCACGTTTCATCGCAGTCTGTAGAACGCAAGGGCCATCGCCGCGAGCGCCAGGGCGCTGACCAGGAGGCCCGGCCCGAAGTTCCGGGGCAGGAAACGGAGCTCGACCGTCCGTTTCCCCGGACGCAGGGGGATCCCGCGCAGGATGTAGTCGGCCTTCAGCAGAGGTGCGGGCTCGCCATCGACCCAGGCAGACCACCCGGGGTAGTAAACTTCGCTGAGGACCAGGATCGAGTGTTTCCGCACGTCCGCCGCCAATCGGATCCTGTTGGGCTTGTGGGACGTGATTTCCACGGAACCCGCATCTTCGGCGCCCGGCGAGGAGTCCGCCGCCTCGACCTCGAGACTGTCGATACGCGCCCTGCAATCCGGGGGAACAGTGACCGAGAGGCGGTATTCCTCCCGCTTCAGCAAGCCCAGCTTGACCTCGGCTTTCCTGAATGTGACCGCCTCAGACGCCCCGGCTTCCGGGCCGGGCAATCCTGCCGGAATCCTGGCCTCGCCGCCCGCGCCGACCAGCACCACGTCGACATTGGATGCTTCACCGGCACCCGGCATATAGTTGATGACCAGGCGCGCCTCCTCACTCTCCTTCAATGGCATGACCGCTATTTCGAGCCGGTCCCCGCCGCTCCAACCCCACGGCGGCTGAAATAGCAGCATCCGGTACCTGGCTTCGGCGTCGGCGGTTCGCTGCGCCGCGGCCTCTGCCGCCGTGCTGCGGGACAGCACGCGTGTAACCAGGTCGGCGCCGGTGCGCGTGAGGTTCCTGGAAAACTCCCCCGGCAGAGAGCGCAAGTCGGACTCGCGGAGGAGCACGGTTTCCCGAGGGTTGAACAGCGGCTGGCCGATCCAGCTCAACATCTCCTCGTCGGAGGTGAAGACGCGCACGCGGCCGGCAATAAAGGCCCGGGGGACGGCCCGCGGATTGCGATAGAGAAACTCCCCCTCGTTTGTCGCACGGGCCCAGCCCGTCAGTTCCGTCCGGCTGAGGAAATAGGCGGCATTCAGAAGGGCCGAGGCATTCGAGCCGGGACCCCAGCCCGTCCCGCGGAATCGGAAGTAGTCGACGAGCGCGGTGGCCCCGTGCCCCATGGTTGCATCCAGGCGCCAGGCGTCGCCGAAATTCGGGGGGAACACATTCTCCGGATCGTCGACGCGGAAGTACGCCTCGCGTCGCTCCTGCCTGAGGAAGCGGACCACGGGACGTTCCTTCCACAGCTCGCGCACGTAAGAATTCCTGACACCCGCCGGAAGCGACTTGGGCCGGATGTCGTTCGAAAAACGGGAGCTCAGGTCGACCACGACGAGGGCGGCTGCGGCAAAGGCGAACCACGCGGGGCGCAAACGGCCCGAATGGAGAAAGTACAGCAGCAGTCCCAGGACCGCGAGAAAGGCGGCGAGACCAGCCAGCGCCGTCATGAAGGGATGCTCCATCGGCAGTTCCCTGTACATGCGGAGCACCGTGATCAGGGCGCCCGAGCCGATCACCAGGACGGCCATGGTCCACCCGCTCCGGCGCATGAAGAGCCTCAATCCGTTGTGGCTCGCACCCGAACAGGCCGACACCAGGCAATCGAGCCCCAGGCCCGCCAGCAGCGCGAGGCAGAGCTGAAACGGGATCAGGTAATAGAAGACCTCGCGCGCGAACCAGAGCCCGGGCACAAGCGCGTTGACCCACCCGTGGATCACCGAATAACGGCCCCAACTCAGGAAGAAATAGACCAGCGCGGCAAGCGTCAGGAACGCGGCATCGCGCCCGCGCGCGAACAGGACGCCGGCCAGCGCCAGAAAGAGGACCGTTGCGCCCACATAGATGTTGGCATTGACACTGACGTATGGAAGCAGCAGCGAGAGAACGTCCTGCGGGGCCATGTTCGAGCTTTCCTGGAGGACGGAATAGGGCACCGCTTCCCCGAACTTGACCGGCTCGGCCGCGCCGACCCAGCGGTAAACGGCCCGCGCCCACTCGGCCGAGGGGAGCCACTGAAAGGCGGTCGCCAGAAGCGATGCGGCAGCCACCAGCCCCAGCAATGCCAATGGCAGAAACCTCCGGCGCCACGGCGCAGGCTTCCATGTCCAGGCGATCCAGAAAACGCAATAGAAAAGCAACAGCAACCCGGTATGAATCGGCGGGATGTGGTGCCCGGCCAGAAACGAGCTTCCGAGCGCGAGACCCCCGCCCAGGCTGCTCTTGAGCCTCCGGGACCGCTCCCCGGCCATGAGGGCGTTTCGGAAGAGCAGAAAGACCAGGGGCATCCAGACGAAGCCGCCGAGCACGTTGAGATACCCGTATATCTGGGCGGTGTAACCGCCGAGCGCGAAGGCGACTCCCGCGAGCAGGGACCCCGTGCGGGAGATGCCGAACGAACGCGCCAGAAGGAACGCAAAGATCGACGCCAGCAGGTAGTCGAGGATCATCAGGCACTGCATCCCGTCGGTGTTGGCGCCGCCGCCCCTGGCCGGCAGGAGCATGAAGACCCAGTTCAGGGGGTAATACAGCCCCGGCTGGGGCTCCCCCATGTTGAACTTGCCGCTGTAGACATAGGGGTCCCAGAACAGCAGCACGCCTCTCTTGAGCCAGTAAGCGGCGACGTCGAACCATGGGTAATATGAGGTCGCCGTGTCTTCGCCGGAGAGGAGCGTGAATTCGCCGTGGAAGATGACCTTCCAGAAGGCCAGGAGCATGACACCTGTGAGCGTGAGGAGCGGAAGAGCCTTGCGCATCATCGCACCACCACCCGTACGTCGATCGGGTACCAGCGCGAATCGTCCGGGTAGTCCGAGTCGCGCAGCGCGACGAAATGATACAACCCCTTGGGCGTGGAGCCGTCGACAAACACGCGGGCGCGGTGATCCGGGTCCAGCTTCCAGTAGGTCACCGGCGGCATCGGCTTGCCGTCGAGGGTGTACATCAGGTCGATGAACCCGGCATCGAAATTGACCGCCTCGACCGTCATGGTGTCCATGCCGCTCTGGATCTCGGCGGGCGTTACCCGCAATCCCACAGGATTCAAGAAGTTCTGGGGATTGCGCCTGAATTCCTCGGTCATGTTGAAGAGCGTGCCGCGGGCATAGAGAAAGCAGTAATAATCCCACAGGCCTGCGCCCGCCTGAAGCGTGCGGATCTGCCGCGGAGTTTCGGGGTCCACACCCATCAGTATATATTTCGTTATCGAAAACCCGAACGCCTTGAAGGCGGCGTCATTCTGGAGAATTCCGAGATCGAGATCGGTCAGGCCGAAGATGTAGGCGATGCGGTCGTCGGGAACCTGCCTGTCGACGGCGGGCATCTGGTCCAGGATCCGTTTGCCCACCATGGCGCGTTCGTTCCACCACTGTCCTTCCAGCCGGATACTGGGAGGCGCAAACCACAGCACATAGCCGGCCAGCGCCGCGGCCGGCAGGATGCCTTTCCAGTCCAGGATCCCGCGGGGCTCGGGGAGCGAGGCGGCGATGAGCAGCGCCAGGGCGGCGAGCGCCGGCGCCAAGTAGTAAGGGTCGATGTGCTTCCAGAAATAGAGGATGGGTTGTAGGGCAACTGCGAACCACAACAGGGCAAAACCGGCCGGTTTTCTGTCCCTGGCAGACCAGACCAGCAAGGCAACGGCCAGTGCGAAGGCAACGGCAATGACCGGATAGCACGACGCCGGCTCGCGTCCCAGCTTGACGCCCAGAAGAGTGTCCGTGAACCCGGCCGCCCAGGTGAAATAGGACGCAAGGTTTCCCAGCGCCTCCGGCCCGAATGTCAGCGGATATGGGGCCGCACCCACGGCCTTGCTGGTCATCCTCAGGACGGCATAAAGGCCTGAAACGGCGAAGAAGGGGAGCGTCGAGAGAATCCTCCGGCGCGAGTAGAAAATCGAGTAAAGGGCGAGGACGACCGGAAGCGTGAGGGTGGACTCCTTCGACATCATCCCGAGCCCCATCGCCGGCAGGCTGAAGAAGTATGCGCGGCGGTCGTTCCCGCGGTCGTACCGGATGAAAAAAAGGATTGACGTCAGGATGAAGACCAGCGCCATGGGTTCGGCAATGGCCGAGATCCAGTACACGGAGCGCATCTGGGCCGAGTGGAGCGCGAAAAAGAAGGTCCCCGCGAGGCTCGGCGCGACGGGGCAGAACCGGCGCGAGATGAGAAAGACCAGCAGAACTGCGAGCAGGTGCACAAGGACGCTCACCAGGTGAAAACCCGGCGGCCACATTCCGAAGACCTTTTGGGCCAGGAAGAAGAACGTCTCCTGGCTGAGAGGCCGGTAGGAAAGGGCGGGATTGAATCTGAAGAAGATTCCGGCGTATTCCCTGAAGCTGCTGAAGCGCGTCGACTCGAGCCAGCCGTAGTCGTCCTGAACGAAGAAGCCCTGAAATGCCCCGCGGTACACGTAGAGCGCCGCCAAGAGGACAACGACGAGGGCGGCCCACTGAAGCCGCCGTCTCGGCTCGGATGGTTGAAGAAGGCCCGGTTCCACGCTCCCCCCGGCCCGGTATCATAGCATCCCGGGCTTCGCTTGCGCCCGCCGCGATGACCCTGCGACGATTCGGGCCTCAAGCGACAAAGCCCCGCGCACGCGTGCGAGGCAGGCACGGCCGCGGCCGGGGGTTCGCAGGAGGGTGAAGCGGTAGAACGAATGGAGCAGTCTACGCAGGGTGGAATCGACAGCCTGATGGATAGCCTGGACGCTTGGCTGGATGAAGGCGCGACGACCCGGCTGACGGAATCTCGCAGCCGCCCCTGCGCGCGCAGGGACTTGCCCTCGGCCTGTGGGTTTCCTGCTTCCGCGACCGCGATTCGCAGGACCTGCGCGACATGCCGTCCCCGAACATACTGCCCCCGCTCATGCGCAGCCCGCAGTTGCCTGGGATGGCAATGGGCGCGATGCCCTCCGCGCGGCGAGGCAAGGCAGGCTTCTCACAAGGCAATCGCCCATGGTTCCTCCTGAAATGGCCGGTCTTGGGTCCCAAGCCGGCCCCCAGGAACCTCCCGCGCCCGGCAGGATGTTTGTCTCTGTCCGGCGGCGCAGGTCCGCCGGGATTCGGGACATTTCATCGTCAGGAGAAGCCGGAGGCTTGTTCATGGATCAACCCTCTCCCTGCAGGACGCGTGAGTGGCTCCGCCGCTTGTCCGCTCAGCATAAATACGGCTCGTCCATCTCGCGCTCCGGTTCAGGGGCAATCCTGGCTGAACAGCAATCTCTGCTCCGACAGGGGTTCGGTCAACTCCTTGAGAAAGGGTCCGGGCATGTCGCCGATGTGCGCCCGCATCACCTCCAGCTTCAATCGCAGGTCTTCCACCGGAGTCTTGTAGAGGAAGGGCGTCTCGCGCCCCTCGGTGACACGGAAGAACTCGGTCTTGCTCGCCGCAAGCATTCGAAGCCACTCCTGCGTGTTGGAAATTTCGGAGCGGATGGCCGCCGTGAGCCGGCCGCGCTCTGACGCCGGATCACCCTTCTTCAGCAACCAGTTGTTTGCGGCGGCCTGGGCCTCGAAAAGATTGCGAACCGTGCGCACGCATAGCAGCAGGCCGAGATAACGGTCGCGCTGATCTGCCAGGACCGCCTTAGGACCCGTCCCCGGTAGAGCTTCATCGAGAAGAGCCACGGTCCCGGCCAATCCGGGGATCATCCGCCGGTCATAGGTGCTAACAGCCTGCTCCAGCTGCTCATCCTCATACATCCGGATGCCGCCCTCGAAGGCGATGTTCTGCCGCCCGATATCCCACGGCAGAGTGAATAACGTGCGCTCCCAAGCCCGGCGCTCACCTATCTCGAGCTTCGTGATGTCGGGCACCAGCGGCCGCGTGATCCAGCGGCCCTGGGTTCTCCCGGCGCCGGCGTCATACCAGGTGAGGAGAGGCCAGCTTCCGATGGCTTCATCGCCCGCTTCCCAGGCCCTGACCAGAGTGTCGGCCGAGCGTTCATCCCCTTCGCACCATTGCAGGGCCGTCTCGAGGAGAAACTTCCGGAGATCCGGGACCTCACCGCGACGGAACCGAACAGCGTCTGGATCATGATTTTGCCACCATTGCAGCAGCCGTTCTCAAGGTTCCAGGGGCGGCGTTCTCGGTCCGGGTGATACAATGTCCCACCCTGGAGCCCTTATGAAGAGAGCCTTCCGAATCACTCCTGCCGCGGCCCTGCGGCGGGTCCTGCTTGCGCTTGCGTTCGCCGGCCTGTCCGTCCCTGGAAAGGCTGTTCCGCCGGAAAGCACGAAGATCCTGAATCACTTTCTGGCGCTGTCCGACATCGCGGCGAAAGCGCTCGTCCCCGAACCGCCCGACCGCGAGAGTTATCGCAAGAATCCGGGCATGAGGGACTACTACATGTTCTTCGTGGATTCCTACGCGGTTCGCGCCCTGACCGTCGCCTACGACCTGACGGGCCGGGAGCGCTACTGGGACGCATGCCGCACCTGGTCGGACAGGATGGTCCGCCATCAGGAGAAGATGATCCCGCGCGGCGCCTACTACATGAACTATCACCGGAAGCCGGGGGAGTCCCAGGGACAGTGGTATGTGGCCGACTCGGGCTCGATCGCCATGGCCGTCCTGGCGACGGCGGCGCGCTCCAAGGATCCTGCGCTCCGCAAGCGGTACACCGACTCCGTCCGTTCCTATCTGCGCCTCGTGGCGGACAAGTTCGTTCGGGCGTCCGGCGGCGTCACCGACGGCTACTTCGACAAGTCGGATAAGGAGTGGTGGTGCTCGACGGCGCTCTACGCGGCGGCGGCGCTCCAGTTCCACGGGCTGACCGGTGAGGCGGAGTTCCGGCGCCTCGGACTCAACGCCGTGAACTGGCTCCTCAAGTTTCAGTACGCCGATACGGTGGACCTCTACAAGTTCGAAGACGGTGCCCCCACGACGATCTTCTATGTATTGGAAGCGTACTCGTCGGCGCTGCCGTATCTCGAGCCGGGGAGCGAGCGCCAGCGGGGAGTTGCGCGGAAGTTCTCGCAGACGGTGGAGTGGATCGCTTATACCCAGACACGCAAGGGCACTTGGGATTACAGCCCGGATAACTGGGGCGTGAAGTTGGGGGGACTTCCCAGCCAGATGCTGATTTACCTGAGCAGGGTATGCGACGACGCGGCGAAGCGCCGGGTGTGCATTTCTTCGTCCGGCGTGGAGACGCCGTTTGAGAAATTTGTAGGCGCCTCCGCGGAGCGGGCGCTGGACTATTTCGCTTCCCTGCCCATCAATCCTTCGAGCTTCACGCAGGGGGATGCGTTCGTCATGCTGTCGGAGGCGGAGCGGCTGTGTCCCGGAGAACTATACCAAAAGGGCAAGTTACCCTTTCCCTATCGCAGGTACACGGAACCGGAACTGCCGGCCGCCGGGAAACCCTGAGCCCGCGGGTGTGTAAGATCACCGTACCCGATGTCTTCCGGAACGGTTTCTCTCAGCTTCGTCGCCGCATCGGCCGCCGTCTCGTCCGGTCGGAAGCGGCCTGTCACGCTTGAAATCCTCAAGTAAGCCCGCACGCTGCCCCCGGTCTCATGCTCGCCTCGCTGCGGAGCTATGGGGACGATCCCACCCCCTCTCATCCCCGTCTCCGCAATCTGGTCACCGATGGCCTCGTTTCTGCGGATGGATCGTTTCTTCCCATCCCGTACCCGGGACAGCAGCCGGTCAGGTGTTACGTGTGCCGGCGCAAGATACAGGGGGTAGTTCCAGGGCACGACAACGCCGACGGCTCCGCGCCGTTGGCCACGCACCCTGGATCTTCCCGCCAGAAACCAGATGCGTGTCGGGCGTCTTTCCGGCTTCATCCGGCGCCGGATACGGCGGCGTTCCCAGTGCAGGGACGCCTGGGAAACGAAGACTTCAAGCGTGCGTGTCTCGTGCGCGGACCTTTGCCCGAGATCCGCGCATATGGTTGTCGCGCAGCAGGACGGTGGCGGAACGCTTTGCCGATGCGGCAGTGCGAGAGCGAAAGGTCCACCATGACCCACCCGCCCGCAGGCCTTGTGACGGCGGTGTACCGTGTCTCAGTACAAGACTCGCCCAAGAATAGGGTCAACACCATGCAAGGACACGAGAGCGGGAAGCCTCCCCGGTCTTGCAGTCCAGGAATCAGCGTCCTCGAGCGGTCGATCCCTCGATGAGTGCAGGATAGGCAAGCGTCCCAAGGCTTCCCGCCTGATTCGCGGCAGGGCGACTCATGCCCGGGGTGCGCACCCTGAGGCGCATGAGAGCCGCCCGTATCGCGGGCATCTTGCGCATGCCTCGAGCCCGGGGGCTGGAAGCCCGTGCCAGGCTGCCTGACCGCGTCATGTGCGAAGCAAGCCGTGGATTGGGCGTCCCACGGCACATGGATCCCGCTTGTATCTTCCTTTACGGGCCAGGGCCGCGCGCTTACCGAATCTGCGACTTTGCCGTGGCCCTGCTCTACGGGCGTCAGAACTGTTATCACGGTTCCAAAATGTGATGTAATGCTGCGATTCGAACGCAGATTCAACTTGAGGAGTAAGGTGTACCCCATTGTCTAGACAAAAATTCGCTCTCTCTAAGGTGGGATCCCTGCCGTTGATTTTGACTCGATAATGGGAGATGACCATCATCATCTCGTCTCTTTTTCGGGCCGAG
>JACADW010000321.1 GCA_013388445.1 Acidobacteriota bacterium | reverse complement strand
CGGTTTTGGAGCTGTATCTGCGCCGGGCTGAGGATTGCCTGGCGGACGGCGGGTCGTACGTAAGGGCACTTCCGCGCAATCAGGTCCGGGTGAGGCTGGCCTGCATCTGGCTTCTTCTGATTGGTCGAAGGACGCTGGAGTTGCTGCGGGCCGGAAACGTTCTTGATGCCTCCCGCAGGATCAAGGTCAGTCGTGCTGAGGTCCGGCGGCTTATGTTGCGCTCGCTGTTCCATCTGCTTGACTGACAGGAGTTGCCTCGCGCGACGTTCCTGCAAACATGGAAAGGAGAAGTCGCTCATGCGCCGGCGGCGCACTCGGTGACTCATCAAGATATGCGCGGACGAAGTACGCCCCGGCGGCCCGACGCGGTTATCTTCGGGACGGTTCTTAATCTGCCCCTGGCGCCGCCCGGCCATCGGCTCCCGCTCCCGCTTGGCCTGCTGTTTTCGGAGCATGAAGCAGAGAAGACACTCCCCGTTGGTGCTGCGGGCCGATAGAGCCGAGGTGCCCCTAATCCGGCAAGGGCTGTGCCCGCCCCCTTTGCAGGGACTGCTCGCGTCTCGGGCAAGAAGAACTGCCATACCGCCAGGCCGTTTGAGACGTCGGTCGCACCGTGGTCCGCGAATGACTTGTGAGACAGGAGCAGATAGAGGCTCTGGAGGCGCTTCCAGGTCACCCGGATGCCCGCATCAGGGAATACGCCGCAAGCCCAACCCGGAATAGCCGGAACATCAAAGTAGATCCTGTCATCCGGTACTCTCGTTGATTTATGTGAGTGCCTTCACTTTTCGGTCATCGGCTTTCAGCTTCTGGATCAGCGGCGTCAGGATGCGCTTCACTTCGGTCACGTCTCCATCCCGTTGTTCTTGGGCTGCCTTGGTCGCTACATCCGGGTCCCGAGCCAAAAGCAAGTGATACTCCGGCTCGCTGGCTGGCGGCACGTCAATGCTCAGGACCCGCGCAAGCTCGGCCGATCCACCTCTCGCCCAGCCTTCAGCGCAGCTGAGGGCCGACTGCTGATAGCCGGCAGCGCTCGCCAAAATCGGTTACCACTCGCAATGTATTTTGGGGCTGATTGAATCTGATGCTCGATTGCGCCGATTGTCCAGGAAATCCACTGGCGAAGAGTGATGGGTCGGGATGACCATTGGCCCGCTCACTCGGCCGGCTTGGAGCCTGGCGATGTCGCTGCCTCCTGTCCGTTCGCCGTTCCCTTGAAGATAAGCGGAAACTTCTCCGGGGCTTCGAGCGATTCGATGCAGAGGTCAACATCGAGAGCCGGCCAGTAAAGGTGGTTTTCATGCGCAAGCTCGACGTTGAGGATCTCCGCGATCTTTGCCTCGCGAAACCACGGGAAATCTTCGTACGGCAGGAAGTATTCCCGGTCTCCCACCAGCAGCCAGAAGCCGAAGCGGTCGATGTTTCCGACCTCAACCGGCAAAATGCCTGCGCCAGGTATCGAGGAACTCATCACGTCTCTCCTTCACTACTGCCAGAAGCTCAGCGATCTGAGTTTCTGATAGCCGGTAGTTCCGGGCCAGTCCGGGTGCCGGTTCCAGCCAGAACTTTGCCTCTCCGTTTGAGCCACTGACATGAATGTGAGGCCTCGGTTCCTCGCGTGAAAAGAAGAAGAAACGGAAAATCCTTCCATTTGAGGACCATTGAACTCATCGCTGATATTGTAGCGGTAAAGTTGGCTTGGGGACAGTTGCTGGCGGCCCTTATGTGCCCGGCCACTCATCGGGCGATCTGCCGTGCCCCGACACCTCGCGCCATCGTAGAAGGATGCATCGCCGCGATGCTGGATGCGCCCGCTCCCGCGGCCCTACGGGCGGGCGACAGGCACTGGGAGCTTCTTCTCGAATTGCGTCGCAAGGCGGACTGCCGCGGAAATCTGGTTCAGGATGCCTACTGCGCGGCTTTCGCAATCGAGCACGGGTGGCGGCGGATCACAACCGACCGTGATTTCGCGCGCTTCCGCGGCCTCGTCTGGCAGCATCCGCTCGATCATCCATGAAATGCTCGAAATAGAGCCGCCCGTTGCCGGTTCCCAGTGCTTGCCGGCTGGCGCGATCTCATGCGCTGAAAAACGGCCGGATGACACTCAGGGCCACGAGGAAAGCGAAGATTGCGTAGAAGGCAGCGCAGAGGACCAGAAGGACCTCCCGCCAGGGAGGCGGACGGAGTTCGCGCGGGAGGAAGCGGCGGTTCACGTGCAGGACCTGCACGGCCGCGATCGCGAGGATCAGGCCGGCCATGTTGGCGAAGATCGTGAAGAGCTTCAGGGGCGAGGTCAGGCGGATTGCCAGCGCGCTCCACACCGTGAGAATGATCAGCAGACCATAGTAGATCTTTCTGATGCTTCCTGCCCTCTCGCTGACCTTCGGGCTCGACATCCACAGGGCGTCGGTAACCGCGCGCACCAGGATGTCGCTGTTGCCCAGGGCCGTCTTGAACAGGATCCAGAAACCGTTGAAGAGAGTCAGGGCCCAAAAGCCGGGCCAGACCCGGTCGGCGAGGTATCTTGCCTGATACACGCCGGCCGCCAATCCTTCCAGGCTGGATCCCGGCGGCGCGACGGAGGTTGCGAGATTGACGTTCAGGTACATACCCGCAAAGCAGAAAAGCCCCCAGACGCAGACCTGGTCGGCGAGGACGTAGCGCATCCACTGCCGCCAGCATACGAGGCTGTCGTGAGTGACTTCGAAGATCTTGCCGACCGGCGACAGATCGATCTTCAGCCCGCCTATGGCGCTGGGGATCGCTCCCACCAGTGAGCCCATGCCGAATCCCTTGTCGCGAACCCAGTTGGTGACGGTCAGGTTGCCGAGACCGCCCGAGCCTGCCGTCGCCGCGAGAGCTCCGATCAGCGCCCAGTCGATAGGAGCGGTGAATCCAGTGAACTGGAAGAAGCCCGCGAACGTCCGCCAGCTGTGTTCGAGGGGCACAAAGACAAGATTGACGAACAGCAGAAAGGAAAAGATGACGGCGAGCATGATCCAGGCGAAGCACTCGAGCATCCGCTCGATGGTTCCGCCGAAACAAAGGATCAGGATGATGGCGCCGAGCAATCCGGTGGCGATCCACTCGATGCTCGCCGCGTCGGGCGCCCCCGGGAGACGTCCCGACCAGGCGCTGAACAGTGTCGCTGCGGCGCTCCCGGCGAGGCCCGGCCAGCCGATCTGGAGGAATCCGATAAGCGCATAGAAGCAGGCCCAGAAGATCGGTCCGGGCTTGAGGCGCATGATCCCGCCGTAGATCGGTTCTCCGGTATAGAGGGTATAGCGGATGGCTTCGATGTTGAAGACGAGCTGGAGGAGGATCGCGACGGTGACGACCAGGAAAATCGAGGTGGTGTATTTGACCGCGACTGCCGGTCCGACCAGCCACTCGCCGCCGCCGATTGCCGTCGCTGCGAGGATCGCTCCAGGACCGACTACCTTGAAGAGGTTCCGCAGGCTGAACGGCGGGGGAGCGGGCAGCGCCGCCACATTCCACGAAATTGGTTT
>JACADW010000327.1 GCA_013388445.1 Acidobacteriota bacterium | reverse complement strand
TGCTCGAGCGCCTCCATGGCCATGGCGGGCCGGGTGATGCGCCGGGCTTGGGATTCGAGGGAACGGGTTTCGGCGGGATCGACCGGCGGACCTGCATAGACGGAGAATCCCGGATGCCGCCGGCAGCCCGCCGTCGCGCAATTCGCGCTCGCGGAATCCCCGGCGGCTGCCGCGCGCGCCCGCGCCGGAGAATCTTGTCAGCTCGCCGGTCTTCACCGGTCCGTGAGGCTTTGTCACCGCGGCAATGTCGCCGTCCGGGTCCCTCTCCTGATGAAACATCTGCCCCAACAGCATCCATGGATCGAGGGGCACGTCCCGCTGTTCGCCCGCCGCGGTGGCGGGGAGCCGGTCACCGATATTCCCCGTCCCACAATGCCTCCAGAAACTGCCGGTATGGCAGGATGAGGATATTTTCAACCCGGCGACGGCGCGGTTCCAGACTGACACACAGATAGTGCTTCAGCTTCTCCTCCTCGGCCAGAGCGCGCAGCGATTTCAGGTCTTGCGGCGTCACATTCTCTCTGGCCTTTACGTCGACGGCGGTGTGATCCCCCAGGATGAAGTCCACCTCGAAACCGGAGGTCGACCGCCAATGACTCAACGGTTCCCCCGAGGCATAGTCGCGATAACTCGCCAGTTCATGCATCAGATACGTCTCGAATGAAGCGCCGAATTCGGGGGTTCCCGGCCTTGCCTCCCGGCCCTGCAACGCGGTGGTCACACCCACATCGAAGAAGTAATATTTCGAAGAGGCAAGCGGCTTACGTTTTTGACTCTTACGCCATGCGCGGAGTTCCTGGAGCACCAAGGTGTCCTGCAGGATGCCAAAGTACTCGTAGACGGTCGTGCGGGGAACCTGGGAATCATTGGCCACGTTCGTGAAGTTGACGATGGTGCCGTTGCACCACGCCGCCACATGCAGGAACCGGCTGAAGGCCGGCAGGTTGCGCGTTGCTCCCTCGACTAGAATCTCCTGCTGCAAGTAGGTTCCCGTGTATGCCTGCAGATCCGCCCTCGGGTCGTCGGAGAAGTAGATGGACGGCAATAGACCGTGGCTCAGAGCCCGGTGCAGATCGAACCGCGCACCCAGTTCCCGGAAAGTCAAAGGATGCATATGAATCGTACGGGCTCGGCCTCCCAGCAGATTAACCCCGCCACGGCGCAGTTTTCGGGCGCTTGAACCGGTGAGCAAGAAACGCGCGCTACGCTCCTCGATCAGACGATGCACTTCGTTTAGCAATTCGGGCAAACGCTGAATCTCGTCGATCACGACGGTCTTATCGTGAGGCCCGAGTTCCTCTCCGAGACGCTCCGGGCGATGGCTGAGGGCCAGGTAAACCCCGGCATCCAAGAGATCGTACACGCGCGCGTTCGGAAGCGTGTTACGGAGCAACGTAGTTTTGCCCGTTTGACGCGGACCGAGCAGGAAGTGCGACTTTTTCGCGAGCAGGGCGCCGAGATCCAAACACCGCGGCACATAGGCCAACTCGCGGCTCGTCTTAAGATTTGCCATAGGTATCGTCATTTATCATGACAAATGACGATGACGTCGTCAACAAGTGCGGTAAAGCCATTCGCAGATGAACCGCGCCCAGCGTCGGCTTTCCATGGCTGACCGGAGTGGTCGTAGAGATAAGCGACATGGTGCGACGGCTGGTTGCCGTGAACGTATTGACCTGGCCCTGTGCGTGCCCCCTAAAATGGTTGATGGAAACAGGCTCGATCGATTCCTCGATAGACAGCCTAAATGCGAGTCCAATGTCATGGAATCGCCTGAGCCCGCGTAGAAGCGTCTGTGGTCCAGGGACCTCTCTCGCGTTTCTATTCAAAGCGCCTCCAAGAGGGCTGATAATGATCACAGCGGTTCCTATGCACAGAGCCCCTTTTTTGCCCCCTTGATCGTGTCGGGGGCCACCAGCGGCTGCAGCTTCTCGAGTAGTTTGCATTCCCAGGGAGAGAACATCAGCTCACAAGGCATTTCGGGAACTTGGCGGCCAAGCAGTGCCAGCAACATCACCCGCCATGCGATTACCGCATCAATGGATATGGCGCGGGCCAGCCTGTCAGCAGTGCGATGCTGGTGGGACTCGATGCGGCAACCGCTCTTCAGAGCCCGATGCCACTCTTCAATGCGCCGGCGCAATGTGTACCAACGCAAGCAACGCAACGCCTGCTTGCGCGGGAGGATCGGCACCGTGGTAAGCAACACCCAGTGCAATGCTTTGGCGCCCTGGGGCGGATGGGGCTCCACAACGGATAGAGCATAAAGTTCGATAGGCGGCAAATTTCGGGTCTGCCATGTTGCAGGTGCTGAAAGCGTCACGCTATCCCACCCCAGATCCACATGTGCCCCTCGGGCCGGCAGTGCGATACGTCCCGGTTGACTCGGCTTGGATTTCTTTTCCCGCTGTCGGGGGACCTCGATCTGCGCTTGAGCCATCACAGGCAGAGCATCCAGGTGATCGAACAGTTTGCGGGGTTGATCTTCGAGGCAGCGGTCGTGCTCGGCACGGACCAGCAAGTGAATCCGGGAAGCCTTGCGCCGGCGGTAGTCGAATAACTCGAAGAGGTCGCTCTCGCGATCCCCAACAGCGATCAGTTCCGTTTCCGGGAAATATTCGGCCAAGCCGTTCAGATCGTCGATCGTGCGTAGCCAGCGGTACGATTCCTTCTCTTCGATGGCCCGGTTCTGCGCTTTTTGCGCGTCGTCAAAATGCGACGCGTAAATCTGTGTATCCAGCACCCCCAGGGGCAGACCTCGATCAAGATGTATGACAAGTTCGGGCTCATCCTGCGGATCGAGACCACCACTAATGACGTCTCCTTTTTCAAACACTACCGCGAGGTAGAACAGCGTGACGGGACCCGCGTGATGAAGTGGGCCGGAATGAGGAAAGGAATCTACAACCTCCCGGCTCTCCGTCTGAGCCTGGCGGCCGCCAACCGCCGGTACTTGGAGTTCATCTCCGCACTCGACGATTCGAGCGCGGGCGTCCGTCACTTGTACAAGGTCACCAAGACCATCATCGATAATGACCGCTCCTACCGCAGTTTTAACTTCTTCGATGAAGACGACCAGACCTTGTT
>JACADW010000155.1 GCA_013388445.1 Acidobacteriota bacterium | reverse complement strand
CAGCGACGGGCGTATGAGCTCCTTGGACTGTTGCCAGTGAGCGGAAACTGAACTTCGATCTATCCTCTGGCGCCACAGCAGAATACCGTCTCACCCCCCGGGGAACTTCGGGCTAAGGGGGCAAAGGGCTCGCAGCCAGTTGTTGCCCTTGCTCCATTACTCCTCGAACCCTATGACCCCCAGGGTCGGCGAGCGGAGCAAGTTAAGTTCCATGCAGGATGCGATCGGGACAGGCAGGCGCCCCCGGCTAGGGCTCCTTCGTTTCGGCGAAGATCTGTATGTAGGCGTCTTCCTTCAACTGAGCGATGAACTTCTCGAACTCAGGATTGAACTTCTGTTCCCAGAGGCGATTCCGGATCTCATCCCGGACCTCTTCAAGCGGACGAACGGCGGCCGGCTTCCTGGTATCAACGCGATAGATGATAAAACCGTCTTTGCTCTTCTGCACACTGGTAATATTACCTTCCCTCACGTTGGCTATCGCCGCTGTGATCTCCGGGTTCAGCTTGGCGGTCATGTAGGACCCGATACCCCCGCCTTTGCTGGCCGTGGGCCCCTGTGAATACTGGCTCGCCAGCGTCGCGAACGACTCGCCTTGGCTCAGGCGCGCATGGATCTCTCCGGCCCTGCTCTCCGCCTCCGCAGGATTAGCGCCGAAAGGGATGATGATTTCACTCAGGGTCACTTCCTCAGGAGTTGTGAAGTTCGCAGCATGGTCCCTGTAGTATCTCTCAATCTCCTGGGAAAGCAGCGTGATCCTGGAGCTCACAAATTCCTGGACAAGGCCCTGGGTCAGCATCTGTCTTCGGATGCGCTCGCGAAAGCCGACCATCGTCATCCCCTGCTGGGCGAGCGCCCGCTCGAATTCCTGCATGTCCTTGATATTGTTCTGCTTTCTTATGTTCTCGATGGCTGAGGTTACCTGAAGGTCGATGTTGGCGCCGAACCCCAATTCATTCGCCTTCTGCAGGAGAAGTTTCTGGCGGATGAGTTCTTCGAGGACCATCTTTTCGGCTTTCTTCACCTCCTGCTCCAGCTGGTCGCCCGCATAGCGGGTCGCCAGCTCCTGGCGCAGCTCGCCCATTTCGCGGTTGATGTCGGAGAGCGTGATGATGTCGTCGTTTACCTGCGCGACGATCCGGTCCACAACCCTGGCCTGGGACACCAGGCCGGGGCTGGCCACAAGAATCATCAGAAGCACCTGAAGGAGATTGCGCATCAATCATTCTCCCCCGGCGACGCGAACCTGGTGCCCACGTAGTTGAACCCCAGGTTTTCGCGGTATATCTCCACGGGTATCCGTTTCATGAGCGAATCGACCTCCCTCGCGATGACCTCGCGCTGCCGTTCCAGAAGGAGCTTCTCGCGGATTCTGTCCTTAGCCTCATAGAACTTCTCCTGGTGACCCCTGATCTTCTCCTCGAGAAGGAAAGTATGATACCCGTATCTCGTCCGCACTATCTTGCTGACGCTGCCGGGAGTCAAACCGAAGATGATCTTCTCGAACTCCTCCGGCAAGTCACCTCTTTCAAAACGTCCCATGTCGCCGCCTGCTGCGGCGGTTGCAGCCTTGGAATGGAGTCGCGCCAGTTCAGCGAAGTTCCTGTTTCTGCCCGCCTTCAGCATCGCAAGGATTCGCTGCGCCAGCACCAGGTCATCGACCAGGATCTCCCTTACGTGGACGACATCCCCGCGCACAAACTCCGAGAGGTGTTGATTGTAGTAGGCTTCGCACTCCTCGTTGGTGACCTCGACGCCCTTCAGGAGGTACTCCTGGATGTAGCGCTGCATTTTCAGGCTGTCAGCAATCGAACGTTCCAGTTGAAAAGCCCGCTTCGCATCCGCCCCCTGCTCCTCGAGCGCGCTCGATGACACCTCCGCCATCATAGCATTGAGGGCCGCACGGTCCGGCTGGACATTTCTGCGCTCCGCCTCGCTGAGCAGCAGCTTCTCCTCTATGAATGATTCGAGCAGGCCGGACATGACGCTGTCGGCGTTGGCGGGGTCGCGGAATTCGTTCAACCGGCTGTCGAAGAAGGAGTCCAGTTCTGCCCTGGAGTAGGCGGCCTCTCCAACCCGGAGGACGCGCGTGTTGTCCGGGGCACCCTGCAGAAAGCGGCGAAATCGCTCCTCCAGGCCGCATGCAGAAAGGGACAGCGCAAAGACCAGGAACACTAGAAACCCGGGCCTGACATTCCCCGCCCATGCTGCTGGAGGCTTGGCCGGTTCGCTCTGCCATTTGAATCTCGCATCCTCACGCATGCTTCCAGAACCCAGGAATCAGAATTCAGAATGCCCTTTCATGACTGCCGCTCAATCATCCTTGGGGAGAATCTCTCAAGATCCGCGACGCAGGCAGGCGTCCAATCAGCATCCCGATTCTCCAGGTCCGCCGCTCAAAGCGAGCGCACGAATGCGCCGATCACTCCGCTGCTCCAGCGTTCCAAGCCTCTGAATTCTCGATGGCCTCGCCCTTCGGACGTCATCCGGAATAATCGGCCCAGCACCCATTTCACAGGCATGTAATCATATCTGTTTCACGTCGGAGACGCAAAGCGCTGCGCGTCCAACTTCCTAGGCGTGTATCTGATCCAGGACTCTGTGGATCGATTCGAACATCCGTTCCGGATCCGTATCCGGCAGACTGATCGTGAGCACACCCTGCGGAGAAAGAGAGGCGTCCCTGCTGCGGCACGCGAGATCGAGCAGCTTCGCCGCGCTGACGCGTGACCGCTCCAGGAATCGGAAACAGACCGCATTGGCCCTTCTCTCGACGGCCTGTATCTGAAGGGAGAGCGTCTCCTGGCGCAACCGAGCATAACGGAACAGGTTTTCCACAGGCTCCGGGCAGCTGCCGTAGCGGTCTATGAGCTCTGATCGCAGAGAGTCGAGCTGGGCGCGGTCCTGCGCGGAGGAGATCCGTTTGTACATCCTCAGCCGCTGTCTCGAATCCGAGATGTAGTTCTCGGGTATCCGAATATCCAGATTCAGGTTGATGCTCGTGGAGATCGTCTCTTCCGGTTCCAGTCCTTTCAGCTCCTGCACGGTCTGCTCCAGAAGCTGGCAGTAGAGGTCGAAACCGACGGCTTCGATATGCCCGTGCTGTTCCCCGCCCAGCAGGTTGCCCGCCCCGCGGATCTCGAGGTCCAGGGCCGCCACCCGGAAGCCGGTCCCGAGGTCGCTGAACTCCCGGATTGCCGCCAGTCTCTTGCGGGCCACTTCCGTCAGCGATTCATCGGACGGAACTAGGAGATAAGCATAGGCGCGCCTGTCGCTGCGTCCCACGCGCCCCCTCAGCTGGTAGAGCTGCGAGAGCCCGTACAGGTCCGCGCGGTTCACAATCAGGGTATTGGCGCGCGGGATGTCAAGGCCGTTCTCGATGATCGTCGTCGCCGTGAGAACATCGACCTTGTCCTGCACGAACCGGAGCATTGTCCGCTCGAGTTCGCGCTCCGACATCTGTCCGTGCGCTACCGCGACACGGGCGCGCGGAACCAGCTGCTGCACCATGGCGGCGACCGCATGGATCGTTTCGACGCGGTTGTGAACAAAGTACACCTGCCCGTTTCTCGCCAGCTCGAGTTCGATGGCCGAGCGCACGACGTCGGGGCTGTACCTCAGGACCGAGGTCTGGATCGCGAGCCGGTTCTTGGGCGGGGTTTCGATGATCGACATGTCGCGCAGGCCGAGCAGGGCCATGTTCAACGTCCGTGGGATCGGCGTGGCCGTGAGCGTGAGCACATCCACCTTGGTCTTGAGCGCCTTCAGCCGTTCCTTGTGCGTGACGCCAAACCGCTGCTCTTCGTCGACGACCAGGAGGCCGAGGTCCTTGAAAACAACGTCCCTGGAGAGCAGCCGGTGGGTTCCGATCACGATATCGATCCGCCCCAGCTCCAACTCCTCCAGAACCTGCTTCTGCTCTCTAGGGCTGCGGTATCGGGACAGCAATTCGATGCGCACGGGAAACGCCGTGAAACGCTGGCGGAACGTCTGGTAATGCTGAAACGCCAGAACCGTTGTCGGCGCCAGGACAGCCACCTGCTTGCCGTCCATGACCGCCTTGAAGGAGGCGCGCATGGCAACTTCGGTCTTGCCGTAGCCGACATCGCCGCAGAGGAGCCGGTCCATGGGGCGGGGAGCTTCCATGTCGTGCTTCACGGCTTCGATCGCGTCGAGCTGGTCCGGAGTGAGCTCGAACTCAAACGCATCATCAAACTCCTGTTGCCAGGCCGTATCGACGGAAAACGCGTGCCCTTCGGACATCTGCCTCTGGGCATACAGTTTCAACAGCTCGCCGGCCATGTCGCGCATCGATTTCCTGATGCGGCTCTTGGTCCGGTTCCAGCTTGTTCCCCCGAGGCGGTCGAGTGCCGGCCGCGCACCGCCGAGGTTGCTGTACTTCTGGATGAGGTCGAGCCGCTCCACCGGCACGTAGAGTCTGGCGTCATTCTGGTAGGCCAGCAGCACAAACTCCCTGGTCCCCTCCTGTAGTTCGATGCTCTTCAGGCCGAGGAACTGCCCGATCCCATGGTCGATATGGACCACATAATCCCCGGGCCTGAGGTCCCGAAAATCCGACAGGAAGGGAAACCGGAGCCGGCCCTTCGGCCGACTCAAAGGCCTGCCAAGCTCCGCCTCGTCAAAGATATCCTGTCCGGTCAGGACTCTGAGACGCACGGAAGGGAGGAAGAAGCCGGCGTGGACCGCTCCGACGCCCATGAGGATGGACGGCTGCTTGCCGGCATCCATCTCACCGTCAGCTTCCGAGCAGAGGTGTGCCGGAATCTCATACTCCTTGAAGATATCACGGACACGCTCGGCGCGCCCCAGGTTCCCGAAGAGGAGCGCGATCCGCTCCCCCGCCGCGCGGAACAGGCCCATGTCGTCGATCAGCTCCCGGATGTTGCCGTGATATCTGCGCGTGATCTGCGAGCCAAAATAGACCGACGGAATACCTTCCTCGGAGATTCCCAGTTCTTCGATCTCGAGTCGTGGGAATCGGTCGAGGCCGTCATCGAATTCCTCGCCGGTCAGGTAGAACCTGTCCGGAGCCAGAACCGGCTTGAGTGCCTCGATCCGGTCCGTGAATCGCGAGTAGAGGTCGGCATGCAGGTTCTCCAGCACGCCGCTGATGGCTTCCCGGTCGCAGGGAACCAGGCGGCTGCCGCCCAGGTAGTCGAAAATCGAGCTGGAGGGCGGGTCCACTGAGGGGACCATGAACTCGTACCCCGGGAAATGTTCTCCATGCCTGGCCATGGCCCGTTCGCTCTCGATGTGAGGCAGGAACGATTCGGCCCACTGCGTACCTACCTCTTCGGACCAGCGTTGCAGCAGGCTCCGCGTGACGCAGGACTCGTGCATGGGAACGATAGTCACGCGATCGATTCCGGATACGGATCGTTGCGTCTCGACATCGAAGGCGCGCAGCGACTCGAGCCTGTCACCAAAGAACTCCATCCGGACGGGGTGTTCGGCATCTGTGGGGAAAACGTCAACAATACCTCCCCGGATGGAGAACTCACCCGGGTCGGCAACCGGCTCGTCTTCCAGGTACCCGACATCCAACAAGTGTTCACGCAGTGCTTCGGGAGAGAACTCGTCATTTTTTTCCAACATCAGACAGCAGGACAGGAAACGCTGCGGACTGTGGAGCCGGATAGCGGCTGCCTGCACCGAACTCACCAAGACGACGGGCCTGTCCTGCAGCAGATGCCACAGCGCCTGAGCCCGCGCCGCCGATATCTCGGCATGGGGTGAGAGTCCGCGGTAAGGATCGATTTCCAGACTCGGGAAATGGACGACGGGCGGCGGATCGGGCATCAGCAGATGAAGAAAGAACTGGATATCCCGCGCCAGGCGTTCGGCCTCGGCGGTTCCCGCAGTGATAACCGCCAGCGAGCGCCTCTCGCTGAGAAGAAGGCGGGCAATGACCAGGGCGCGCGAAGAGCCGGCAGCGCCTGAAATCCTGAGGATGCGGCAACCCTCCCCCAGATGCGCGCCCAGCTGCCGCATCGCATCAGAGTCGAGAGCGGCCTTGAACGCATCCCTGAGGTGATTCATCGTTCACACCCCGGGAGCTGGCTGGCCCAGTCCGCCAAGCCCCGCCGGCTTGCCGAATCGCTCGACGATCCTCGAGACAATCGCCGATGTGGACACACCGGGTACCAGCGCGATGCTGAGGACCAGTCCCCCGGCGTTCTCCACCGTCTCGCGGCCCACGATCTCCATGGGCCCC
Source organism: Acidobacteriota bacterium (assembly GCA_013388445.1). Classification (GTDB taxonomy): domain Bacteria; phylum Acidobacteriota; class UBA6911; order UBA6911; family UBA6911; genus JACADW01. The sequence goes on along the minus strand of JACADW010000155.1, from coordinate 7,177 downwards.
CAGTCGGCCCCCTTGACGAGAACGTCTGGAAGGATGGCCTCGATGATGCTCTGCGGAGTCGGTTCGTCAAAGATCAGGACGTAGTCGATGCAACCGAGTGCGCACAGGATTTCGGCTCTCTCCGACTCGGGGACAAAAGGCCGTCCTTCCCCCTTTATCTCGCAGACCGATCGGTCGCTGTTGACGGCCACCATGAGGGCGTCGCCCAGCTGCCGAGCCTCGTAAAGGTAGCGCACATGTCCCACGTGCAGGATATCAAAACAGCCGTTGGTGAAGACGAGCTTCTTCCCTTCCTCCCGGAACTGCCGCCGGATGCGGAGCGCGTCGTCGAGTGTTACGAGTTTCTTGATCGTCATCGCGAAGAAGGAGGATAGCAGATCCAGGGAGAGGATCACAGAACCCCGGGAATATGGGCGCGCACAGGTCAGCAGCCTGGTATGGAATCGGCAGCCGCCAGTGGCACACTTCGGTGCTCCCGCGCAGCGAGACGGATCGACGGCGCCGGGGAGTGGATCATCAGCCTTGATCTGTTTCTACAGCGTCCGGGAACGGTCATCAACTTCGCCTGCTGTCTCCTCAGTTGCCTCAGAATTGGCTCTGCCGAACCGGCGGCCCGGCCCGCAAGGGTCAAAAACCCGAGGGTCATGGGATCAAGGGCTCGAACATCGAGAAGATGCCGTTGGCAGATTGCCGGTGGAATGCATCCCGATCCCTCAGTAGCACGCTTACTTCAGTGTCCGGCGGCTTCAGCTAGCCCTCGGACCTGCGCTCCACGGTCATGATGGTCATGTCATCCAGGGGGCGGGCAGGCCCGCAGAATGCCAGAACATCATCCACCAGCGACCGGATAAGCCCGCCATCCTTCGACTGACGGTTCCTCGCCAGATACTGTGACAACCGCTCTTCGCCGTACTCCTCTCCGGCACCATTGAAGGCTTCAGTGACACCGTCCGTGAACAGAAGCACGCGGTCGCCCGGTGCCACGCAGGCCGTCTCCGAATCGAAACCCAGCCCGTACATAAAACCTAGCAGGGTCGACGTGGCCGCCAGGCGGTTGATCGAACCGTCAGAGCGAATCAGGAATGGGGCGTTGTGGCCGGCATTGACATAATGCAGGGTGCCGTCCGAGCTATCGAGCTCCCCGTAGAAGAGCGTGACCATGCTGTTCGGAGGAATGCTGAGGCACAGGTATTCGTTCAGCCTCCCGATCAGTTCTGCTCCCCGGAAGCCCGCTGTGATCAGGGTTCTGAGGCTCGCCTGAAGGAGCGCCATGAGTAGCGCCGCCGGCATGCCCTTTCCCGAGACGTCCCCGACAACGACTGCCAGTCGGTTTTCGTCCAGATCGATAAGGTCGTAATAGTCGCCACCCACGGTGTTCGCCGGTCTCATGAATGCGTTTATCTCGAAGCTGCCGCGGTCAAGCGGGCTTGAGGGGACAAGTCCGAATTGAATCTCGCGGGCGATCTCGAGATCCCCCTTGAGATCCAGCTTGTCCTTCAACTCGACCAGCAGCAGCACGAAGAGGATCGCGGATCCGATCATCCACCAAACCAAGGCGCCGCTCGTCCTTCCTCCGTTCTGAGCGGTTAGTGACTGGAGCAGCCCGAGAAGGACCGCAAAGATCGCGATCGCGAAGGCAACCCGCCGCGGAGGGTTGAGGCGATACGCGAGCGACAGAAAGACCTGCCAGAGCGCCTTTGGATAGCGGACATACCATGGTTTCTGACGCAGTGCCGCGAAATCGATCTGGCGTGTGAAAAAGCGGAAAGTATCGCGGGTGTCCTGCTTGATCAGCTGCTTCAGCCCTTCGCGCGTCACGCCCTGGGTGAAGAGGTCCCGGATATTCCAGTAGGTTGACTCAAGAGCCTTCGGCCCTTTGCCTCTCGGCGTATCCCTCATGCGCTCGTCGAACCGCCCGGCGAACGCCTCCACTTTGTCGCGAAAGTTGCCAAAGGGCTTCTCCATGTGTTTCTCACGATCCAGAAACGCGCTAGCAGCGTGCGCTGGTCAGGCGCCCGTGGCGCAGCGGTGCCGAGGCGACAGACCCTCAGCCCGGCCTGTTTTGGCCGCTTACCCGCTGCGCAGGACGGCTGAACCGCGGCCTACTTTGCCCCGGAGCATGGAACAATCGCTCCGAGTGTCAAGATTACCATGCCACCATCAATTGTCTGCCGTTTTCCGGACGGTCACCTCGGGCGGCTTGACCTGCATGATGACAATGCCGGAGGCAATCTCCTTCTTGAGTGTCACCTCCGGTCTGACATGGAGGATCGCTTTTGTAGGATCGAGGTCCACGGCGGCCACGGAGGCGGTGAAGTCACCCGGGGTGAGCTTTCTCGGGACCGAGATCGGGACGAGTACGCTGAGCGCGACTGTGGAGGGACTCAGCGTGAAAGAAGGGTCCTCACTGACAACAGGCACGTTTGTGATGGTCTGGAGCTGGCGTCTTGCGCCGATCTGGAAGTAGACATCGACAGGCCCCGGAGGCGTCATCAGAATGGAGCCGTCCTCCGCCGTCAGGCGGGCTGGTGTGCGAAACGACTCGCGTCGGCCGGCCAGCGAGATACTCTCTGTGGACACCTCGCGAATCGCCTGGACCCGAGTCCGCGGCCCCGTGATGACGACAGTCGGCGGCGTGACGGTGACTGCGTACACCTCGAGGTCCAGCGGAGGATCGCCGCGGGAAACCTCAACCGGCACGGTTCTGGTAATCGTCCTCTCCAGAACCAGCTTCACGCGCGCGGGGCGGATTGCTACGACTTCGAGACCGGAGGCACGCGGCAGGCGCACGTTCGCCTGCGTCAGCGACACCACATGCTCCCCTTCGGACGCGTCCTGAAGGTCGATGCGGCAGGAGGGTACGGGTTGAGCCGGCCACATGTTGCTTGTTGCGCCGCGCAGCGTCAGCTCGACCGTGCTCGGTCGCTCCCCGGTGATCTCCATCTCGGCCGGTCGGATGATCTCGAGCGGTACGGTGATCACTCTTTCGGCAGGGGGCTCTCCGCGCATGGCCATCCAGAGGAAGAAGGCAAGGAAGACCGAGGTCAGCTTGACTCCCCAGTTTTGCAGAAACACGTCCCGCCAGAACTTCACACGACCTCCTGACGTTCCGCGACCGCTCCGGCGGTCCGGGCAGCGCGGCGCTCCATGGACTTCTCAAGCAGGTTGCGCAACGCCGTGCCGTCAAGGTTGCGCAGGATCCTGCCTTCCAGCGAGGCGGAAATGATGCCGGTCTCCTCCGAGACTATGATCGCCACCGCGTCGGTCTCTTCGGTGATCCCGATGGCAGCTCTGTGACGCGTGCCCAGATCCTTGCTGAGCTGGGGATCGAGCGTCAGCGGCAGAAAGCACCCGGCGGCGATGATCCGGTTGCGCTGGACGATAACCGCCCCGTCGTGAAGCGGCGTATGCGGGCTGAAAATCGTGACGAGGAGGTCGTACGTCAGCACGGCATCGAGTGCGATTCCGCTCTCGGCGTAGTTGCGCAGTCCGATGTCCCGCTCGACCACGATCAACGCGCCGATCTTCCTGCTCGCCAGCGTGGTCGCGGCCAGCACGATTTCTTCGAAACCCTGCGGATTGCCGGCACGCCAGTAACGTCCCGGCAGCGGGTTCTTCCCTATTCCCGCCAGGGCCCTCCTGATCTCATTCTGGTACAGGACAATGATGCCGAACACGACGTAGGTCAGCAGGTTGGTGAAGAGCCACTGGACGGCCGTGAGCTGGAAGAAACGAGTCACCCAGTAGAAAAGCAGGAGCACGACGATACCCAGAGTCATCTGGGCGCTCCGGGTGCCTCGCAGTAGAAGGAGGAAGCGGTAGGTCAGGTAGGCGACGATGGCTATGTCGATGACATCGCGGACGGAGAACGAGCTGAAGCGGAAGAAATCGGTGATCGCATTGATCATCTGGCTCATTCCAGGAGCCTTCCGGCGAGCATCGCATCCGTCACGCGGCTGATGTCCTTCATCTCCGCCACGTCGTGCACCCGCACCACGTGCGCCCCGAACATGATGGACGCCGCGACCGTCGCGCCGGTCCCCCAGATCCTGTCGGCCGCGCTCTTCTTCAGGATCATCCCGATGAAAGATTTCCTGGAGGTCCCTACGAGAATGGGGAGACCGAAAGCAGCCAGGCGGTCCAGGTTCCGCAGGATCTCAATGTTCTGTTCGGCGGACTTTCCAAAACCGATTCCGGGATCAATCATTATTCTATCGCAGGAGATGCCGCAACGCTTAGCCCTTTCCACGGCCACCTTGACCCACTCCTCAAGCTCCTGCATGATGTCGGGGCTCGGCGGCATCTGCTGCATGGTGGCGGGGGTGCCGCGCATATGCATGAGCACGATCCCTGCACCGGACTCTGCCACCAGCTTCCCCACTTCCGGATCGTTCTGGAGCGAGGTGACATCGTTGATGATCGAGGCTCCCCGCTCCAGGGCTTTCCTGGCCACCTCGGCCTTCGATGTATCGATCGAAACCGGCAGGGGGTAATCGTCCCCGAGCGCTTCCAGCACCGGAACGATGCGGCTGAGCTCTTCTTCGGCCGATATTCCGATCGATCCGGGCCGGGTGGATTGAGCACCAATATCCAGGATGTCCGCCCCCGCTTCAGCAATACGGCGCGCCTGCGCGGCGGCGGCCGACGGATCGAGGAAGCGTCCGCCGTCGTAAAAGGAGTCGGGAGTCACATTCAGGATGCCCATGATCCGGGTGACGGCGCCGAGCTCGATCACACGGTCGCGCGCACGATATCGATGGGGCCTGCGCTGAAAAACGGAAGACACGTTTGACCCGGGAGTATCCCGACAGCGGGAAATCGGCGATACGCTGCGCGGATGCGGCGCCGCCATGCCGGAGACAAAACCGCGAACCCCGGATCAGGCGGGTGCGGGTTTTCCCTTCGGGTTCATGAGCGGCAGCGGCGCACGGTTCGGAACTGCTTCCACGGCCGGTTCGCTCTCCTTGTCAGCACCGGCGGAAGCTGTCTTCTTTTGAACCGGCTCGCCCTTTATGATGGCTTCGATCTCCCAGCTGTCGAGGGTCTCGTATTCGAGCAATGCTTCGGCGAGCCGGACCAGCGATTCGCGGTTGGATTCGAGGATGTTCCACGCACGCTTGTACCCCTCCTCGACAATGCGGCGGACCTCCTCGTCGATCCGGATGGCGGTCGCCTCGCTGTAATCACGGTGCTGGGCGATCTCGCGTCCGAGGAAGATCTGTTCTTCTTTTTTCCCGAACGTCAGCGGTCCCATATTCGGGCTCATCCCCCACTCGGTGACCATCTTCCGAGCACGCTCCGTGGCGATCTCGATGTCGTTGGCGGCTCCGGTCGTTTCCGTGTCAAGAAAGAGCTTCTCCGCACAGCGGCCGCCCATGAGGATTGCGATCTGCCCCTCGATATAGTCCTTCCTGTAATTGTGCTTGTCGGTCTCCGGCAACTGCTGCGTCAAACCGAGTGCCATGCCTCGGGGAATGATCGTAACCTTGTGCAACGGATCGCTCCCCGGGACCATGAAAGCCACCAGGGCATGGCCTGCTTCATGGTAGGCGGTGACGCGTTTGTCCTCTTCGGTGATCACCATGGACTTCCGTTCCTTGCCCATCAGGACCTTGTCCTTGGCCCCCTCGAAGTCGGACATGACGACCATCTTGCGGTTCTGCCGGGCCGCATTGAGCGCCGCCTCGTTGACCAGGTTGGCCAGCGCCGCGCCTGAGAAGCCGGGCGTGCCCCGCGCGATCACGGAGACGTCGACATCCTCGGCGAGCGGGATCTTCCGGGTATGCACTTTCAGGATGCCTTCGCGTCCGCGGATGTCCGGCAGGGGCACGACCACCTGCCGGTCGAAGCGGCCCGGGCGCAACAGGGCGGGATCCAGAACATCGGGACGGTTGCTCGCCGCGATCAGGATGACCCCGTCGTTGGATTCGAAGCCGTCCATTTCCACGAGCAGCTGGTTCAACGTCTGCTCGCGCTCGTCGTGCCCGCCGCCGAGGCCCGCGCCCCGATGCCTCCCGACGGCGTCGATTTCGTCGATGAAGATGATGCAGGGCGCGTTCTTCTTCCCCTGTTCGAACAGATCACGCACCCGGCTGGCTCCGACGCCGACGAACATCTCGACAAAGTCCGAGCCGCTGATCGAAAAGAATGGGACGTTGGCCTCTCCGGCAATCGCACGGGCCAGGAGGGTCTTGCCGGTGCCAGGAGGCCCCATGAGCAGCACACCTTTCGGGATGCGGCCGCCCAGCCGCTGGAACTTCTGCGGCTCCTTCAGGAACTCGATGATCTCCGTGAGTTCGTCCTTGGCCTCGTCCACCCCTGCAACGTCCTTGAATGTCACCTTCTTTTGCTGGCTCGACAGCAAACGTGCCCTGCTCTTGCCGAACGAAAGGGCCTTGTTGCCCCCGCTCTGCATCTGCCGCATCAGGAAAAGCCAGAATCCGATCAACAGGATGAAAGGCAGCCAGGATGAAAGGAAGACGTACATCAGGGATGAGTTGGAGGATTTCTCCAGGGTCACGGCCACGCCGTTTTCCTGCAGCTCTTTGGCGAGGTCGTATCCGGCGTCCTGAGGCACCACGGTCTTGAACTTCTTGCCGCCGGTCTCTTCCCCCTCCAGGTCCTCACCTGCGATCTTGACAGACTTGATCTTTCTCGCGGTCATCTGCTGATAGAAGGTCGAGAAATCCCTTACCTCGACACTGGCATCCCGCACACTGTAGAACAGCTGCCAGAGCAGGACGAGCGAAACAACTACCGCCAGCCAGACCAGGATATTCTTCAGATTGGTGCTCAAGTCACGAACCTCCGGACCCCGCCGGTGAACTCATCGGCCGTTTCACGCGGATCTATTCGCGCCCGGCTGAGCCACGCAAATTATAGCAAAGTCCCGCCCACTGCCCGAGGCGGCATTCTCGGTCGGACCGCCCGTGCAGACCGGCATCTAATTAGACGCACGAATCCGAGCGGAGTTTCCCTCGGATACGGTGTTTTTTTGCTCGAAACCGCCGTCTAGTGGACGCATTTCGATGCTCACATACCTTTCGGCACCGGGCGGCGGGCGAAAACCTGCGGCCGGTGCAAATCCGGGAATCCACACCACCGCGTCCCCGGCAACAACCATCGGCTGCAGCTGACGCCGGCTCAGAGGCATGCGGGCATCGATGAGCATTTTCTT
>JACADW010000068.1 GCA_013388445.1 Acidobacteriota bacterium | reverse complement strand
GGGACGTCGCCGAACTAAGGAAGCCTTCCTTGTCTGCATCGAGTACAGCAACAAGCGAGACCTCGGGCAGATCGAGTCCCTCGCGCAGCAGGTTGATGCCGATGAGGGCGTCGAACTCTCCGGCGCGGAGCGCGCGCAGGATCTTGATGCGTTCCAGAGTCTCGATCTCCGAGTGCAGGTAACGCACACGCAATCCCATCTCCGTGTAATATTCGGCCAGATCCTCAGCCATCCGTTTGGTCAGCGTCGTCACCAGTACCCGCTCGTTGCAATCCGCACGGGCCCGAATCTCTTCCATGAGGCTGTCCACTTGCCCGGCGATCGGGCGCACCTCAATCTCGGGATCGGTCAGACCGGTCGGGCGCACCAGCTGTTCCACGACGACACCTCCCGATTTCGTGAGTTCGTAGGGACCCGGCGTCGCCGAAACGTAGACGACCTGATTGAGGCGTTCCTCAAATTCCCTGAAATTCAACGGGCGGTTGTCAAGGGCCGAGGGCAGGCGGAAACCGTACTTCACGAGATTCTCTTTGCGCGACCGGTCGCCGAAGTACATGCCGCGCACCTGCGGCACCGTCACGTGACTTTCGTCGATGAACACAAGGGCATCCCGCGGGAGGTAATCCATCAGCGTCGGAGGAGGCTCGCCGGGCTTGCGTCCGGTGAGGTGCCGCGAGTAGTTTTCTATCCCCTTGCAGTATCCCAGCTCCTTCATCATCTCGATGTCGAACATCGTGCGCTGGTAGATGCGGTTCGCCTCCAGCTGCTGGCCCCGGGCTTCCAGCTGCGCGCGCCATTCCTCGAGCTCCTCACGTATCGATTCGATCGCATCGAGCATCTGGCCCTGCGGCAGGACATAATGCGACTTGGGATAAATGGGCATGCGCTCGTGCTTCTTGAGAGCCCTGCCCGTAACCGGGTCGATCTGCGAGATCGAGTCGATCTCATCGCCGAACATATCGACGCGGATGCCGAAGTCCTCATAGGTCGGGAAGACTTCTATCACGTCCCCACGCACGCGGAAGCTCCCTCTCTCGAGGCCCCAATCCTGGCGCGAATACTGCATCTCCACCAGCCGGCGCAGGATTTCGTCCCGCGAGACCTGCTGTCCCTTCTCGAGGAACAGGAGCATCCCGTAGTAGGCCTCGGGAGAGCCGAGGCCGTAAATGCAGGAAACACTCGCCACGATGATGCAGTCCCGCCGCTCGAAGAGGGAGCGGGTGGCCGAATGGCGCAGCCGGTCGATCTCGTCGTTGATGAGCGCGTCCTTTTCGATATAAGTATCGGTAGCCGCGATGTAGGCCTCGGGCTGGTAATAATCGTAATAGGAGACGAAATACTCCACCGCATTTTCGGGAAAGAAATTCCTGAATTCGCGGTAGAGCTGTGCGGCAAGCGTCTTGTTATGGGCCAGAACCAGCGTCGGGCGCTTCACCCTCTCGATGACCTTGGCCATCGTGAACGTCTTGCCGGACCCCGTGACGCCCAGGAGCACCTGGTGTTTCTGCCCATCCTCCAGCCCGCTGACAAGCTGGTCGATGGCCTCTTCCTGATCGCCCTTCGGGGCAAAGGTGGTGCTCAACTTGAATTCCGAGGAGCGGATGAGGGCCTTCCCGTAAGAGATGCTGGAATAGGTCAGATCATCGCTGTATGAGTGTTTCTTTGTCATGCCCGATCCTAAAGAGTGCCCGCACGGCGAATTGCCGGAACCGCTGCGCAACCATTTATTATACCTGCCTCGCGGGCGCGTTCGGGGCTTCGGTGGAAACTGCCGGGAATCCGCCGTTCATGGTGCTTACGGTGGCGGAGCAGAGGTTGACAGCAAAGGCCGAGCAGTATGGGGATTGATTGCTTGGGGCATCACCGGCGTGGGCTTGCCGCGGATCGGCACTTCTCCGTAAGGCCCGGAATGCCGGGTTCAGTCCTGGTATTCTCGCAGCTGTCCTTCCCCTCGCCGACGACCAACAAGTACCAGAAGTCCAGCATGCTCGCACGGACATGGCCCAGGCCATCCGACGGGATGGATCGGTTGCGCCCGCAGCCGCTCAGAACAGCTTGAGGTAGTTTCTGGCGTTGTTAAAGCAGATGTCCCGCACCATGCCCCCGGCGAGCTCGTAGTCGTTCGGCAGCTCGCCTCTTTCCATGTCGCTTCCGATGAGGTCGCACAATACGCGCCTGAAGTACTCATGTCTGGGGAAGGACATGAAGGACCGCGAGTCGGTGAGCATGCCGATGAAACGTGAAAGCAGGCCGACGTTCGAGAGCGCGTTGAGCTGCCACTGCATACCTTCCTTCTGATCGAGGAACCACCAACCACTGCCGAACTGAATCTTGCCGGGAATGCTGCCGTCCTGGAAATTGCCGGTCATCGCGGCAAAGGTGTAGTTGTGGACCGGGTTCAGGTTGTAGATGATGAGCTTCGGAAGCGCGTTTTCCTGGTCGAGGAGGTCCAGGTAGCGACCCAGCGCCTCCACCTGCGGCCAGTCTCCGATGGAATCAAAACCGGTATCCGGGCCGAGTCTCTTGTGCATCCGGGTGTTGGCGTTTCGCAAGGCGCAGAGATGCAGTTGTTTGGTCCATCCCTTCTCCGCATCCAGTCTGCCGAAAAACAGCATCATGAATGATGCAAACTTCGAGTGCTCCTCAGCGCTTGCGGCGCATCCCGCCCGGGCGCGGTCGAAGATGCCCGCTGCCTCACTCTCCGTGCAGGGTTCGGCAAAGCAATGGTTCAAGCCGTGATCCGAGAGCCGGCATCCCATCGAGTGGAAGAAGTCGTGCCGTTTCCGCAGCGCCTCCAGAAGATCCGCGAGCTTCACAATCGCGATATCGCTCGCCATGGCCAGACGGTCCACCCATGGGCAGAACAGCTCCGGCTTGTGCACGTTCAGACACATGTCCGGTCTGTACGCCGGATAGACCCGGGTCTCGAACGACGACGCGGCCAGCCGCCTGTGATAGCTGAGGTCATCGACGGGGTCGTCCGTAGTGCAGAGCGCGCGCAACTGGAATCTCTTGAGGATGCCCCGGGCACTCAGGTCCCGGGTGGCTAGAAGGGTCTTCGTTTTTTCCCATATGGAAGGCGCCGTTGCCTCGTTCAGCAGGTCGTCGACCCCGAAATAGCGTTTCAGCTCCAGATGCGTCCAATGGTAAAGCGGATTGCGCAGAGTTCTCGGTACCGTGCGGGACCACGCCATGAACTTCTCGTAAGGCTCGGCATCGCCCGTGCAGTATCTTTCGGGAACCCCGTCCGCCCTCATCGCGCGCCACTTGTAGTGGTCGCCCTCCAGCCAGATCTCGAACAGGTTCCGGAATCGCCGGTCTTCGGCAATGTCCTTGGGCGACAGGTGGCAATGATAGTCCAGGATGGGCTCGCCCTCGGCATACTCATGATAGAGCCGCCTTGCGGCCGTGGTGGTAAGCAGAAAGTCATCGTGAATGAATGACATAGTGCCTTCTCCTTGAGAAATTGGACTGACCGCCGGTCGGGGAGATTATAGCGAAAGAGAGCCTGCTCGCCTCACAGAATGGAGGCATAGCGCGGTTGAATACCCGCCCCTTGCAGGATATAGTTTGCCCTTCGATCACAGCCACATCATGCGCGCTTTCCCCATCAACCCGGGCCCATGCCTTGGGCCTGCCGCGTCCGCGAGCCGCGAACGGGATCGCGGAATCCAGTCCTTGTTCCGCGTGCCGGCATACAATCCCGAGAGTCATCCTCTCTCCCGAAGGCTGGGCCCGGCCCGCGTTGAAGGCCGCTCGGTTCCTGGAGCGACCACCGGAATCGGCGTCCGTGAGGCCGGCGCTCCCCGGGCGAGCTATGCACCGCAGGAGCACGCGAGCCGGAACATAGAGAGCGGGCTGTCCGCTGAGTCGTGTCGGCGGCCGCGGAAAACGATGAATGGAAACATGTGTTGGAGGTCACGATGAGTTCCCAAATGCAGCGCCGCGATTTCTTCAAGGTCACATCTGCCTTCCTGGCCGGCAGCAGCGCGATTACCCAGCCCGGCGGGGCCGTGCAAGAAAGAGCCGCACTGCCCGTCGTCATCTCCAGCGCCAACGGGATGAAGGCGGCCGCCAAGGCGATGGAGAGCCTAAGGGCGGGGGGAAAGCCTCTGGATGCGGTCATCGCGGGCGTGAATATCGTCGAGGATGATCCGAACGACAGCAGCGTCGGTTACGGGGGCCTGCCCAACGAGGAGGGCGAAGTCGAGCTGGACGCGAGCGTCATGGACGGCCCGACGTGCCGGTGCGGGGCTGTCGGGGCACTCAAGCACATCAGAAACCCCTCCAAGGTCGCCCGGCTTGTGATGGAGCGTACGGACCACATCTTCCTCGTGGGAGAAGGCGCCTTGAAGTTCGCGCTCCGCATGGGATTCGAGAAGGAGAACCTGCTTACTGAGGAATCCCGCAGGAAGTGGCTCGAGTGGAGGTCGAAACTGTCGGCGAGAGACGCCTGGCTGACCGAGGAGGAGTCCGGAACTGAATTCGGCGAAGTGATCAGGCATTACGGTACCATCAGCTGCCTCGGGGTCGACGCAGCCGGAAACATCGCGGGCACGACGACCACCAGCGGCCTTTCATGGAAGATCCCCGGCCGCGTCGGCGACTCGCCCATCATAGGCGCCGGACTCTATGTAGACAATGACGTGGGGGCCGCCGGCTCGACGGGCCGCGGCGAGGCCAACATCAAGGTCTGCGGCGCGCACGCGGTTGTGGAGCTGATGCGGCAGGGGAAAAGCCCCGAACAGGCGTGCCTTGCGGTCCTGGAACGCGTCGTCAGGACCACGAAGGAGAAGCGGCTGCTCGGCAAGGACGGGAGGCCTGCCTTCCAGCTGAACTTCTATGCCGTGAACAAGAAAGGTGAATTCGGCGGCGCGGCCCTGTACCCATCGCGCTTCTGTGTCAACACCGGAGCCGAGAGCAGACTGGTCAATAGCGCATACCTCTTCAAACGCGCGCAGGCCTGAGGTTGAAAGGGGCGGGAACGCCGGCAGGTCCGGCGTCCGCGCCGAAGCATGGAACGATGGATACACCCACGCTCCAGACCGTGCTCCGCCTGGTGCGCAGGGAAATCCGAAAGTGGAAGGTCCCGGTGGTCGGCGAGATCGCAGACCGCGCAGTCGACCGCCCTTTCGAAACCCTGATAGGCACCCTTCTGTCGCTGCGCACCAAAGACGCCGTGACTGCGCAGGCGGCAAAGCGCCTGCTGCGGGTCGCATCAACACCCCAGGCGCTGGCCTCCCTTCCGGTCCCCCGGATCGCGGACCTGATCTATCCCGTCGGTTTCTACCGGACCAAGGCAGCTCACCTGAAGGAGACCTGCCGGATACTTGTCCAGCGTTACGGCGGCAGGGTCCCGCGCGATCTCGACTTGCTCCTCGAACTGCCGGGCGTCGGAAGGAAAACGGCGAACCTGGTCGTTACAGTGGGCTACGGGGACTTCGGCATCTGCGTCGACACTCACGTGCACCGCATCTCGAACCTCTGGGGGTACGTCACGACCAGGACACCGGAGGAAACGGAGTTTGCACTTCGCCGGAAGCTGCCGCGCCGCTACTGGAAGTCCTACAACGACCTGCTGGTGACCTTCGGCCAGAATCTTTGCGTCCCGGTGTCGCCCTGGTGCAGCCGCTGCCCTGTGGAAAGGCACTGCGAGAAGGCCGGCCTCAAGCGCTCCCGGTGAACCGCCTCCCCACCGGACAGGACCGCGAGGCGGATGTGGTCCATGCAAAACCGGGAACCGTCCGTCCTGCAACCGCACGCTTCACGGACCGGGAAGAAACCGGCTGATGCAGACTGCGTCAGAGCGGGGCGGGGGGTTCCCGCTCGAACACCCCGCAACGCCGGCGCTGAAGCGCTTCAATGACGAATCCCCGAGCCCTCGCGGGGCGGATAGCCCTGCATCCTCGACCTGCGGAACGGGCGCGCGGGCACCGCAGGGATTCCGCCCCCGCCTAGAGCTCGCTCGTGCTCCGGCGCGGGACTGTTCTGAAGGCCATCAGCCACAAGAAGAGGAAGAGGAGCGAGTTGAAAAAGAATATGGCCCGGATGCTCAGGTGCGTCAGGGCGCCCGCAAGGATCGGCCCTGTGGCTCCCCCGAGCAGGGCTGCGCTTGCGAGGAAGGAGAACGATGTCGCGCGCGTCTCCGCCGGTATCACGCGACTCCCGAGGGTGTAGACGACGACCATGCATCCCCCGGCGAGGAGCCCCAAAACGATGCGCAGGACTAGGAGTTGCGGCGTAGTCCATACAAGTCCCATGGGGAAACATACGAGCGCACCGCCGGCCAGTCTCCAGAGCAGCAGCACTCGCGGCAAGGACTTCCGCAGACGATTGCCCATCAGTGTTGCCGAAACCGCCTCCGAGAGGAGGCCCATCGAGATGATCATTCCCGCCGTCCTCGCTGCACTGCTCAGACTGGTTCCCAGAGTAAGGATATACAGAGGGACAACAGGGCTAAAGCTGCGCTCGGCAAAGCTGACCAGAAACATTACGGACACCATGGTTCCGAACGCAGGACAGGCCGCCGCCTGCCTGAACGTCATCCTGCCACGGCCCGCGCGACTTTCCGCGGCAGCTGCCGCCGGCACCTCCTCGCGGTAAAGGATGCTGATGAGCGCAAGGGCGGTGAATCCGGAGGCCGAGCTGATGAGACAGGTCTCCCGGATGCCGATCCAGTCTGCGAGCAGACCGCCGATGATCGGTCCGACCGCCGCCGAAACCATCTGCACGGTCTGAAGCCCCCCGATGGAGCGGCTCATGTGTTCCCTGGGGGTCGTCGAGACCAGCAGCGGCATGGAAAGCGAACCGAATCCGCCCAACATACCGAGCATGATCCGGAGGGCCAGCAGCTGGTACGTGCTCCGGGCAAAACCGAAGAGTCCCCAGTGCAGCGCCATTGCGAGCGTCGCGCGTTCGACCATGATCTTCATGCCGTACCGGTCTCCTAGCCTCCCCCAGAAAGGCCCGAGCAGGCCCGCCAGCAGGGGCGATGTCGTGAGCAGCAGTCCCGACCAGGTCGCGATTCCAGCCTGGCCCTCGACGCCGAGCTCCCGGACGTAGAGTGGAAGAAACGGCATCACGAAGGTGAACCCGGAAAAGACGAGCGCTGCCGCAATGTTAATGGCGAGTCGGTTGCGGCGCCATTGCTCCTTTGGAAGGGCAAACCTCATAGGCCGCGAAATATAACACGAGTGGCCCGCCAAGCCTTCCACGAGTGGGTTTCCAGCCGCCGCCGGGCACCAGGACATCGCCCGGTCCTCGACACGATGGACCTGTGTATTCGGAGGGCAGTCGGCGGCATCCAAGGTCGCGTCAGTCGCAGGTGCACGCACGCCGGCATTACTCCAGCCCCGCGCTCGGCGCTTGAGCGGAGCATCTCCGCCAGTCATGGCTGCGAGCCATGGAAGCGTGAAACCCCGGGTTGTAGAGGCCGTTGAGGGCGTGTAATATGCTCGATTCCGGAACAGGGATTCCGCACGTTGACCGACAGGGCCTTCATCCGTAATTTCTCCATCATAGCCCACATCGACCACGGCAAGTCGACGCTGGCCGACCGGCTCCTGGAACGTACCGGCGCTCTCAGCGCACGCGAGATGTCCGATCAGGTGCTCGACGCGATGGACCTCGAACGCGAACGCGGCATCACAATCAAGGCGCACTCGGTGCGCCTCAACTACCGTTCGCAGTCCGGCAACGACTATGTCCTGAACCTGATCGATACCCCCGGGCATGTGGATTTCTCCTACGAGGTCTCGCGCAGCCTCTCGGCGTGCGAAGGCGCGCTCCTCGTCGTCGATGCTTCCCAGGGGGTTGAGGCCCAGACCCTTGCGAACACATACCTCGCGCTGGACCATCACCTGGAGATCATACCGGTCATCAACAAGATAGACCTGCCGGGCGCCGATTCCCGAAGGGTCAGAGAGCAGATCGAAAACATCATCGGCCTGGACGCGAAGGACGCGATCCTTGCGAGCGCCAAGGAGGGAATAGGCACCGAGGAGATACTGGAGGCGATCGTCCACCGGCTGCCGCCCCCGCGCGGGGATTATGACAAGCCGCTGAAGGCGTTGATCTTCGACTCCTGGTTCGACCCGTACCGCGGGGTCATCGTCCTGACCCGGGTCATCGACGGTACACTGCGGAAGGGGACAAAAATCCGATTGCTCGCGACGCAGCAGACCTTTACGGTTGAGCAGGTCGGCATCATCACCCCAAAGTTCGTGACGGTGGACGAACTCTCGGTGGGCGATGTGGGCTTCATGGTGGCGGGAATCAAGCGTGTCGCAGACACCAAGATGGGCGATACCATCACCGAGGATTCGCGCCCTACGCTCGAACCTTTCCCGGGATTCCAGGAGGTGAAGCCCATGGTGTTCGCCGGCCTGTATCCCACGGAAAACGCCCAGTATGAGGATCTGCGGGATGCGCTGGAGAAACTGTCTCTCAACGATGCGTCCTTCTTCTATGAACCTGATACCTCGGGAGCACTAGGATTCGGATTCCGGTGCGGATTCCTGGGACTGCTGCACATGGAAATCGTCCAGGAGCGGCTCGAGCGCGAGTTTGACCTGTCGCTGATCACCACTGCGCCGGGAGTGCGCTATCGGGTCACCACGCGTCGCGGCGAGATACTGGAGATCCACAATCCGGCGAAGGTGCCGCAAGCCGGCGATATCGTCAAGTTCGAAGAGCCCATGATCAAGGCCATGATACTCACCAACGACGAGTACGTCGGCCCGATCCTCAAGCTCGCGGAAGAAAAGAGAGGAGTTCAACAGGGCTTCGAATACGTCTCCACGAACCGCGTTCTCATCACCTACGAACTCCCGCTCAATGAGATCGTTCTCGATTTCTACGACCGCCTCAAGTCCGTCTCCCGCGGCTACGCCTCGCTCGACTACCACTTTTCCGGTTACCGGGAATCCAGGTTGGTCAAGCTGGACATCCTGGTCGGAGGTGAGCCTGTTGATGCATTATCGTTGATCGTTCATCAGGACCAAGCCCAGTCAAGAGGTCGAGCCTTGGTGGAAAAGATGCGACAGCTCATCCCGCGCCAGATGTTCGACGTCGTCATCCAGGCGGCAATCGGGAGCAAGATCATCGCCCGCGAGGTGGTCCGCGCGATGCGCAAGAACGTCCTTGCCAAGTGCTACGGCGGGGACGTCACCCGCAAACGCAAGCTCCTCGAGAAGCAAAAGGAGGGGAAGAAGCGCATG
Organism: Acidobacteriota bacterium; assembly: GCA_013388445.1. GTDB lineage: Bacteria > Acidobacteriota > UBA6911 > UBA6911 > UBA6911 > JACADW01. Next base: position 244 of record JACADW010000068.1, on the reverse strand, counting down.
AAACGGCTCGGGAAGGTCGACATCCCTCAGGAGGCCTTCCTCGCCGTCCTCAAGGTGGAATGAGTCCCGCCAAGCGAGCGACGTTGATCGCGGTCGCCGGGACCCTCATCCAATAGGGGTAGGGGCGGCTGTCAGCCGCCCCTCCATCCGAACCGTGCAGGCCGTTTTTCCGCACACGGCTCTCGAGAGCAGGTTCGCTTCTTACGGCAAAAGGGCGTGATACCGCCTGCGATAGGTGTAAAGT
>JACADW010000332.1 GCA_013388445.1 Acidobacteriota bacterium | reverse complement strand
GTGCAAACTTCCGGAGATAATCCTGATCGCACGGCGTCTGCCGGTCGTAGGTGTTCTTGTCGTTGAAACCCCAGCCGCGCCCGCGCCCGACGAAACCGCTGGTACCGCCTGGTCAGCACCTGCAGGTCCTTGAGGTGACCGGAGTCGGGATTCAGCGGGACTGAACGGGGCGAGGCCCGGTCAAGGCGACAGTGGCATGCGCCACGCCCCAGCCCGGCTCATTCCTGCGGGCATACCGCAGGTCGCGGAGCCAGACCCTGCAGCCGTTCGCCGAAGGCTCGACGGCGACGGAAGGATATCTGGCAAAGCGCGCCATCACTGCCATCTGCTCCTGGCTGAGCGAGGCCAGGTAACACAGGTCATCAAGGTTCTTCTCGAAGGCCTCAAAGCCGGGCAGTTCCAATCGCCAGTCCCGCAGGCGGACTTCGGATATGTAGTACTTGCCCGGCGCTTCGGCGACCACGGTCCAGGATCGGTCCTGGTTCGGCCTTCCGGGCAAAACGTCGATCTTCACGGGGCTTCCCGAAACGAGAGCCGTTGCGCGTGAACGCACAACCCTTGCGACATTCTCACGCATGACAACAACCCCACCGAGGTAGAGCGCAAGCAGAAGCAGGGCTGCTACGGCAGGGTTATACCCTCGCCGCCGCAAGGCGAGGCCGGCGGCAAGCAGAGCGGCGAGAATCACGAGCCAGGCAATTCCTGCGCTGAGGTTTCTGCCGAGGCACACGGCGGCAAACATCATGCAGCCGAGCACCAGCCATCCCAGCCGCCCGGCCGGAGAACGGGTGCCCACGTACAACGCGCTCCCGAGGATGATCCATAGCCAGGGATCCACGATGCTCAGCAAGTCGCCGTAAACCCAGGCGCCGCTGAAGGGCAGCCAGGGGCGGATGCCGTAGTCGTTCAGGAAGTCGAGAGCCACGTGGCTGAAAATGCCGGCCAGGCAGACGACCCATAGCGCCCGGAAGGAGGACCGAGACACAGCGCCCCGCCTCGAGAGGCGGTCGACCAGATAGAGGCAGCCGGCTAGGCCGGTGGCCAGGAGAGCCGAACCGACGAGCGAATGCGTGATGCCGCGGTGTGACTCGAGGTAATTGAAGCCGAACGGCGAGCCGAACACCTCTATGTCCGGCAGGTTCGCGGCAACCAGCAGCGCAGGAGTCGCCAACCGTGTCCTCTGCCGGAAACCAGCCCGGCTCAGAACGGCTCCGGTCAAGGTATGGGCGATATTCTCCACGTTGTCCCGGCCTAGACGAGCGCTGTCCCTGTCAGCAGGCGGTAGGCCTCGAGATATTTCTCGCTGGTCCCCCGTACCACATGGTCGGGCAGAACGGGTCCCGGCGGCCGCTTGTTGAAGCGGATTTCCTCGAGGTAGTCCCGGACATATTGCTTGTCGAACGAGGGCTGCGCCCTGCCGGGCTGATAACCCGCCACGGGCCAGAACCGCGATGAGTCCGGGGTCAGGGCCTCGTCGCACAGGAGGATATCGCCGTCGCACAATCCGAACTCGAACTTGGCGTCCGCGATGATGATTCCCCGCTTGGCCGCGTATCGCACAGCCCGGCCATAGATCTTGAGAGTCAGATCGCGGAGCTGCTCGGCGTTCGCGCCCCCGACCATCTCCACCGTCCGGTCAAACGAGATGTTGAGATCGTGCCCGGTCTCGGCCTTGGTCGCGGGGGTGAATATCGGCTCGGGCAGCTGGTCGCACTCGACCAGGCCGGCAGGGAGGCGGATGCCGCACACGGATCCCGTCTCCCGGTACTCTTTCCACCCGGAGCCGGCCAGATACCCGCGCGCCACGCATTCGACGGGAAACATCTCTGCTTTTACAAGCAGCATGCTGCGCAGCCGCAGCGTTTCCCGAAAGGGCTGCAGCGGAGCCGGAAACCTGTCGACGTCCGCCGAAATCATGTGGTGCGGCACCAGGTCGCTCATCATGTCGAACCAGAACCGCGAGAGCTGCGTCAGGACGGCGCCCTTCATGGGGATCGGTGTCGGCAGCACGACATCAAACGCGGAGAGCCGGTCGGTGGCGATCATCAGAAGCTTGTCTTCATAGAGGTAGACATCACGCACCTTGCCACGCCGGTACAGCTGCAGGCCCTTTAGGTCCGTAGTCACGCAGACTCCCACATCCGTCAGTTTGCTCATTGACGAGTCCTCGACAGATCCTTCGACGAAATCCTGATCCTTGCCACGGTCACAGAAAGGAGAGTTCGCGTCGATGCACGGGACGTTGCCTGAATTCCCGCGCACTCCCGCGACCATGAGATTTCAGCGATGCCCTTGGGCCTCGATCTCAGCTTGCCATCGCCTCGGTCCGCAAGTCAACGCCGACGATCTTGGACACGCCCGGCTCCTCCATGGTCACACCGTAGAGCGCCTGGGCGATTTCCATGGTCCGCTTGTTGTGGGTGATCACGATGAATTGCGTATCCTGGCTCAGTTCGGTGAGGAGCTTGGTGAAGCGGACGACATTGGCATCGTCCAGGGGAGCGTCCACCTCGTCGAGCACGCAGAAAGGACTGGGGCGATACCGGAAGACTGCAATGAGGAGGGCGAGCGCCGTCAGCGCCTTCTCTCCGCCGGATAGCAGCAGGATGTTCTGCAGCCTCTTGCCCGGCGGCTGCGCGATGATGTCGATGGCGCTTTCCAGGACATCGCATTCATCCAGAAGCTGCAGGTCGCACTGGCCGCCGCGGAAGAGGATCTGAAAGACATCGATGAAGTTCTCGCGAATGCGAGTAAAGGCTTCCTGGAACTGCTGGATCGAGCGCCGGCTGATCTCGGCGATTGCCTCCTGAGTGTCGGCCACCGACCGCTCGACATCCGTCCGCTGCCGCTCGAGGAACTGGTGCCGCTCCTCGAGCGCCCGGTATTCCTCGAGCGCGCGCATGTTTATGGCGCCGAAGTTCTCGATCTTCGCACGCAACCCGTCGTAGTGCGCCGTGACCTCTTCGAGCGGCCTTTCCCAATCGGCTGCGGCAATCAGGCACAGGACATCCCCGATGGGCGCATGGAATTCATCCTGGCACCCAAGCTCCAGGTGCCCGAGATCGTTTTCGATTCGCGCGTTTTCGACCTCGATCGCACCGCGCGCCTCCATGGACTGCTCGCGGTCGGCGTGCAGATCCCGCATCGTCTCCTCGGCACGGTCCAGCGCGGAACGCTGCTGCGAAAGCTCGTTCTGCTTGAGGGCCAGGTTGTCCTCGGCGACCTTGATGAGCAGTGCATACTCTCCAAGCCTCGCCTCCGCCTCCTGGTGCGCCAGGAGCAGTTCCTCCGTTCGTGACTCGGCCGCAGCTTTCCCCAAACGCACGTCCTCCGCGCGCAAGCGCACTGATTCGGCTTCCTTCGCGAGCCGGTCTCTTTCCGCCTCCAGCCCCGCCTTTCGCTCCTGCTTCACCGCGTGGGCCGAAAGGAGTTCCGCCAGCGCGCTCGACAGCCTGGCGTTCTCAGACCTGAGCGATTCGAGGCGGCCCGCAAGGAGCTTCAGTTCGTCATCGCCCGTGCGGCTCCTCTCCTCGATCTCCAGCAGGGAGGCCTGGGCGGCCGACATCGAGGTTTCGAACTCCGCCCGCTCAGAGAGGAGCTCGGAGATTTCCAGGGCGGTCACGGCCTCGTTCTGATCCAGCTTGGCAACTTCACCCTCGAGACGTGCCACTTCGTGTTGAATGACGACTGCTTCAACCTCGAGCCTTCGGGAGTCCTGTGCGAGCGTCTTCAGAGATTCTGCCGCCGTTTCATGCTCACCCTTTAGACGCGCCAGTTCAGCGCGCGCACCTTCCAGCCTGCCCCGCAGCGCAGAGAGCTTTGCTGTCAGCTCCCGCTTCTCGCGCTTGAGAGCCAGAAAGCCGGCCATCGACTTGCGTTCACCGACAGCCGAGAGAACCCCGCGCGGCGAATACGACTCGCCCGTGATGGTCAGGAAGTTGGCGCCCTGGTGGGTTTCAGCTAACCGGAACGCCGTGTCCAGGTCTGTCACGAGGACGGTAGAGGCATACTCCGGAAGCACGCGCTCGAACGCGAGCTTTACATCGTCGCGCATACGCAGCAGGTCATCCAGGTAGCCGATCACTCCTTCGCCGGAAAGGGGCGGACGGTGCTCGGCCGGGTGCCCGTTGTGTCCGTTCCGCAACGTCATGAACGTGCATTTGCCCGCGCCGATCCTTTTCACGCGTTCCACATTTTCGACCGCGTTGCCGAGATCCTCCACGAGTATGTACTGCAGCTGGTCGTTGAGGTAGTCCTCCACCGCGGCCTCGTACGGAGGATCCGTATCTACGTGGTCCGCGAGGGTCTGGCGCATACGCTGGTCTTCTCCCGGAAGCTGCGTGGAAAGGAACTTCTGGACACCTTCGGAATAGTTGCTGCGCCTCCGCTCGATCTCTTCCAGGGACGAAAGGCGGTGATGCACGAGGCTGTGTTCTTCCTGGAGAGCATTGAGTTCGGACGCGAGACTTTCCATGCTTGCGGACAGCTCCCCGAGCCGCCTCTCGGCCTCCGCGGTCTGCCGCGCCACTTCGCGCTGGCGCGAAGCCTTCACATCCGCGTCGTGGCGGAATTGCTCCAGTTCACGCTCGTGCACCTTGCGTTCCTGCGCCTTGGCTTCCTGCTCCGCTTCCAGCCGGGTCAGCCTCGCCGCAATGCGGTTGATGTTTTCCTGGCAGCGGATGACGATGTTCCTGAGATCGGAGAGCTGACCTGCGCCGTTGAGCAGGAGGGAACGCAGGGACTCGATCTCACATTCGGTGTCGGCAAGGGAGTCGCGCACGACTGCCGCCCGCGCCTGCTCGGCTTCCAGGGTTTCCCGTTCGCGCGCGATCTCCTCGCCGATGGCCCCGAGGGCCTTGCGCAGCCTCTCCTGTTCACGTTCAACCAGGGCACGGCGCTCCTCTACGGCCAGCCGCTCGCGTTCGAAGTCCCCGATCCGCTGCATCAACGACATCCGCTGCGAATCCAGGCTTTCGCGTAATCCTTGGGTATTTCCGAGCTCGACCCGCAGGCGGGACACACGGTCGCGCAGCTCGTTGACCTCGGCCTCGGTCCTCCGGGCCCCTTCCTGGAGCCGGGATCGCAGATCCTCGGCGTTGGCCAGTGCCTCCATGGCCAGCCGCTCACGCTCGCGCGCAGCCTGCAGTCTTTCGGCACACTCGCCGAGCGCAGCTGTCAGCCGACGGTGTTCCAGGCCGAGCCTGAGCCGCTGGACGCTGCGCAATTCCTCCCGCATGCGCCCGTAGCGCCGCGCGCGCGCCGCCTGGCGTCGCATCGAGTTCAGCTGGCGCTTCACCTCGCGGCTGATGTCGTTGACCCGGACGAGATTCTGCTGCGCCAACTCGAGCTTGGCCTCGGCAGAGTATCGCCGGCTCTTGAACAATGTGATCCGCGCGGCTTCCTCGATGAGCGACCGCCTGTCAGCAGGCTTGGAGCTCAATATCTGGCTGATCCGCCCCTGTTCGATCAGTGCGTAGGAGTTGGGTCCGAGTCCGGTCCCCTCGAAAAGAGCCTGGATGTCCTTTAGTCTGCACCGGCGGCCGTCGAGGTAGTACTCGCTCTCCCCGGAGCGGTAGAGACGGCGCCCGACGCTGAAATCCTCAGGATTCAGCGAGAGTCCCTCCGGCACTGCAAAATCTCTCGGGAGGCTCATCGTCAAGACGACTTCAGCCATGCTGGTCGCCTTGCGCGCCTGAGTCCCGCTGAAGATCACACCTTCCATCCGGTCGGTGCGCAGGCTCCTGGCGCTTTGCTCGCCGACAACCCAGCTGATCGCATCGGCGATGTTGCTCTTCCCGCAGCCGTTGGGGCCGACGATTGCCGTGATCCCTTCGCTGAACACAAGCTGGGTCCGGTCAACAAAGGACTTGAAACCGACAAGTTCCAGTTTTCGGATTTGCTGCATGATTGTGGTCCGGGAAGCCGTTCGGCAGAAAAACGGAAAGCGTGATTGGTGCGACTAACCGCCTCTCTGAAACCGGTACGGATGAGTAGAATGGACTCCTCGAGAAGTTCCACTGCATGGCGCCCGGCAGTCGAAAGTCACACCGACCTCGCCACCTGGCATACCTCACCTCGGGCGATGCCCCTGTTACAGCCGAACGGCACTATAGCACACAGGAATGGTCACTTCCACCAAAAATACCTACATCTCGGGGTATCGATG
>JACADW010000370.1 GCA_013388445.1 Acidobacteriota bacterium | reverse complement strand
TTCGGGATGTGCTGGAGATCGCCCGCGTCGAGCGGCCTGACGCCGGCCTGTATGACATCTTTGTGGACCTGCCGGCCCCCCTTGTCCCGCGCTATCTGCGCGCCGAAGTCAGCGAGCGGGTGGCGGCCGATGGGCAGGTGGTCCGCCCTTTGAATGAAGAAAGCGCCCGCTGCGCCATCACCTCCCTCAAAGCACAGCAGGTCGAGGCGATTGCGGTCAGCCTCATCTTTAGCTTTCGCAATCCCGACCACGAACGCCGGGTGCGCGAGCTGTGTTGCCGGCTTTTTCCAGAGGCGGTCGTCTCACTTTCCTCGGAAATCGCCCCGGAGTTCCGCGAGTATGAACGCACCTCGACGGTGGTCATCAACGCCTACTTGCAGCCGGTCATCACCCGCTACCTGGATAACCTGGTCAAAGCTGTGGAGCAGCGCTACGGTCAGCTTGACCTGCGGATTATGCAGGCTAACGGCGGCTCGATGAGCGTGGCCGACGCCAAAGGGCGGGCAGTCAATATGGTTAACTCCGGGCCAGCGGGCGGGGCGCTGGCGGCGGCCTTTGTGGGCCGGCTGAGCGGCGACGAGCAGATCGTGGGCGTGGATATGGGGGGGACCAGCTTTGACATCGGCCTGATTATTGGCGGCCAGCCTCACACTTCGTCGGAAGGGCAGTTTGAGGGCTACCCGGTCAAAATCCCCATGATTGACGTGCACGCCATCGGCGCGGGCGGGGGCAGCCTGGCCTGGATAGATAAAGGGGAGGCGCTCAACGTGGGGCCGGAAAGCGCCGGGGCTGACCCCGGCCCGGCCTGTTACGGCAAGGGCGACCTACCTACCGTGACTGACGCAAACTTGGTGCTGGGCCGCCTCAACCCGGCCTATTTCCTGGGCGGAGCCATGAAACTGGACGCGCAGCGGGCCAGGCAGGCCCTTCAAGAGTATGTGGCCGCACCGCTGGGTCTGCCGGTCGAAGAGGCTGCGGCCGGGGTGGTGCGGGTGGTCAACGCCAATATGGTCCGCGGCATTAGCACCAATACCATCGAAAAAGGGCTGGACGCGCGCGACTTCTCCCTGCTGCCTTATGGCGGGGCCGGGCCGCTGCATGCGGTAGACCTGGCCCGTGAGCTGGGCATGAAGCGGGTCATTGTACCGCCTTATCCGGGGGTCTTTTCTGCGCTGGGGCTGCTGGTGGCCCACACTCGTTACGATTACGTGGCTACGGTGGCCGCCAACGAAAAGAGCGTTGTCCCCGCCGACCTGGAAGGCCGTTTTGCGGCCATGGAGGCCCAGGGCCAGGCCCAACTGCTGGCCCAGCATGTCCCCGCCGACAAGATCCGGCTGGTACGCACCGCCGATTTGCGCTATGAAGGCCAATCCTACGAACTCAACACCCCGGTTCCCCCCGGCCCACTGACCGCCGAGCAGGTGCGCCGGGTGGTTGACGCCTTCCATAAATTACATTATCAGCTTTACGCCTACGGCTCAGTGGATGAGCAGGTCGAGTTTATCAACCTGCGGGTCACGGCCATCGGCCTGTCGCCGGAGGTAAGGCTGGGCGTGAAGCAACAAGACCTGGCAGGTACATTGCGCGAAAACCTGTCAGGTTTCGCCAAAGAAACAACCAAAAACCGGCGGTCAGTCTACTTTTTTGAGCACGGCTTTGTGGAGACCCTCATCCTCGACCGGGCAAACCTGCCGCCCGGCGCAACCTTTACCGGTCCCTGCCTGGTGGAAGAAATCGCCTCGACCACCGTTGTCCCGCCGGGAGCGCAGGGGCGGGTGGATGAGGTTGGTAGTTTGATTATTGAGTGGAGATGATAAAAGTAAGGAGTGCAAGGCTTGTCTTGCGACCTGGCAAAGCAAGCTTTGTACTCCAATAGCTCTATTTTGCAGGAGAATTTTGCCATGCCTTACCAAGCCGATTCCATCACCATGCAGGTCATCCGTTACGCCATGGAGCAGGTGGCCGACGAGATGGGCCGCACCCTGGTGCGCACGGCCCGTTCGACCGTGATCAAAGAGATTGTGGATATTAGCTGCGCCGTGTTCGACCGGCGCGGCAACACTATCGCTCAAGCCCACCACGCCCCCATGCTGCTGACCGGCTTTGAAATCCCCATGCGCTCGCTGCGGGCGCACTTTAGCGACGACCAGTTGGATGACGGCGATGTTATTGTCTTCAACGATCCGTACCTCGGCGGGCAGCATGTGATGGATTTGATCACCATTGCCCCGGTCAAGGTTGAGGGTGAGATTGTCGGCTTTGTCGGCAGCATTGCCCACCACAGCGATATGGGCGGCGCGGCGCCCGGCGGCGTGGCTGGCGGCTTTAACGAGATTTACCTGGAAGGCATTCGCCTGCCGATGGTCAAGCTCTACAAAAAGGGTCAGGAGGACCCGGAACTCTTTGGCATCCTGGCCAACAACATCCGCGTGCCCGATAAAACCCTGGGCGACATCCGCGCCCAGGCCTCGGCCGATTTTGTCGGGGTGCGCCGCTTCAAAGAGATTTACGCCCGCTATGGCGGCGAGGTGCTGCAAAAGTCCATGGACATGCTGCTCGACTACTCTGAGAAGCGCATTCGTGAGGGATTAAAAGAGCTGCCCGACGGCGACTACAGCGGCGTTGACTACGTGGACGACGATGGCCGCAGCGACAAGCCGATCAAGCTGCAAGTCAACATCCACAAGCGGGGCGATGCAGTCAAGATTGACTTTGACGGCACGGCTAAACAGGTGCAGGGCAACATCAACTGCCCCCTGGCCACGGTTCACGCCGCCGTTTACTACGCCCTCATCGCCGTCGTTGACCCGCACGTGCCGCCCAACTCCGGCTGCTACCGTCATTTCGCTATCGAGGCCGAGGCAGGTTTGATTGTCAACCCCAAAATGCCGGGGGCAGTGGGGGCGCGGACCAACACCACCCAGAAAATCACCGAAGCGATGCTGCTGGCTCTGTCCGAAGCCGCGCCGGAGCGGGTGATGGCCGGCAGCCACGGCAATATCACCAACTGCGGCTTCAGCGGCTTTTACCCCCACAACGGCAAGCGTTTTGTTTACATTGACATCCAGGGCGGCGGCGCGGGCGCTCGGCCCGGCAAAGATGGGCGCGACGGGCAGGACTCCCACCTGGCCCGCTTCCGCAACACCCCGATTGAGGCCGTCGAGATGGAGTACCCGGTCCGTATCGAACGGTACGAACTGATCCCCGATTCGGGCGGCGCGGGCCGATACCGGGGCGCGCTGACCGTCCGCCGCGACATCCGCATTTTGATTGACAATGTCTCCTTTGCCCGCTACGGCGACCGGCAAAAGTTTGCTCCCTTTGGCCTGTTTGGGGGCAAACCCGGCAGCAAGGGCCAATTCGTCCTCAACCCCGGCACGCCGGAGGAGCGTCCCCTCAAATCCAAAGGGCTGGATTACCTCAAGGCCGGCGATGTGGTCAGCCTGCGCCTGCCCGGCGCGGGCGGCTACGGCAACCCCCTGGAGCGCGACCTGTCGGCCCTGCTGGCCGATGTGCGGGATGGCAAGGTCAGTATCGAGAGCGCCCGCGAGGATTACGGCGTTATCATTGACCCGGAGACGCTGGTGGTGGATGAGGTGGCGACACGAGAGTGGCGAAAAAAGTGGAAACTTTGCTAAGACAATGGGATGGCGAAACCGTTATCACCCGGTTTGACCACGCGACTGGGGCCTGGATTTTTATGGCCATTCACTCCACCCGGCCGGGGCCGCCGGTATCGGGCGGGACGCGAATGAAGGTTTACCCTGACGCTGAGGCCGGGCTGCAAGATGCCCTGAAACTCTCCACGGCGATGACGATGAAGCTGGCCCTGGCCGGCATTGCCCACGGTGGGGGCAAGACGGTGATAGCCCTGCCGCCCGATTTTGACCCAGCCCAACGGCCTACCCTGTTGCGGACTTATGGGCTGCTGCTCAAGCAATTGGGCGGCCTGTTTTTGACCGGGCCGGATGTGGGCACATCGCCGGAGGATATGAATATTATCGCCGAAACAGGCTATCCCTATGTGTTCAGCCGCACACCTGAAGTCGGCGGTGCAGGTGATTCCGGGCCGGGCACGGCTGTCGGGGTGCTGGCCGGTATCCGCGCCACCTGCGAACAGCTTTTTGGGTGCGACTGCCTGGCCGATCGGCGCATCCTGGTGCAGGGGACAGGCAGTGTTGGCAGCGCCCTCATTGACATGCTGTGCCAGGCCGGGGCCGAAGTGCTGTTCAGTGAAGTGGACGAGCGGGCGATTCGACGCTGGCGGGATGAGCGGGGCCTGCCCTTCATTCCGGCTAACCAAGTGTATAACACGCCCTGCGATATTTTTTCGCCCTGCGCTCTTGGTGGGATTCTCAACCCGCAGACGATTTCCCGTCTGCAATGCCGGGCGGTGGTCGGCTCGGCTAATAATCAACTGACCAGCCCTACCGAGGCGCAACAGTTGCAGGAAAAGGGAATTCTGTACGCACCCGATATTGCCGTCAATATTGGCGGATTGATGAGCATCATTGGCATGGAGGCGGAGGGCTGGTCGCGAGCCGAGGCGTTTGAGCGGGTCAGCCGGACGGTTGATTGTACCCTGCGCCAAGTTTATGCCCTGGCCGCCGCTGAGGGCCTAGATACTCACACCGCCGCCCTTCGTCTGGCTGATCACCGTCTGATGCAGGCTAGGTCCAAGAACGGGGGAGCTTTGTTTATGGATTGGAGATAAGCACGATGGAAAACTCAATTCTGGGGCAATTGGTTTTTGAACCCGGCCGGTTGACTTTCAAAGAGGTGCGCTACCTCCTGATCCGGCCTGAGGTCATCGCGGCCCTGCATAGAG
>JACADW010000336.1 GCA_013388445.1 Acidobacteriota bacterium | reverse complement strand
CTCACAGCTACTAACGGACAACGGCCGTTATGAGCGACTTTTTCTGGCGGTCATTTCATGATTGCCGTCGTGGGGCGAACCGCGAGCACAGAACACATGAATCCGTTTGTCCTGCATGCAAGTCTGACTCCTCGCGAAACGCGCAGAGCATGAATCAAAGCGCGGCACGCATCGAAAATGCCGCTCCGGAGAACAGCAGGGCGTTCGCGCTTGATCGTGTTCGCAGCCCTGGGTTGATATGTGACCTGGCACAGACAGACCCACACCTGAGACCATGAGCGCCTGCAGCACACCATCTCCGATGACTGCGGCACCAGCGCCCCTGCGGAGCGCTCTAGTTTCGGCCACAGCAATGCCGCGCCAGGGTTTGTCGATCCGTGTCCGTCGCGATCAGGCGCGCCCATGTCCACAGGCAGCGCCTGAACGACAGGACCGGCAAAACAACCCCTTGAATCCACGGATTTGCAGGGCATATGATTACCGCACGAATCCCTTCCCTGGCATCTCGGGATCAGGTTGCGAATAGTGAGCAACCTGGAAAATCAGACTGTGGCTCATGAGGAGTTGTTCTCTGACAGTGCAGATGTTCAAGCCCGTGAGTGAGTTAACAATTAGCAGCAAATGGGAGGTGTAACCTTGTTACGAAGAGCAAAGCATCTATTCATGGCTTTTTCGGTGAGTGCGTGTCTTCTTGTACCCATGTTCATCCAAAGCTCGAACGCCCAGGTTCTTTACGGGTCTGTGCTGGGGACCGTGAAGGACCAAACCGGGGCTGTGATACCGGGCGCCGCTGTGACCATCACAAACGTGCAGACCGGACAGACCCGGGAAGGCATCACCGACTCCGCGGGCAATTACTCGATTCTCAACGTACTCGTCGGCACCTACGATCTGAGCGTCGGGATGACCGGATTCCGCACCTACGTGGAAAAGGGAATCACGGTCTCCAATAACGCGGTCCGGCAGGTCAACGTCACGCTTCAAGTGGGGCAAGTAGCCGAGACCGTCACGGTCGAGGCCAGTGCTGCGGTACTCCAGACAACGAGGGCCGATGTCAGTGTGACCATCGAGGCCAAGGCGGTGGAAACCCTGCCGCTCGGCAACTACCGCAGCTACCAGACCCTCATCAATCTGGTTCCGGGCGCCACGCCGGGGGCGCTTCAGAACGCCGTCACCGACACGCCCGGGCGCTCTCTGACGACAAACGTCAATGGGATGGACCGCGGCGCCAACAACACCCGCCTGGACGGCGCGGCCAACATCCTGATCACCATGCCTCACCACGCGGTCTACGTCGCGCCGGTAGAGAGCATCGAGACGGTCAATGTCTCGACCAACAACTTCGACGCCGAACAGGGCATTACGGGCGGGGCCGCCGTTACCGTCGTGACGAAATCCGGAACGAACGAGTTTCACGGCAGCCTTTTCGGCATGCACGACAACAGTGCCCTGCGAGCATTCCGGTGGGATGAGAACCGAGCCCGGCAGACCCGAAAGCCCAAGAGCATCCGGAACCTCGACGGGGGCAGCATCGGCGGGCCCATCGTCAAGAACAAGCTCTTCTTCTTCGCCAACTATGAAGGGACCTTCGAGCGGGCGGGCTTCGGCTCGACCTATTCCGTCATGCCGCTTGACTTTCGTACGGGTGATTTCTCCAGAAAGCTGGGCGCGCAGATCCTGGATGCCCTGGGCAATCCCATCATGATCCCCACTACAGAGGGAGGGATGGTACCCCTGCAGCAGGGGATGATTTTCGATCCCTACACCGGCAAGCCGGACGGCACGGGTCGCAGCGTTTTCTCCAGCGGAGGAAAGGTCAACGTTATCCCCGCGGCTCGCCTGAACAGTGCAACGACGAAACTGCTCACCCTGGTTCCTTCACCCAACCTCGCCGGAGATACCCTCAACTATTTCAACTCCAGCACGCAGCGCGTGAACCGTAACAACGTGGATTCCAAGATCAACTGGAACCGGACCGAGAAGCACCAGCTCTGGTTCAAGTACAGCGTCATGAAGGCGATCGTGACCTGTAATCCCAGCCTGGGAGAGGCAGGCGGCCCCGGCCTGTGCACCGGCGGTGGAGTCGGCAAGGGCGACACCCTGGTGCAGGTGGCGACCATCGGACAGACGTACACTATCTCGCCTACGTTCCTGATTGACGGAACATTCGGATGGACGAGATTCGGCCAGGTCGTGGATCCCGGCAATCTCGAAAAGAAGTTCGGGTTGGACGTCCTCGGGATTCCGGGAACCAACGGTCCCGACCGGCTGGAAGGCGGCCTTCCCTATTTCACCGTCTCCGACTTGACCACGATGGGCAATTCGGAAGGATGGAATCCGCTCGCACGCAACGACCAGTCCTATCTCGGGAACCTCAACTTCAACAAGATCCAGGGCAATCACGACGTCCGGTTCGGACTGGACTGGATGCACCACCTCATGAACCACTGGCAGCCGGAGCTGGGCTGCGGGCCGCGCGGTTGTTTCGGCTTCGGTAACGCCATTACGGCCCTGAATCCCAGCGCTATCCGTGCCGCCGTGGGATTCCAGAGCGGCACGCCGTCGTTCGAGCGCAGCTGGAACAGCCAGGCAGCATTCTTGCTTGGCGCGCCTTCTTCCTCAGGAAAGAGCCCCCAGTACATCAAAATGACCAGCTTCGAGGACACCTGGGCCCTCTATGTCCGCGACCGTTGGCGCGTAACTCCGAAGCTGACTCTCAACCTGGGATTGCGCTGGGAGCTCTACCCCACCCGGACGCGCTCCCAGGGCATGGGCATCGAGTCGTATGATCCCAATACCAACGAGGTCCTGATCGGAGGGAAGGGCGGCATACCGCGGGATGTCGGTGTGGGTTACAGCAAGAAGCTCTTTGCTCCGCGCTTCGGGCTGGCCTATCAGGTGACCGAAAACACGGTCTTCCGCGGCGGCTACGGCATCACCTTCCATTCGCATCCGTGGGGCGCTCAAGCGCTGCGCGGTTTCTATCCGCTGACGCTCGTGGCAGACTACTCGGGCGTCAACGGTTATCAGCCCGTCACCACGGATCCCAATTACGTGGCGGCAGGTATTCCCAACGCCCCGCTCGGCTCGACGGTCGGCATCCCGCCGATCGCAGGCCCGGATATCAGCAAGGGGAGAATTCCGATACCGCTGTCAATGGAGATGGGGTACCCCGAGGCCAACAAGCAGTTGAAGCGGGGCTACATCGAATCGTGGAATCTCACGATTGAACGGAAGTTCCCCGGCGAGATCGTAGGATCCGTCGCCTATGTGGGAACTCAATCCATCAACGGTTTCGCGTTTATACAGATTAACGCGTCGCAGATCCCCGGCTCCGGCAACAACGGGCGGCCTCTCTACATCAAGTTCGGACGCACCGCCAATACTCGGCTGTGGGATGGCCGCACGCACAGCGATTACAACGCTCTGCAGGCCACGCTGAACCGGCGCTTCACAGGCGGCCTGTTCCTCAAGGGGGCCTATACATGGTCGCATGCCATCGCCGAGGCCAACTACGGTGACTGGACGACCTTCTCTATCAACGCGCTGAGCCAGCTGCATCGCAACCGCGCCAACGCCCCGTTCAACAGGCCCCACATGCTGCAGCTTGCCTATGCGTACGAATTGCCGTTCGGCGGCGGCAAGAAGTGGGCCCAGAACGGCGCCGCCAAGGCGATCCTGGGAGGCTGGCAAATCAACGGCATCTTCAGCTCCTACCAGGGCGGACAGTTCACACTCACCGCTTCCGGCACTTCGCTGAACATGCCGGGCGGCAACACACAGACCCCAGACCAGGTCAAGCCTGTGATCGAAAAGCTGGGCAACGTCGGCGATCTCCCGTTCTTCGACACCACCGCTTTTGCCAACATCACCGAGGTGCGGTTCGGCAACGTGGGCCTGTACAGCATGCGCGGGCCCGGCGTCGTGAACATGGATTTCAGCCTCTTCCGGAAGTTCCAGGCCACGGAAAAGCTCAACTTGGAATTCCGGGTGGAGGCGTTCAACATCAGCAACACGCCGCACTTCGGCAACCCGACCGGCAGCATCACCAGCTCGAACTTCGGGAAAGTCACCAGCGTGGCGAACGATCCGAGGGCGTTCCGCTTCGGACTGCGCATGGCGTTCTAACCTCGCTCGGCTATTCACCGGGGCGCAGGCATTTCTGCCTGCGCCCTTTTTTCATGATCCCGGGTAGATGGGAACGTTTCCCGGTTTCGCTAAGCCTCAGTGGTAGCGCATGATGCGGCAACGAAATAAGGAGGCGTCCCCATTTTACAGTCTGAGGAATATCTTCCGCTGATAGAGAAAGCGCACGAGCAGGAAGCTCATGCCGAGGACCAGAGACGAGATCAGCAGCTCACCGAAACTACCGAAAAGCCCCTTGACCGGACCGCCCGCCATCCGCTCCGCGATGTTACGAAAATCGACGACGTTCTGAGCCAAATAGATCGTGATGGGATTCATGCCGATCCACACGAACGGCGCAGCCCACCGCCGGACCTGCCAGACTTCTATGACCTGGTAAAAGCAGGCCAGGAAGAGGCAACTGTAACCGCCGGCGACAAGGACATAGGACGAAGTCCATATCTTCTTTATAACCGGGAATTGCAGTCCCCAGAGGTGGCCGACAACAATCCCGGCGATACCGCCCGCGACCAAGTAGAGCACCTTCTTCCTGTCCGGAACGCGGGTGTTGACGAGGAACAAGCCGCTGAACACTCCCAGCAGGCAGGTTGCAACCGCAGGCAGCGTGCTCAGCAGCCCCTCGGGATCGTGATCCCCATCCCACTTTCTGAATGGCAGATACCGGCTGTCGACATAGTTGGCAAGGTTCGCTCCCTCCGCAAAATTGCCGGCTCCGTGCCCAGGTACAGGAACGAAAGTCATCAGCATCCAATAGCCGATGAGCAGAGCCAGGCACACGGCCATCATGGCTCTAAGCTTCGCCACGCAGAAAATCAGCGCGGCGCACAGGTAGCACAGAGCGATGCGCTGGAGCACTCCCATCAGCCGAATCTTGTCCAGGCCATCAGCCAGCCCCCCGTAGTAGAGAATTCCGATCAGAAATAGAAGGGCGCTGCGCCTCAGAATGCGGCGCACGGTCGCAGCCCTGCCCGCCGCCCGCAGCGACCTGCTGAGGGAAAACACCAGGCTCACGCCGACGATGTAGATGAAGAGCGGAAATATCAGGTCGTAGAAGGCCAACCCTTCCCAGGCCTTGTGCTGCAGCTGATTGGACAGGAAATCGACCGGCCCGCGCCGGCTGACCTTGCGTAACGCATGGACGATGTCCTCGGCCCCGATGATCCAGAACATGTAGAAGCCGCGCAAGGCGTCCAGCGACAACAGGCGCGAGGAAGCGGAAGGAACATCGGCTGAAGGCTTCGTGTCGTTCATGCCCGGCTCCAGGATGCGGCATTATAGCGGTCGAGGCAGAAGAAAGACACACCTGGAAGGGCCGGCCGGATGTGCGGCAGAAGCATCCACGCATCGCTGATTGCTCCAGACTATGATTGTTCGCCAGCCCGCGAGCGGAGCGCAATTCCGACCGGAAGCATCCTGCCCGGCGAGCCGCAGGGGATGAATGGGCAACGGCCGGGACATCGACGAACCCGATCGCGCGCGTGATAGAATTTACGTTGCGGCTGATGGAGAGTAGAAGAGGAATGGCGATCTACAAACGCGGCCGCATATGGTAAGTTCCTTGGCACGACCGCGGAGGAATGGCCGAGTGGTTGAAGGCGGCGGTCTTGAAAACCG
>JACADW010000331.1 GCA_013388445.1 Acidobacteriota bacterium | reverse complement strand
GAAGCTCGACACCATGAGCTACTGAGCCGCGCGGTGCACGACCAGTGCGGGACAGACCGCTAATGCCCGGCGCTACCGGATACCGTTGGATACTTGCGTTGGACGACGAACTGCGCGGCGGCCTCTTCCGAAAGAGACCGGAAGCGCTGGCGATCTGGCACCGAATCACTGCCTGCCTGGAGTTTCAAGGGAAGCGCGAGGACTGGCAGGGATACCAGCCTTTTGGCGTGCTCTTGCTGGAGAAGTAACACACAAAGGGAGAGGATATGAACGACAAGCGACTCGAAATGACGCGGCGCCAACTGCTCGCCGGCGTGGGGCTGGCGGCGGGGGCCATACCCGTGGGGGCGTCGGAATGGCTTCGCGCTTCCGGTCCCCGATCGCCGACCGCGCCCGTCTCGGTGGCCAAGTGCCCGAGCTATGACGGCGACCTGGCGGCGAAGCTCGCGGTGATGTTCGACCAGATCGGCGGCATCGAAGGCCTGGTGGGCGGCAAGACCGTCGCCATCAAGCTGAACCTGACGGGCGGCGGCCGCGGTTACCGGCCCTATCTTCCGGGCGACACCTTCTGGGTGAACGGGAAGCTGACCGCCGCCGTCTGCCACCTGCTCAACCGGGCCGGCGCCCGGAGAATCCGGCTCCTGGAAAGCAACTCCGTCGGACTGTCGGTGCAGGACAAGCTCCTCGACGGCGGCTGCGACATGAAGCTTCTGCGGAACGCGATGCCCGATCTCGAATTCGAGAACACGAACAACCTCGGCTCCGGCAAACGCTATGCCCGCTTGAAGGTCAAGTCCGCACGCCCCTACATCTATACCGCCTTCGACCTGAACCATTCCTATGAAGACTGCGACGTTTTCGTCAGCCTTGCGAAGATGAAGCACCAAGAGGAATGCGGGATCACCCTCTCGATGAAAAACCTCTTCGGCATCACCCCCTGCTCGATCTACGGGGATGATGCGGGAGTGGACGAACCGAATGAGGCGGTGCGCCGCGGCCGCGCCGCAGTCCTGCACTTCGGCCGCCGCCAGCCGTCGAAAAGCGCACCCCAGGAGATCGACTTCAGTTCCGACCGGCACGAGGGAAGTCGCGTGCCCCGAATCATCGTGGATCTTGTCGCGGCACGTCCGATCGATCTCGCGATCATCGACGGAATCCAATCCTGTGTAGGCGGCGAAGGGCCGTGGGTGCCGCGCAGCAAGGCTCTGCCCCCCGGCCAGCCCGGACTCATCGTCGTCGGTCGAAACCCGGTCTGCACCGACACGGTGGCGACCGCGCTCATGGGCTACGATCCGCGCGCCGAAGCGGGCAAGCCGCCCTTCAAGGTATGGAAGGACAGTAAGAACCCGCGCGGGGACTATCAGCAGGAGCACGGCAACCTCCCGCAATACGCCGACAACACAATGCTCTTGGCCGAGGCTGTTGGCCTTGGGAGCGCGGACCTCGCCGAGATCGACGTGCGTGGCGTTCCGATCAAGGAGGCCATGTTCGATTTCGAGTCGCAGCGTGCACCCTGGCCGGCCGCAGCCAGGTGACAAGCGCATGGTCGCAGCTCCGGTCATGTTTGCACCCCGAGGCCAGCTACGGGGACGGCGAGGAGGCCGCGATTGAGAGTTGCTCTCCCGAGGGCGGTGCTTCGCTCCATTCAGGGGCCGGATGCAACAGCGAAGCGGGAAACGTGACCCTGATCATCCTGAGCAAAATCCGCAAGTTGCCGATCGTCAATCGTCGATACGTAACCGGCTGTTTCTGACGGTCGCTGCGGTTCGTCCTGCCCCTCCTTCTATGCGTGTTACCCGGCCTGGCGGCGAGCGCCGAGCTGCGGAAGTACGAATACAGCGCGGACGCCATGGGCGGCAGCATGGCCACATCCTGGATCCCCGAAACGGCCATCCCGCAACCGGCGCGCTTCTTGTTGCCGTCGCCGCGCCGCGTGCCCTCGACAGCGAAGCCTGGACGAAGGCTTTCTTCGTCAACGGCCGCCGCTGGGCAACGCGACACATCCCTCCCGGCTTCCGGGTCTTCTTTTGCGTAGAGGAGGCCGGACGTCCGCTCTGTGGGTGGCTGACGTCGGACCAAGCGCGGCCTGCCGGGACAAGGCCTGTATCCCTCCCTGACTGAAAAGGCAGAGGCTGCCTGTGATCGCGGGTTTGAATGGGCTTCAGGGACAAGTGCGGACAAGGGTCGAGGGGGTGTTTCGAAGGACCCGACATGCTCTGTGCCGCGTGACGGTCCCGTCTCCGAGCCGGCGCGGCGGTTGACAGCTCGTTCTCCTTCGCTACAATTTCCCTCCGACCATTCGCCTTATGTCGGGGAACATTGTCTCGGCCCGCCGCACCGACATAATCCTCAAGCCCGACCAGTCCCGGGTATTGCTGCGCCCGTTCAACCTGGCCGCGGGTCGCGCAGCCATCCTCAGGGATCCTTACAGCCGCGACTCCAGCCCCAGGGGGATGAAGATCATCGCACGCATCATGGCGCTATCCGAGGAGGAGGTGGCGGGTCTGCTGGACCAGGTGCTCTCCGAGTTCTCCGGGCGGCACCGGCAGATTCGCGGCCTCCTGCTGCAACGATACGGCGAGGTGCGCCACCTGCTCCTGACGGATCGGGAACCCTCCGAGGCCCGAAAGCTTCTGATCGGGTCGTATTTCATCTCCGAGTACGCGCTGGAATCCGCCGCGCTTTTCAACCCGTCGATCGTGCCGCATCCGGACCAGTCCGGTCTTGAACCGCCCGCTCCCCCCCGCGGCGGTACCATCCCTGGTTGCCGATGAAGTCGAAATGGCCGTCGCGGTAGGTCATGGAGATCAGAAAATCGAGCGCTTCAAGGCCGATCCGCAGGTGACGCTCGTCTCGCGACACCTCGTAGGCCAGGAGCATCGCCTGCGGCATCCTGGCGTTGGCGTAGGTCGATTCCTCGCCGAACCAGCGCCAGTCGGCACGCCGGCTGTTTTCGTATATGCCCGCCAGACGCTCCGCGAGATCCAGGAGACGGCGCCGGATGAGGGCCGCTCCGGGATAGCGCTGCAGGAAATGGTACATTCCGCAGACGGCGTAGGCGATCGCCCGCGGATGGGCCAGCTCCGCGACATGCGCCGCGGCACGCTCGAACATGTCGCGGGCAAGCGCCCGGAGCGGCTCTGCGGGCGCGTTCGCCACCACCGCCCCCAATCCCCACAGCGCGCGGCCCTGGGTATCCTCGCTCCCCTGTTCATCGACGAACTGGCGCGCATAGTTCATCAGGTTGTGAAAACGGCCGTCCGGGCGCTGGGCGTACTGCGTGAAGCTCAAGTAGCGGTTGGCCAGCTCGATCGCCTCAGGATCGCCGAACTGGCGGTGGTAGGCCATGACCACGACCAGCGCACGAGCCACGTCGTCGGTGGTATAGCCGAAGCGCCGGTCGGGCACGCCATAGGTGGCGTGCTGGATGATCCCGGTGTCGTCGGTAAGCCGCTTCAGGTGATCGAGCTTGATCTCCGGCACCTGGTAGGCAGCCGTCCACGGTTTCCTGGAGGGTCTCGGCGCGAGCCGGGTTCCCGCCGCGACCGCCCTGTCGAACACGTCCGCGTAAAGGGCGGCGACCTCCTGCCAGACCATGCGCCGGCCGAACTCGTAAGCCGACTTGCGCATCCGGTGAAGCAACGCCGGCTTCTCGACCAGATTCAGGATTGTGCGCTCCAATCCCTCCGCATCTTCGTACTCGACCAGCTCCCCGCGCCCTTCCGCCAACAGTTCGCGGGCGTAAGGATAGGGGGTCGAAACGACCGCCTTGCCCATGCCCACCGCGTAGGCCAGGGTGCCGCTCACGATCTGCTCCCGCGATCTGTAGGGCGTCACATACACGTCGCAGGCGCCGATGAGCTCCAGCAGCTCGTCGAACTCGACGTAGCGGTCGTAGAAGATCACGTGCTCCTCCAGCTTCAGGTCCCGAACCAGCCTCTGGAGCCACAGCCGGTATTCCTCGCCGTCCCTCTTCCTCACTTCAGGGTGCGTCGCGCCCAGTATCACGTAGACAACCTCGGGATGCTTCCGGACCACGCCCGGCAGGGCCCGGAGTATCGTTTCGATCCCCTTGTTCCTGCTGAGCAGCCCGAAAGTCAGGATGACGAAACGCCCCTCCACATCCAGCTTGTCCTTGTAATAGTT
>JACADW010000326.1 GCA_013388445.1 Acidobacteriota bacterium | reverse complement strand
GCCGTGCCCATCTTCTGGATGGACACGGACGACCACGACCTCGCCGAGATCACGCGCCTGACCTATATGGATGTGAAGCAAATCCTCCAAGTAACAGACTGCAGGGAGAAGCTCTACGGCGCGGCCCCCGAATCCGTGCGCCCCGTGGGAGCGCTGGAGTTGCCTGAAGCCATTGACGCCGTAAGGGCGGAGTATGTCTCGCGGCTTGCGCCGTCTGTCCGGGACGCAGACATCGGGGAGATACTGGGGTTTGCCTATCGCGCCGCATCCCGCTACTCGGACGCCTTCGCACGCATGATGGTGCGACTGTTTCGCGGTCGCGGCCTTCTGCTTTTTGATCCGCGTGACCCTGAAGCCAAGGCTCTGCTGGCACCCTTGTTCCTGCATGTGGCGAAACGCGGCGACACTCTCGTGTCGGCGCTCCTGGAACGCGGTCTGGCACTGAAGCAGTCGCGATTCCAGCCGCAGGTGGAAGTACAGGAGAATTCAGCCCTGCTTTTCATGGAGATTGACGGAGTCCGCAGGGCCCTTCTGCGGGCGAAGGGGCACTTTGTCCTCAAGAACGAAGCGGTTGAGTTTACGCAGGAGCGACTGGCCGGCCTGCTGCGCAAGTCGCCGGAGCGCTTCAGTCCCAACGTCCTCCTTCGCCCGATTGCGCAAGACCACCTTTTCCCATCGGTTATATATGTCGGCGGACCGGCCGAGGTCGCTTACTTCGCTCAGGCCGCGGTTCTGTACCGGGATTCCGGCCGCCCCATGCCCGTGATCTGGCCGCGGTTCAGCGCCACCGTCCTGGACAACGACGTCCGAGCAATAATGAAAAAACACGGAATCACCTTCGAAGATTGCCTGAGCGATCGCAAGACATTGTCAGAAAAACTGGCCCGAGCCGGTCCGGGCAAGGCGGCCCTGGCAAGGGTTTCGGAGCTACGCAGTGAGATCGAGCGGGTTTTGGACGAACTCCTCCCGCGGTTGGTGGAAGTAGACCCGACGCTGGGACCCGCCCTCGCGACGGCACGCAGGAAGATGCGGCGCAACCTGGACAGGATCGAAGGAAGACTCGTACAGGCTGGCGCAGATTCCGAGATCGAGTACCTGCTCGACTACCTGCGGCCGAATCAGAACCTGCAGGAGCGGGAATTCTCAATTCATCAGCTCATCGCCCGCCACGGGCTTCAGGTCCTCGAGACATTGTATTCGGCGATCCGGATCGAGCGCCCGGCTCATTTCATTGTCGAGATTGAATCAGGAAAAGAGTGACATCCTGGAAAGCAGTTCGCAGGCATGGCTGGCGCCTGAACAAAAAAGGCCAAGGTCCTGCACAAGAACATTTGCCCTGGCCTTCGGGCCGGATGTCCGAGTCTAGGCACAGGGCTGAAGCCCGCGGCACTTGAGATCAGGGATGCTCTTCTGAAGCAACCGCTCATGCGCGGGGGCGCACCCCAGCAAGCATGCAAGTGTGCTCACGCGGTACAGGCACGCGGCCGGCGGACGCAGGTTTCCCGAACACGCATCCTCCGGTCTGCTGCCCTGGCAGGCCAGGAAGCTCTACCGCAGGGAACGCGGCGGACCGGTTGCGGTACCGGTCGGGGACTCCGATCCGGTGCTGGGCCGTTCCTACCGCGAGATAGGCGCCGAAGGATACAGCTGGCATCGGAGCCGGGGGATGGGCGCTGCTTTCGCGCCGCCGGGCGGGGCACACGAGACTTACAGGTTGGCTGATTCAGCGTTTCCCGGAGCTCCGCGCGAGAGCGGCTTCTTCGACTCGGTCGATACCTCGCTGATGTCGATATTGGAACTGGTCGCAGCGGATCAACATGTGGCACACGGGGTGCGGCCGCTGCTGAAAAAAGCTCAGGCGGCGGCACTCGAAGCCCGGCGCCTGTTCGTACCGTCCAATCCTGAAAACGCAGCCCCTGCCGTCACCGCAGGGCTGGCAAGCGGCCGCCATCGTCGGGGCTGAGGAGTTCGCGCGCGGCACCATATCATCTCCCACCCCGCTTCCACCAATCATCAATCAATCAATCATCAATCGCCAACATGATATGATCCGGCTGCCTCTATGCGAGAAAGCCGCGAGTTCACGTTCCGCGCTCTTCTGCTCGGCATCCTGCTCAGTGTTGCGATGGCGGCAGCCAACACGTACCTTGGCCTGAAGGTCGGCATCACCATTTCCGCAAACATCCCTTGCAGCGTCCTGGCGCTGATCCTTTTCCACTCGGTGATGCGGACCAGATCCATCGCGGAGGTCAACCTGGCTCAGGCTACCGGATCGGTGGGTGAAGGGATCGCCGCCGGAGTTGTCTTTGTGTTTCCGGCCCTGGTTTTGTCCGAAGCGTTCAGGCCGTTCAAAGCCTGGGGTCTGGGAGAATACGCGGCTGTGACGGTCGCTGTGCTTGCCGGGAGCACGCTCGGCGTTGTCCTGACCGGCTTCCTGCGCGAACCGATGGTGGTCCGGTCAAAGGAGCTGAAATACCCGGAGGGAGTGGCGACTGCGGAAGTTTTGAAGACTGGAATGGCAGCCTTCGACCAGGGTCGCCGCGAGGGGATGCTCGGCGTGGCTGCGGCTTTCCTGGGGGGCACAGGCGTCAAGGTCTTCTCGAGCGGCATCGCCGTGGTGGATGAGAGCATATCCGTGGCGTTTCGCGTCGGCAACTCCGCGTTCAAGGTTGGATCCGATATCTCCGCCGCCCTCGTCGGCGTGGGATTCATCGTGGAGTTCAACGGAGCCGCGCTGGTTGCCATGGGGGGCCTGCTGGCCTGGTTCATCTTCATACCGGTCTTCACTGCCCTTTACCCCGCGGCGGGCAGCGCTCGGGACGCCGCCGAGGCCATGTGGGCGAGCCAGGTCCGCTACATCGGCGTGGGCGGCATGATCACCGGCGGCCTCTGGTCCATATTCAAAATCCGAAGGGAGCTGGCCGCAGGAATCCGGTCGGCCATGTCCGGATTCACCAGAAACCGGTCCGCAGAGATGGAGAAGGCTGATGGGATCCTCCAGGACTTGCCGCACGTACTTACGTGGATTCTCATCGGCCTGGGAGTCCTGCTGGCCGCAGGCGTGTACTACACAAATGTGGGTGCCGCAGGCGCGACCATCGCGACGCTCTACACGGTCCTGGCGGTCTTCTTTTTCGTTGCGGTTTCGGTCTACATCGTCGGACTGATCGGCAGCACAAATCAGCCGGTCTCGGGAATCACCATCTGTACCTTTCTGCTCGCCGCTCTCTTCCTGCTGGCCGGCAAACTGGGCGGCGCGGAGGCGGTCCGCACCGTGCTGCTCATCGCCGGAGTAGTGTGCCTGGCGGCTTGCCTCTCGGGAACCGCCGCTCAGAATTTCAAGACAGCTCTGGCCGTCGGCGGCACGCCGCGCGCGCTGCAGGGAGGGCTGCTCGTGGCCGTCGCCGTGACTTCCCTCCTGGCTGCACCGCTGATGGCATTTCTCGATGGGGCTTTTCACATCGGCTCCGAGAAACTCCTCGCACCGCAGGCAACAATGTTTGCAGCGATGGCCAGGGGATTGTTCATGGAGGGTTCGAGCCTGCCGTGGAACATGGTCACGCTGGGAATGGGATTGTCGGTCGTATTGATCCTGGCAGGCGAATGGCTGAGGCGCAGGGGTTCAGCCTTCGGAATCAGTCCGATGGCCGTAGCCGTGGGTATTTACCTGCCGTTCACGACGACGCTACCGATCTTGCTGGGCGGGCTGGTCCATCTTCTATTGACCCTAAGGGAGAAGGACGGAAGCGGCCTAGCGCAGGCCATGCAGAAAGGAACGGTCCTCTGTGCGGGCCTGGTGGCCGGCGAGGCCCTGACCGGCGTATTCCTGGCAATTCCTGTCGGCTTCGACGTTCAGCTGCCCCTGCCTGCGATTTCCTGGGCGCCGTTGCGCGCCACGCTCGCGCTGCTGGCGCTAGTCGGCGTGCCCGTTTTCATACACACCGCAATCAGGAAACGCGGCTCGAACCCGCCGGTCCGATAGGGTCCGCCACATTCTGAGATGGCACGCCCCTTCCAGGGGGCACCACCGATTCCCTTGAAGCGCCGCCCGCGGAAATAGCCTGCGCCGGAAAACGCTTCAACTACCCCGACCAGCGACATTGATCACGCAAAACCGGAGACAGCGCTCCGCCACAGCCGGTCTCCGCGTCCCGATTGCTCAGCGCCTGCGACTCCGCATCTGTGCCCGGCGGCGCGGCGGCAAGAGGATTTCCCTGTAGTCGGACCAGTTCGCAATCACCATGTAGAACCCGAGCGCAATGGCGCCGAAACTGAGAAGCGCGACGAGTACAATCGCAGCGTAGTGGATGGCCAGCGATCTCTCATCCGGCACGAAGAATAGCCGCTCGAAATAGCGGCCGAAATTCATCCCAAAAAATCCGGTCAGCACCGCGCCGCCGCCCATGATCAGCCCCAGCATCGCCAGCCGGTTGACCGCCTCGGTGCTCAGGAATGATGAATATTCCTGGAGATATGCATTGAGCTTGTCCAGCTCCTCTTCGATTTCCGTCTTGATGGGCTCGATCCGGTACTCCTGACACTGGAGCGCAAAATGCTCGATTTCCTCGTCCTTATTGGCGAGTTCGTCGAAGTACCAGTAATTCGAGAAATGAAGGAACTCGGCCCTCAGGTCTGTGGCGCTGCGGATGTTCTCGGATGTGAGCCGGCCGTCCTCCTCATCGAGGAAAAGCCGCTTGGAGACCAGAGCCGTCCGCTCCTCGAAGCTGAGGAGCGTGGCACGGTAGAAAAGGGCCACGAGCGCCATGAGGTAATACCGGGTATTGAACATGCGGTGAACCAGAAAGCCTTCCTTGAGCGTGTGTTCGTCGCATTCGAAGGTGCCGATCGTCGCCGTTATGTTGCTGTAACTGGTAAATCCGTACCAGGTGCCCTGGTGCGCCCAGCGCCGGTACATCTGCCTGGCCATCTGCTCCTTCACAAACGACGGTTCGTAGCGGTAGGAAGGGCCTTCGATGTCTACGTACAGGAACCGGCTGAGCAACACCTGGTACGCCTCGGAGCTGGAGTAGTCCGGCGGGAGGCCGGCCGGATCGACCACGAAGTAGGAATAGACGATCATGCGCTCATCGAGGACGGGCTCGAACTCTTCCCGGCGGTAGTCCGCGAAATAGATGAGCGAAGTGATGTTCTTCGACAGGGGAGGCAGGAAACCGATCATCTCTCCATGTGCGAACAACTCTTCGCTCACCAACTCGAGCGCACCATTATTCTCGATCGTCAAGGTCATTCTGTTCGGAATGCGTCCCTCGCGCAGTTGTCTTCCGCTCGAAGGATAGACTTTTCGCATCGCCTCGTTGATCCAGAGGGCCCGCCTTGCAGAGATTCCAAAAGCCTCGATGCCGATCGTCAGTATCCCGATCCCGTTGGCAAAGAGAAACAGCCTCAGGTCAGTCACTTCGACCGTGGCCGAGCGGCCCTTCGCATCCTCGGCGTGAAACCAAAGCCTTCTGCCGTCTCCCACGGGGATCGTGTAGCAGCGCAGGAGTGCCTCCTCCTCTCCCCGAGCCCGAGACAATTCTGCGGTATCGAAGAACACCCGGCGGACGAAGGGATGGAAGAAGACCATGTCCTGATAGGCCGACGAGTCCATGTCGAACCGGCTGTAGGCGGACCTGCGCCAGGGCCCCAGTTTTTCGACGACCGGAGACTTCTCGGGAACGCCGTGGGCGGCGATCCACTCGTCGAGCCCTTCCATCCAGTGCTGATACTTAGACCAGACCTCGGGATGTTGCTCGTAGACGACTCTCTTGTCGATGGAGAAGGGAAAGAGGAAATAGGTGTGAAGATGCAGCAGACGCGTCTCGCGCAGATTCGGCATACGTCCCTCATGAGCTGCCGAAGCAGGGAGTGAAGGTCCCATCCGTCGGACGGGACCTGCTACTTGTATGTCAAGGGTTTGCCTTCCGGGCTGACAAAGACCCGGACTACTTCACGCTTGCCGCCAGCTTAGCCGCAAGGGGCACTGCGTCACGGTCCCCCTTCAGGTTGGCGAATCCGCCGATGTATCGTCCCTTGCGGAAGACACACAGACCGTCGAGGTACTTGTCCTGGCCCCTGAAGGCGTCGTCCGCCAGATCCACGCGCGCAGGCTGGCCCACCCGATCTTTCAGTTTCGCCATGACGGCGGCAGCGGACTCCGGCGTCGATTCCGCGACGAGGAAGGCCTTGCCCAGATCGTATTGCCCGACGTATCCCGATCTGAGCATGCGCAGACCCAGCACGCTCTCCGGTACAAGGCGGACCGAATTCGGAACCAGCCCCTCTTGAGGAAACCATTGGATCTGCTGCGGCGTAGAAGTCTGCCCCGGGATCGTTTTCTCGATCCCCGTCAAGAAAGCACGCAGAGCCGCAGAATGATCCTTCGCAGGATTGGCGGCCACTTCCACGTAGTACTTGTCTTTGGCGAAGATGGCGCGGCGCTGGAGGACCTGCCCGCCCATGCCGATCGGTTCGATCGGCGCACGCGGATCCCGGTTGGCGCTGAACATGCCGTAGGCGTACTCGGGATCCGCCATCTCGGAAAGATCCAGGACCAGGGTGTCTTCCCCCTGCCTGCAGGTAATCCCGTGCATCGCCACGAAGCGGTATATCAGATAGCCCTCAGCGTTGCCGTTCATGTAGTCGAACAGATTGTCCGGCTCGTAGGACCGAACCGGACCCTGCTGCTGCCAACCTGGCACAAGGCCGCAGTCCAGTGTCTGTCCGCCGCCACGCTGCACCGTCGCCAGCAAAACAAGAAGGCACGCCAGGCATCTCATGCGAACAGATCCTGTGCTCGCGCCAGCCGCTCCGCAACCTTGACTCCGTAAGGGCAGCGGACGGAACAATATGTGCAATCACCGCACCGCACGTCCCGGATCTCTGCCGGCAGCGCGAGGAACGACTCTCTCCCGAGGCCGTACTGGCCATAGCCGTCGGCGTAACTAAGGTATCTCAGCATGTCCGCCACCGGCAGGCCCTTCGGGCACTTCGCGTCGCACTGACCGCACATCCTGCAGTATAGGGGACCGATACGCTCCAGCTGGGCCGCGAGCAGAGTTTCATCACTCTTGCCGAAGGGCGATGTCATGGCGCGCATGTTCTCCTCGAGCTGCTCCATGTCGGTGATGCTGGGAATCGTGGTGTGGACATTGGGATCTTTGATGGCCCATTTGAGCGCGGCGAGCATTGCACCCTCGCGTTTCAGCGTGTCGAAGAGCTTGTCGCCCTGCCTGACTCTACGGAATCCGCCCGCCATGACTTTCATCGCGACCACACCCAGGCCCGCTTTGGCCACTGATTCGACCAGGCCCTGCATGGCCGGCTCCATCGTGAAATTGTAGGAAACGAGCCAGACATCGAAATGATCCTTCTTCTCGATCAGGGTCTTCGCGATTTCCGCGTGCCCGTTATGCGTGCTGACGCCGCAGAAGCGGATCTTGCCCTGCTGCTTGGCCACGCGCTGGGCCTCCATCAGGTCGTCAGTCAACTGCGAGGCCCTGCCTTTGCCGTGGAGGTGCCAGACGTCGACATGATCGGTGCCCAGCTCGCGCAGACTGGTCTCCAGGTGGTCGAGCGCCTCCTGCTTTGTGCCCGCGCCGGTCTTGGTCGACACGAAAAGGCTGTTTCGTCTGGCCTTCAGCGCCGCACCCACCATACGCTCGTTGTTGCCCCCCTGGTATCCGCGCGCGGTGTCGAAGTAATTGATCCCCAGGTCGGCCGCCTTCTCGATCACGCTCGGATCCGAGGTGATCATGCAGCCGAAACCGACCGTTGTGACCTTCATTCCGGTCTTTCCGAGCACACGGTAGCTGAGTCCTCCAGATTGAAGCGCAGGCTTCGGCGCCGGCGCGCCGGTGAGGCCGGAAAAAGATGTCGAGGCCACGGCGGATGCCGGAAACGCCAGACCCAGGGCCAAAAAGTCACGTCGTGAAGATTTGTCCTTCATGAAACCCCCAAAATTAGGTACAAGGTTGTCTCCGAGATTATACAAGCTGAAAGGCCCCAAGATGCTAAATAAACTCAGCCGCCGATCGTTCATCGCCACCGCAGCCGGAGCCACCATTGCCGAGCGCATGCTCCGGGTCCCGGGCATCGCAGCTCACACCCGGGCCGACGCTCTATCCGGGGACAGGTCGGTAGTCTCGCTTGTCCAAGGGGAGGAACGTCGAAAGAACATCCGGGATTCGCTGGTGGCCATTGAGGACCAGATTCTGCCCGTGCTCCGGACCAAGAAGTATGTCGTCATCAAGCCGAATCTTGTTTCCACGGTCAATCAGCTTGCCGCCACGCATGCCGACGCGCTCCGCGGTATTCTCGAGTTTCTGGGCCCACGGTTCAAAGGCCCCGTCGTCATTGCCGAATCCTCGGCCGGCGATACGCTCGAGGGATACCGCAATTTCGACTACCCGAGCGTCGTGAGCGAGTTCAAGTCTCAGCGCGTGAGCCTGATCGACCTGAACGACGAGGCGAAGTATGAGATCATCCCGCTCCTCGACGGCGATCTGCACGCGGTCCCCTGCCGGCTGGCCGCCCGGCTTCTCGACCCGGAAGCCTACATCATATGCGCCGGTGTCGTGAAAACGCACAACGTCACGGTAGCCACTCTTTCGGTGAAGAACATGACCCTGGGCGCCCCCCTTCACAACCCGCGCACCGAGAAAAGGCGGTGGAACGACAAGCGCATCTACCACGGCGGCGTGCGCCAGACGCATTTCGATATCCTGCTGACGGCCCAAGAGATGCGTCCGTACTGGGGAGCTGCGGTCATCGACGGGTTCGAGGGAATGGAAGGAAACGGACCCGCTTCCGGTACGCCGGTCCCTTCAAGAATCGCAATCGCATCGACCGACCTGATCGCCGCCGACCGGGTCGGCGTCGAGGCCATGGGCATCAATCCCGACTGGCTTGCCTATCTGAGATGGTGTGAAATGGCGGGCCTCGGACGTTATGACATCGCCAGGATCGATATCCGGGGCGCCAAACTTGCCGCCGTGCGCAGGCAGTACCAACTGCACAGAGACATAGAACGGGAACTCCAGTGGATGGGGCCCTTGACCGAAATTCCTCCCAAGCTTGGATAGCCGGGCGGCTCCTCCGCTGCAATACCCGAGCCTGCTCTTCCGAAAAGAGGATGCTCAGTGGGTGCCGGACCGGCGCT
>JACADW010000346.1 GCA_013388445.1 Acidobacteriota bacterium | reverse complement strand
GGTTGGCCGTGCCGTGGTCTTGCCGGACCATTGGTCCGGCCCGCGATCAGTCGAGCCCACTGTGTCGGGCTGTCGCCGCGGCCTGCCTCGCCCGCATGTCTCCACGCAAAAGAAAAAGGGCGAGGAACCTTCCCCGCCCTCCTTCTGCACTCGGAATTCTGTATTCTGTTCTACCCGACATCCGCCCGCTTGGATTTCAGCAGCTCGAGGCTCAGGCTGCTCGAGAGCAGATCGGCCTCGAGGTCAGGTTCTGGCTCCGGCGGCTCCTCAGGAACAATCTCCTCGGTCAGCCGGACATTATGGTAGTGCTCCATCCCGGTTCCCGCCGGGATGAGCCTGCCCATGATCACGTTTTCCTTCAGGCCGCGCAGGTAGTCGACCCTGCCGCTGATTGCGGCTTCTGTCAGCACCCGCGTTGTCTCCTGGAAGGACGCGGCCGAAATAAAACTGTCCGTCGAGAGCGAAGCCTTGGTGATGCCGAGGAGCAGCGGCCGGCCCTTTGCAGGCTGTCCTCCGGCGGCCTCCACGCGTTCGTTTTCCTCGTAGAAGCGGAAACGGTCGACCTGCTCATCCACGAGGAACTCTGTGTCCCCGACTTCCTCGACCTTGATCCACCGCATCATCTGCCGGACGATGACCTCGATGTGCTTGTCGTTGATGTTGACCCCCTGCAGCCGGTAGACCTCCTGAATCTCGTTGACCAGGTAGCTCTGCAGCTCCTTCTCGCCGAGCACGCGCAGGATGTCGTGAGGGTTGCGCGGCCCGTCCATGAGCGCTTCGCCTGCCTTGACATATTCGCCTTCCTGGACGTTGATGTGCACACCGCGGGGCAGCAGGTATTCCTTGACGATCGATGTTCCGCCGGCTTCGTTGTGCACCTCGATCTTGCGCTGCCCGCGCACAAGACCGGCGTATTTGACAATCCCGTCGATCTCGGTGATGACCGCGGTCTCTTTCGGCTTGCGCGCCTCGAAGAGCTCGACGATGCGGGGCAAGCCGCCCGTGATGTACTTGGTTTTTCGGGTCTCGCGCGGGATCTTTGCCAGGATGCTGCCGGGGTAGACCTCTTCGTTGTTCTCCACCCACAGGTGGGCCTTGGAGGGAAGGAGATAGCTCTTGATGATCCTGCCCTTCTCGTTCTTGATGCTGATCTGGGGCTGGTATTTCTCGTCAGGCGATTCGGTGATGACCTGCCGGACCAGACCGGTGTTCTCGTCGCGCTCCTCCTTGACGGTCAGCCCGTCATGGATGTCCTTGAAGACGGCCGTGCCGCCGAATTCGGTCAGGATCGCAAAGGAATAGGGATCCCATTCGACCAGGACGGTGCCCGGCTTGATCTTCTGTCCATCCTTGACCTTGAGCGTGGCGCCGTAAGTCACGGAGTAGCGCTCTTTCTCGCGCCCGGTCTCGTCGGCCACGACGAGTGTGCCGTTTCGGTTCATCACGACCAGGTTTCCGTCCCTGTTGGTGACGGTCTGGATGTTGATGAACTTCACAATCCCTTCGTTCTTGGCCTCCTCGGTCGACTGCTCGTGGATCCGGCTCGCGGTCCCCCCGATATGGAAGGTCCTCATGGTGAGCTGCGTACCCGGTTCGCCGATCGACTGGGCTGCGATGACCCCCACGGCCTCCCCGAGATCCACCACCTTCCCGGTCGCGAGATTCCTCCCGTAGCACTTCACGCAGACGCCGCGCTTGGCCTTGCAGGTCAGGACGGACCGGATCTTGACCTTCTCGATGCCGGCCGCCTGGATCTCGCCCGCCAGCGGCTCCGTGATCTCCCCGTTCACGCCGACGATGATCTCCCCCGTCAGCGGGTCTTTGATATTCTCGAGAGACACGCGGCCCACTATGCGGTCGCGCAGCGATTCGATGATCTCCCCGCCTTCGATGATGGAAGTGACGTCGATCCCGTCGAGGGTCTTGCAGTCCTCGATCGAGATGATCACGTCCTGCGCGACGTCCACGAGACGGCGGGTCAGGTAGCCCGAGTCGGCGGTCTTCAACGCCGTGTCGGCCAGTCCCTTGCGGGCCCCGTGTGTGGAGATGAAGTACTGCAGCACGGTCAGCCCCTCGCGGAAGTTCGCGGTGATCGGCGTCTCGATGATTTCCCCTGAGGGCTTGGCCATCAGGCCGCGCATTCCGGCAAGCTGGCGGATCTGCTGCTTGCTGCCGCGCGCGCCGGAGTCGGCCATGATGTAGATCGGGTTGAATTCATAGCCGCTCTCATCCTGCTCGGCCATCTTACGGAACATCTCGTCGGCCACACGCTCGGTGACATCCGACCAGATGTCGATGATTTTGTTGTACCGCTCGCCGTCGGTGATTGCGACGTCCTGGTATTGCTTCTCGACTTCGATCACGCTCTCGCGGGCGGCCTCGACGAGCTCGCTCTTGTTGTCCGGGACGATGAGGTCCTCGATGCCGATCGAAATGCCTGCCTTGGTCGCGTGCAGGAAACCGAGGTCCTTCAGGTCATCCAGCATCCGGACGGTCGTATCCAGGCCGAAGTGCAGATAGCAGTAATTCACCAGCTGCTGCAGGCCCTTGCGCTTCATGATGCCGTTTATGAACGGCATGCCCTTTGGCAGGATCGAATTGAAGATCAGCCGTCCCGCGGTGGTGCTGATGAACTCGTCCCGCACCTCCCGGACCTCGGCGCGCATGACGGCCTGGTCGTCGTACTGGGTCGTGAGGTCCATCAGCAGGCCGTTGTAACGATAGCGGATCGGCGTGAGCCGCTCGATGACGCCGTTTTCCAGGGCAAACATCGCCTCGTCGAAGGAGCCGAAAACGCGCCCTTCCCCCTTCGTCCCCTTTCTCGGCTTGGTCAGGTAGTAGCAGCCCAGGACGATATCCTGGCTCGGGATCGCGATCGGCTGCCCGTTCGCGGGCGAGAGGATGTTGTGGCTGCTGAGCATGAGAACGGACGCCTCGATCTGTGCCTCGGGCGAAAGAGGGATGTGGACCGCCATCTGGTCGCCGTCGAAGTCCGCGTTGAACGCGGCGCAGACGAGCGGCGGGATCTTGATCGCCTTGCCCTCGACGAGAAGCGGCTCGAAAGCCTGTATGCCCAGGCGGTGCAGCGTCGGGGCGCGGTTCAAGAGAACCGGGTGGTCCTTGATCACCTCCTCGAGGATATCCCATACGACCGGCTCCTGTCGCTCGACCATCTCCTTGGCCCCCTTGATGGTGGCCGCGTGACCCTCCTTTTCGAGCCGGTTGTAGATGAAGGGTTTGAACAGCTCGAGCGCCATCTTCTTGGGCAGGCCGCACTGGTGAAGCTTCATCTCGGGGCCGACCACGATGACGGAACGTCCGGAGTAATCGACCCGTTTCCCCAGCAGGTTCTGGCGAAAACGTCCCGACTTGCCTTTCAGCGTATCGCTCAGAGACTTGAGCGGCCTGTTGTTCGCCCCGCGCAGCACACGTCCGCGACGGCCGTTGTCGAACAGAGCGTCGACCGCCTCCTGCAGCATCCGCTTCTCGTTGCGGATGATGACTTCGGGCGCACGGAGCTCCATGAGCTTCTTCAGACGGTTGTTGCGGTTGATCACACGGCGGTACAGGTCATTCAGATCGGATGTGGCGAACCGGCCGCCGTCGAGCGGGACGAGCGGACGCAGTTCCGGGGGAATGACCGGGATCACGTCGAGGATCATCCACTCGGGGCGGTTGCCGGACTTGCGGAACGAATCAACCACCCTCAGGCGCTTTGCGAACTTCACCTTCTTCAGCTGCGAGGTCTCGATTTTCATCGCACTGCGCAGCTCGTCGGCGAGCTCTTCCACGTCCACCCTCTTGAGGAGCTCCTTGATCGCCTCCGCGCCCATCATCGCCCTGAACCTGCCCGGGAATTCCTGCAGCAGGGCGCGGTATTTGTCCTCGGCCAGCAGTTCCTTGGCCTTGATCGGCGCTTCCCCGGGATCGATCACGACGTAGGCCTCGAAATAGAGTACCCGCTCCAGGTCGCGAAGGCTGATGTCGAGCAGGTGCCCGATCCGGCTGGGCAGCCCCTTGAAAAACCAGACGTGAGAACAGGGTGACGCGAGCTCGATGTGGCCGAGCCTTTCGCGCCGGACCTTGCTCAGCGTGACTTCCACTCCGCACTTGTCGCAGACGACGCCGCGGTACTTCATGCGCTTATACTTGCCGCACAGGCACTCCCAGTCGGTCACCGGCCCGAAGATCCGCGCGCAGAAAAGCCCGTCTTTCTCAGGCTTGAACGTGCGGTAGTTGATCGTCTCGGGCTTGGTCACTTCGCCGTGCGACCATGCACGGATCTTCTCAGGCGAAGCGAGACTGATCCGTATGCTGTCAAAATCGGTGCTGAGGTCCGATTTCTCGGCGGCCTCTCTTAGACTTCTCAAAGCAACCTCCCCGACCCCTCAAAGAGGTCTGGATCTCTTGGTGCGGCTCCTTGGTGCCCTTCCGATAACAGAATCCCGAACGTCATTGTCGGTGGGCTGCAGCCCGCCGACGAGGCTGTGGTCCGCGGCCTGAAGGCCGCGACGGCCTCTTTCGACGGGGCCCCGTCTTGAGGACCCCGGGTGCGTCGAATGCGAGAGCGACCGTCTTCTCGATCCCGGTGCACCGCTCCGGATCGAGAACTCGTAACAGTCCCAGGCTGCCCAAACAGCCGGCTACAACTCCGCCGGCACGAGTTCCTCGGCTTCCTGCTTGCGCGGCTTCTGCCTCTTGATCAGCTCGACATCGAGGCAAAGGCTCTGAAGCTCGCGGATGAGCACATTGAACGACTCGGGGATGCCGGGCGTGAACTGGGATTCCCCCTTGACGATGGCTTCATAGATCTTCGTCCGCCCCTGGATGTCGTCGGACTTGGCGGTCAGCAACTCCTGCAGGATATTCGCGGCGCCGTAGGCCTCCAGGGCCCACACTTCCATCTCCCCGAACCTCTGTCCACCGAACTGCGCCTTGCCGCCGAGCGGCTGCTGCGTGATGAGCGAGTATGGTCCGATGCTCCGGGCGTGGATCTTGTCATCCACAAGGTGGGAGAGCTTCATCATGTAAATGTAGCCGACGGTGACCTTCTGATCGAACCGCTCGCCGGTCATTCCATCGTAAAGGTCGACCTTGCCGCTCTCCGGGAGGTTGGCGCGCCGCAGCATCTCCTTTATCTCCGCCTCCGATGCGCCGTCGAAGACGGGAGTCGAAAAAAAGAGTCCCAGGGTTTTGGCGGCCCAGCCCAGGTGCGTCTCGAGGATCTGTCCCACATTCATGCGGGACGGAACGCCGAGCGGATTCAGGACGATCTCGACCGGGGTGCCGTCCGGCAGGTAAGGCATGTCTTCTTCGGGCAGGATCCGCGCAATGACGCCCTTGTTGCCGTGGCGTCCGGCCATCTTGTCGCCGACGGACAGCTTCCGCTTCATGGCGACGTACACCTTGACCATCTTGATCACGCCGGGCGGCAGTTCGTCGCCGCGCCGCAGCTTCTGGAGCTGTTCCTCGTGCAGCGATTTGAGGATCTGGATCTGCTTGTCCGTCTTGTCGTCGAGGCGTTTGATGGACTCGTATACCTTCCCTTCCTTCTCCGCCTTGAAGTCGTTCTTGATCTTGTTCAGGTCGGTCGTGCTCAGTTACAGGAGCATGGAACGGGTCAGCTTTGTCTTCTTCTTAAGGATCACGTCGCCTGAGCGGCTGGTCAGGTCTTCGACCAGAAGCTCGCCGCTGAGGATGTCGATCAGCTTCTTGTTACGTTCCTCCTTGATGATTCTGATCTCGTCATTGAGGTTCTTCTCCATCCTGTCGACCTGCTCGCGCTCGATCGCCTTGGCGCGCTCGTCCTTGGGCACGCCTTTGCGGGAGAAGATCTTGACATCGACGATGGTCCCCTCGATTCCCGGCGGCGTCACGAGCGAAGCGTCCCTGACCTCGCCGGCTTTCTCTCCGAAGATCGCGCGCAGGAGCTTTTCCTCTGGCGACAGCTGGGTTTCGCCCTTCGGCGTCACCTTTCCAACGAGGACGTCGCCCGGCCTGACTTTCGCGCCGATGCGTATGATCCCGCTCTCGTCGAGGTCCCGCAGCGAGGCTTCGCTCACGTTCGGAATGTCGCGGGTGATCTCTTCCGGTCCCAGTTTGGTGTCCCGCGCCTCGATTTCGAGCTCCTCGATGTGGATGGAGGTATAACTGTCCTCCTTCACGAGCCGCTCGCTGACCAGGATGGCGTCCTCGAAGTTGTATCCGCGCCACGGCATGAACGCCACCAGCACGTTGCGTCCCAGAGCCAGCTCCCCGCGGTCCGTGCAGGGACCGTCAGCGAGCACCTGGCCACGGACGACGTGTTCGCCGCGCCGGACCAGAGGAGTCTGGTTGATACAGGTATTCTGGTTCGACCGCCTGAACTTCACGAGAGTATAGATGTCCACACCTGCGTCACGTGAACGCCTTCCGTTGTCGCTTTCGTTTTCCACCCTGACGATGATGCGCGTCGAGTCGACACTATCCACGACGCCGGTACGCTTGCAGATCACGACCGCACCGGAGTCTTTCGCGGTGATGTACTCCATGCCCGTGCCGATATAAGGCGCCTCGGCATTCAGGAGCGGAACCGCCTGGCGCTGCATGTTGGAACCCATGAGGGCGCGGTTGGCATCGTCATGTTCGAGGAAGGGGATGAGGCTGGCCGCAACGCTGACCAGCTGCTTGGGCGAGACGTCGATGTAATCCACCTTTTCCTTGGGAACCAGTGCGAAATTCCCAGCCTTCCGGGCGTTGACCCGATCCTGCGCTATCACACTCCGCTCGTCGATATCCACGTTGGCCTGTGCGATGGTGTACTGCTCGGCTTCCCAGGCAGTCTGATAGAAGGAAAAGGGCTCATACTGGGCCGGCCTCTTGCCGGCGGCCTCCATCCGGCGATTCTCCTTTTGCACGAGCTCCAGTTCGACGGGGTCCCCCATCTTGAAGTGCGTGTCGCCCGGTAAAGTGACCAGGACATACTCCAGGATGCGGCCGTCTTTCACCTTCCGGTAAGGCGACTCGATGAAGCCGTAGTCATTGATGCGCGCGTAGCAGCTGAGCGACGAGATCAGGCCGATGTTCGGGCCCTCGGGAGTCTCGATCGGGCAGATGCGGCCATAGTGGGTGGTGTGGACGTCGCGGACTTCGAATCCCGCCCGCTCCCGGCTCAGACCACCGGGTCCCAGGGCCGAAAGGCGGCGCTTGTGCGTGATTTCGGAGAGCGGGTTGGTCTGGTCCATGAACTGCGACAGCTGGCTGCTGCCGAAGAACTCGCGGATGGAAGCCATGACCGGTTTCGCGTTGATCAGGTCGTGCGGCATCGCGGTCGTCATTTCCTGGTGGACCGACATCTTCTCCTTGATCGCGCGTTCCATTCTCACCAGGCCGATGCGGAACTGGTTTTCGAGCAGTTCACCGACCGCT
>JACADW010000348.1 GCA_013388445.1 Acidobacteriota bacterium | reverse complement strand
TGGAAGGAAAGGGCGGCCCGCAGTCGCCGGAACAGCGCCGTCTCAGGCCCCTCCGCAAGTTCCGGGATGCGGCATCCGCGTCGAGTTCCGGGGCCCGTTGCGCCCGTTTCAGAAGCTGAATCGGTGCAAGGCCCTACGGCTCTCCAACCGCAGAGGGACTGTGCATACCTGCCGGCCTCGTCCCTGCCGCGAAACACCAGCATTGATCCTCTTGGACATGGACCCCGGTCTCGATGCACGCCCGGTCACGGTTGTGCACAAGTCAAGAGCCGACACTCTGAATCTCTCGCCTGCAAGAGCCCGTTTCGAGATTGATCGGCCAGGCCGAAGTCCAGGTTGCCTGACAGGCGCCCTGATTTAACCGGCGCGTTTCGCGATAGATGCCGGCTTCGGGGTCTGGGTCCGTCCTTTCGACATTGAGGGTGTGCGCGAGGCTCCGGCCGTGCTACGCTTATGTTCGCTATGTTGCGGGGTGGATCGACTGTGAAAAGACTCGCCTTGATTGTCATGAGCGCATCTGCGCTGCTGCCTGCGCTTGGGGCAGGCGGGATGTTCCGGCAGGCGGCGCAGAAACCGAAACCTGCCGCTGGGGCGCCGGCCGCCAAGCCGGCGGCCGCAGCCGAGGAAGAAATACCCCCGGCTGCGCCCGATGCCCTCTTTCCCGCCCTGGTTGCCAGGGTCAACAGCAAGCCGATCCTCGGCCGTGATCTTGAACAGCGGGTACGGACCGAGTTGACCGCGATCGGCGATCCGGCGTGGAAGAACCTGCGCGAGGATTACCGGCTGGAACTGACAAGCCAGTCCCTGGGAGCGCTCATCGCCACAGAGTTGCTCTACCAGAAAGCCATGGCCTCCGGGATCACCGTCTCATCTGCGGATGTCCAGGCGGAGTTCACCAAGGTGCAGAAATCCTTTGCCAGCGATGCCGAGATGAATGTGGCACTCGCCAACCGCGGCAGCGATCGTGCCGGCCTCATGAAGGATCTCGAGAGGACCCTCGTAGTCACCCGCTTTGTGGACGAGCAGGTCAACAAGAAGGTCAGTGTCACACCCGGGGAAGCCGAGGAGTACTACAAAACCCACACGGACGAGTTCCGTCATCCCGATATGGTCCGGACAAGCCACATCCTGGTCATGGTCCCCGAGGGAGCTACCGAGGAACAGGACCGTCTGGCCCGCCAGCGAGCCGAGGCGCTTTATGCCCGGGCCCGCAAAGGGGAAGACTTCGCAAAACTGGCCCGGGAGAACTCGATGGATCCATCGGCGTCCCAAGGGGGAGACATAGGGATTGTGCCCAAGGGACAGCTCGATTCTGCTTACGAATCCGCGGCGTTTGCGCTGCCCGTGGGCGGGATCAGCGAGCCGGTGCGCAGCCGCTTCGGCTACCACATCATCAAGGTGACCGACAAGAAGAAGGAAGGGCTGGCGACGCTCGAGGAAGCGCGGGAAGACCTCGTCCGGTTCCTGAAGGGCCAGAAAGTCCAGATGAAGGTTGGAGAGCTCGTGGACCAGCTGCGCAAGGAGGCGAGGATAGAGATCTATATTCCCGTTGGCACTTCTTTCGAGGCGACCCCTTCTACAGCTTCATCCCCCCGTCCATGATGATTGCCTGGCCGGTCATGAAACGGGAATCATCCGACGCGAGATAGAGCGCCAGCGCCGCGACCTCTTCGGGCCTCGCCATCCTTCCCATGGGCTGCCGCGCGATAAATGCCCGGAGCGCCGCCTCGGGATCGGGAGCTGCGGCGATGCGCTGCCGGAGCGACGGTGTATCCACCGTGGCCGGACATATGCAGTTCACGCGGATGCCGTCCTTCATGAAGTCGATCGCGAGGCTTTTTGTCAGACCGATGACTCCGGCCTTGGAGACGGAATAGGCGCCCCGGCTGGCCACGCCGCTGGTGCCGGCGATCGACGACATGTTGATGATGCAGCCGCAGCCCTGTCCCTGCATCACCGGAACTGCTGCGCGGCTCATCAGGTACATCGATTTCAGGTTGATGTCGATCGTCCTCTGCCACTCCTCCTCGGTGCATTCGACCAGGCTGCCGTTGAGCACGATCCCCGCGTTGTTGAACAGGACATCGATCCGCCCGTACTGGTGGACGGTTCGCTGGATGGCCTCGCGGCATACGGCGGGATCGGAGACATCGCCCACGATGTCCAGCACCATGGCCGCGGCCTGTTCGAGCTCGCACACAAGGTCGCCCAGTTTCTCGCGGTCAACGTCCACGAGAACCAGCTTCGCTCCCTCGCGTGCAAAGAGCCGGGCGGCCGACTCGCCGATGCCGGCCGCCGCGCCTGTGATTATCGCTACCTTTCGGTCCAGTTTCATTCTGATCTCCCCTCTCGAATTCGGCTTCAACGCCCATGCTATATTGAACGCACGGCTCCGATAAAGGTCGGTCGAAGCGGATCGCCGGTCGGCTGCCCGGACTCCTACTTTGGGTTCGTTCCGGTCCCAGAGCATCCTGCCCGCGAGGAACTCGAAGGCGCGCGCCTCCTGGCAGGTGTTTTACAAGTCCTGCAGGCAGAGCGTCGCGGAGGCCGCTCGCGGCGCCGCGGCCCGATCGGAATGAAATATCCATGTTCCGCAAGCCGTCTGGCGATTCTTCTCCTCCCCCTGAAGATCCGGTTCACAACGTTCTGATACCTCTCAGGTACGAGTAAC
This sequence comes from Acidobacteriota bacterium, assembly GCA_013388445.1. Classification (GTDB taxonomy): domain Bacteria; phylum Acidobacteriota; class UBA6911; order UBA6911; family UBA6911; genus JACADW01. The sequence continues at coordinate 854 of JACADW010000348.1, read as the reverse complement.
GCAGCGATCTCGTGAGTCGGCAGACCCGAAAGACAGAGCTCCATTGTCTCCCGGTCTCTCTGGGGGAATCCGGCCAGTATCTTCTGGACGAGCGCCACAAGCTCAGATTGCAGGTATTTCAGTTCCGGTGACGGATGAAGGTGGATTCTATCAGCCAGGTGTGTGCATTCCATCGGGACATAACGTCGCGCCCTGCGGTAGTAGTTGCCGATCTTCTTGCGCAGGATTCCCATACTCCAGATCAGGAGCCCCTTGTCCGGCCCGCCGGCGGGGCATTTCAGGGTCATGGTCAGCAGCGTCTCCTGCACGAGGTCCTCCACATCTGCGTCGTTCTCGACACGAAGCGATGTCAGCTTCTGGAGCACAGCCCGAATGCGTTCGATCTCGTCGCTGGACCACTGGATTTGGGGCGGGGCAGTGACATAGGCGCCGTCCGGCATCGTCTCACATGTGCAGCAGGCTTCAAATTCCCATACTGAGATGTAGTTCACACGAAACACACTTCAGCCCTCCGAGTACGGACTTGGACCACAGCAAGCAGTGGGAAAGTTCCGGCCGACGGCCTGAACCGTGATCGAGGAAAATCTGAAGGGCTATTGAAAATTACGTGGCACGCATTGCCGTGTCAAGATGGATATCGTGGTTGCACGATCGTGCCCTGCTGTGCCGGCGCAAACCATGCCGGCGTGACTTGCCCTCCAGGTAAATCCACCGCACGAAGGAGAGACCCTCGGCGTTGCCGGAATTCCCGTCCGGGTGAGACTGGAACAGGCGTTGGGAAGGATCCCCGGCTAGCCTCGATTCCCATGGAAGGGGCTCGACCTAACGCTGACCCGCGGTCCACGTTCCGGCGC
>JACADW010000368.1 GCA_013388445.1 Acidobacteriota bacterium | reverse complement strand
GAGTATGAGGTGTGCGACGGCGTTGGCATGATGTTGGATCGCACCGCTTTTGCCGGGAGCACAACCCTCCTGAATCAGATGGTGCCTATTCTGACAGAGGTAGTGGGCATTCCTCTGGTCGAGGCGGTGCGGATGGCCAGCCTGACCCCGGCGCGGGTCATTGGCTGCGCCGACCGTAAGGGCAGTCTAGCCGCCGGTAAAGACGCCGACCTGGCCATCTTCGAGCCTGACTTTAGCGTCTGGCGGACGATGATTGGGGGCCAGTGGGTGTTTGATAAAAACAGCAAAAGCCCCCGGTCAGACTCGAACTGACGACCTGCCGCTTACAAGGCGGCTGCTCTACCAACTGAGCTACGAGGGCACAAAGTAAAGCCGCTGTGGAATCCACAGCGGTCTTTTTATTTAGTTGATCAGTATGTTATCACAATCAGTTTCAAGAGTCAAAAGGCAAATTTTTGCAAGGAGCTAAAAACAACTCCGGTAATTTACTGATCAAGCACCTGGCGTACCTTCGACGCCAGCAAACTGGGCGAAAAAGGTTTAGGAAGATACTCGACTTCGGCTGCAAGCACCCCCTGTCGAATGATCGCATCATAGGTATAACCGGATATGAACAATACCTTCATCTGGGGATTGAGCGCCTTTAGCTGTTCAGCCAATTCTGAGCCGCTCATGAGCGGCATGATCACGTCGGTGAGGAGTAAATCAATCGGTCCCTGGTGCTGACCTGCTAGCAACAAAGCCTCACCTCCGTGGCGAGCCTCCAGGACCGTGTAGCCTTCGGCTTTCAAGGTACGTCCTGCCAGGTTGCGCACCCCTTCTTCATCCTCGACCAGCAGGATGGTCTCAGTGCCGGCGTGGCTGGCTGGTGGAGTTCGAGGAATAGCCACATCCGGGACAGTTTCACTGGCGGGTAAATAGATCTTAAAGGTAGTGCCATGACCAGGCTCGCTGTAAACCAAGATGTCGCCGCCGCTTTGCTTGATAATGCCGTAGACGGTAGCCAGCCCCAGGCCGGTGCCCTGGCCTACCTCTTTGGTAGTGAAGAAGGGTTCAAAGATGTGGGCTTGGGTTGGCGCATCCATCCCGTGGCCGGTATCGGTCACCGCCAACATAACGCACGATCCGGTGGGAGCTTCGGGACGAGTTTTGAGATAACTGTCGTCGAGATGGACATTGTGAGTCTCGATGGTCAGCATGCCGCCGGTCGGCATGGCATCGCGCGCATTGGCCGCCAGATTGACGATGACTTGTTCGATTTGGCCAGGATCGGCCTTGACCGACCATAACCCTGGCTGAAGAACCAGTATCAGGTTGATATCTTCGCCAATGAGCCGCCCCAGCATTTTATGGAGATTGGTCACCAGATTATTCAGGTCGAGGCTGGTCGGGGCCAGAATTTGCTTGCGGCTGAAGGCGAGCAACTGCCGGGTGAGGGCGGCGGCCCGTTCAGCAGCCCGCCGGATCTGCTCCAAATCTTTGAGCAGCGGATCTCCGCCAGGTATCTGGGGTTGCATAAGATCACAGTAACCCCGGATCACCGTGAGCAGGTTATTAAAATCGTGAGCGATGCCCCCGGCCAACCGGCCAACACTTTCCATTTTATGGGCCTGGCGCAACTGTTCCTCAAGTTTCCTCTGGGCCGCCTCGGCCTGCTTGCGCTCGGTGATGTCGTACGCTGTGCCGACCACCTTGATCGGCTGGCCGGTTCGCTCGTCGAAGACCACATTGGCCTGGTCGTGGATGTAGCGGACAGCCCCATCGGGCCGCACAATGCGGTACTCGTAGGAATATTCTGTGCGCTCCTGGATGGCTTTGAAGATCATCTGCGCCGCAAACTCGCGGTCATCCGGGTGAATACAGCTACGGAAGAATTCTTGGGTGGCTTGGACCGATCCTGGCTCGAAGCCGAAGATGCGGTAACATTCGTCTGACCACAAATTGGGGTCAATAATCTCCAGGTCAGGAGTCAATTTCACCTCCCAACTGCCGAAATGGGCAATCCGCTGCGCTGCCGCCATGTTCTCCGCCATTTCGCGCAATGCTTCTTCGGCCCGCTTGCGCTCGGTGATGTCGCGAGTGATGGACAGGATGCAGGCCTCGCCACCGACCTCGATCTGCCGCGCCGACATCAGCCCCGTACGGAGCGTACCATCCTTCAGGCGGAACGTAGCTTCCAGATTGGTGACCTCGCCCCGTTCCCGCAGACCATGCATCAGCCGGGCGCGATCACGCAGATCGGCCCAGATGTTCAGAGCCAGAGAGGATTGGCCAATCACCTCCTGGCGAGTATAGCCGGTGAGCGCGGTAAAGCCTTCGTTGACATCAAGGTAGAGGCCGTCGCTCATGCGGTTGAGGTTAATCGCGTCGGGCGAGATGCGGAAGGCGCTGGCGTATTTCTCCTCGCTCTCGCGCAGGATCTCCTCCGCCCGCTTGCGTTCGGTGATATCGCGAAGGACGACGGTGTAAAGTTTAGTCCCGGCGATCTCAATTTTTGAAATTGAGGCCTCGAGGGGAAACTCCTCCCCATTGGCTCGCCGCCCGACGATGTTGTACAATCCTCCCATCCCACTCCTGGCCACGCCGGCCTGGCCAAAAGCACGGATGTGTTCCCGATGCTTGTCATGGAAGCGGGCCGGGATGAGGTAGTCGAGCGGCTGGCCCAATACTTCAGCGGCAGAATAACCAAACATCTGCTCGGCGGCGGGGTTGAAGAGAACAATACGCTGTTCCTCGTCCACTGAGATGATGGCATCCATCGCCGATTCGATGATGCTGGTCAGCCGGGCCTCGCTCGCCTGGAGCGCGGCCTCCGCCCGTTTGCGCTCGGTGATGTCTTCCTTGACCGCCAGAAAGTGCGTGATTTCACCCTGCTCATTCAAGATCGGCGAAATGGTCGCCGCTTCCCAGTAGAAGTCGCCGTTCTTTTTCTTGTTCCGAAACTCACCCTGCCACTGACCACCCGAGGTAATGGTGTCCCACAGCCGTTTGTATTCCTCCGGCGGCGTATACTCCGATTTCAACATGCGCGGATTCTGGCCGATGGCCTCGGCCAGGGTATAACCGGTGACCTGGGTAAATTTGGGATTCACGTACTCGATGTTACCCATCGTATTCGTGATGACAATGGACGCTGGACTTTGTTCCACTGCACGCGAAAGTTGGCGGAGTTGGTCATTCGCCCGCCGCTCCTCCGTTACGTCGCGGCTGACCGAACCGATCCGGTATCGCTGGTCCGTTTTGATCGGAAAGACTGTCTGCTCAAAGAATCGGCGCGTTCCATCCGGCTTCACCACCTGCGCTTCGAGGATTTTGTTAAAGATGGGTGATTGACCTGTTCGCAGTGATTCCAGGATGGTCTGCTTGTTGCGTTCATAGCGCTCAAGCGTCCGCACTTCCGGCGGCAACATCTCCCCCTGCACCTCCCAGGCCGGTCTGCCGATGACCTGGGCGCGCCTCAATCCGGTCATCTGTTCTTGCGCCTGGTTCCACTCGATAATCAAGCCTTGCTCGTCTACCAGGATAAAGCCTTCGGACGACTGCTCGACAAAGCTGCGAAATTTTTGCTCGCTCTCGTGCCTGGCTTCCTCCACTCGCCGGCGCTCGGTGATGTCACGCACAAAGGCCAGTATCCTGCCGTCGGCCATCATTTGCCCCCTGATTTCCACCAGCAGCAAGCGACCATCTTTGCCGCGCAGCCGGTGTTCGGCAAGCAAGCTTTTGCCGGCGCGTAGTTCAGCCAGGCGGACCGGCTGGTTAACCAGGTCTTCGGCCGGGATCAAATCCCATATCGAGAGGTTCAGTAGTTCCTCACGGGAATAGCCCAGCATCTCGCAGCCCTGCCGGTTGACCCCGAGGTAACGCCCCTGGGCATCGGCGATAAAAATGCCGTCGGCGGCCTGTTCAAAGAGGGCTTGATACAATTCCTCCGAAGCATGAGAAAGCCTGGTTTCTCCAGTTTGCTTCTTTTGTTTATGGCTCATCAGTGTACCTCCGGGACTTGGAAAGTCAGTTAGAGCAAATATTGGCTTGATGGCTGAGAATTGAGGCTAAATAAAAAAGGCCGCCCTTTGACCAGGCGGCGCGAATATGATCCCATGCACGATACAAACCGGGCTGGTGGTTGCTCACCTGATCCGGGTCAAACTCCGTACCTCCTACGGTCGCGGGGTTTTTCATTTGAAAGTATAACATACCTGGGCCGGGCTGACAATCAACCCAATGTCAAGGGGTTTGTCCCAGATACACAAGAAACAATGGAGCGTTTAGTTTACTCCCGCTGCCAGTTTGTGCTTGGCCTCGGCCAGCCAGGCGGCAAACTCCTTTAATTGCTCCGGCGACAAGTGGTTGATGAGCTTGATCAGTTCCGTTTTCAAGTGCATCCGCAAGAGGTCGGTTTCATCTTTGTAGACCCCACCCGTTTCATCCTCAAATTCGGCCCGGGTCGCCCAGCTTGTCTGGCAGGCCTCGTTGAGGCACATGACCCCTTCGTTCAGTTGAACGGCACGCTGGCCGCAGCGGGGGCAGACAAAGGAGTCAGGTTCAACCTGGGCGGCTTGGAGTTCTCTAACCACCGTTTCGACGTGCCTGGCGGTGATTCTACCCTCGGGCGCGGTTTCGACGGCTCTTCGCCAGGCCTGGCGCTGCAGTTCCACCTCTAACTTAGCCAGCGGACGGGCCTGGGCTTCGTTAACCGGGAGAGGGATATTCCCACTTGAAAGTTCCACAATTGTGGAACTTTTTAGATTTTCTACCACTTCGGCGGCGTCCATCAACTGGTAAATACGGCTTTTCCGTAAATCCCACCGCTCCTGGCAGTATTCCTCGAAGGTGGCATACATTTGCCGGTACAAGCGGGAATTACGGATTTCCATCAGGGCGCTGCCAACCTCAATGAAGGTTTGCAAGCCCCGCTCGATAACTGTTTCCAGTTCGGCCAGTCGCCCGGCTTCACTCGTGCTTAAATAATCTGTCATCAATTACCTCCCCTTCAAGGGCCAAGCGCGTCACCGTCGTTGCTACTTGGCGGAGAGATTTCTTGCCTCTGCTCCCAGTGATTGATTTAAGGCCTCGTAAGCTACCTGGTGCGCCATGGCCCTAAAAATACCCCAATCTTGAAAAGGGCCGGACAATGCCCGCAGGTTGTGAACCACAGTTAACAATTCAGCCGCCGGCACGGCCTTAAAATGGGTAATCCGCTCGCCGGGGTCGGTAGGGTGGGGCTGGCCGGCAACAGGCCGGGTCAAAAAAACATAGGAAGCAAACGGCAGCGTACCCTCAGCCGCAGTTAAAGTGTAGGTAATGACCGCCAGGCAGCGGTCAATCTTCACGGCAAGGCCTGTTTCCTCTCTCACCTCCCGCAGCAGCGATTTGTCAGGTTTCTCGCCAGGGTCAATTCCGCCGGTCATCAGGCGGTAGACGCCCTCCGGGTAAAAATCTTTGGTGTGCAGCCAAAGCTGGCCCTGCTCATTCGGTATCACCATGACCACTTCACCCCGGCGGGGCTTTTTTTGGGTCATCTTGAACATCATGTCCAGCATAATCTGAGTCATCACCGTCAGGTCAAGGTGATGACGCCGAAACGGGCCAAATTTTTTCTCCAACCGTTTCAGTTGTTTTTCATTGTAAATTTCGTTAAAAAAGGGGTCGGCAGGAATCATTGTAAATTGATTTTACTCACGAAACAAACTTGTCATAAGGTAGCAAGGTAACAAAGTGGCAGGAATTTACTTTTCTGCACCCTGCGTCTCTGCTACTTGGTTAGATACCACTTGGTGACATTCCAGGTAAAAGGAACAAACGGGCCAGGGTTGACCCCTTGCAAGCGATTGCCAACAAGGATATGGCGATTGGGAGTGAGCAAAAAATCAACCGGCCGTTCAGCCGCCAGAGTCTTTTGGATGTTGGCGTAAATTTTGGCTCGACCCTGTGTATCGCAGCCCGGCACAGCGACCGCCCGGTCGAGCAGTCTATCCAAAGCAGGACTGTCGTAAGAAGTAAAGTTAAGCCCCCGGCCAACCGTATTTTCGGTGGAACGCCAAAACAAGCGCTGGTCGGGGTCGGGGAGCAGTGGCCAGCTAAAAACGGCCAGGCTGAAATCATGGGTAAACAGGTCGTCAACCAACCCGGTGAAGGCAATACTATCGGAGCGGACAAATAGACCCAGGTCACGATAATAGCTGGCAGCCAACCAACCTAAACTCTGGTGCAGAGGATTTTCGCCATTCACCCGGATGGACAGCTCTAACCGCCGGCCGGCCTGGTCAAGCCAGCCGTCGCCGTCTTCATCCTTCAAGCCAGCCTTGACCAGTAGCGCCCTGGCCGCAGCGGGGTCGTAGGCGGGCCATGAGAGATCCGGGGTAGCCGCCCAATGGCCCGATAGCAGCGGTCCGGCCAAGAGCTGACCATCGCCGTTGAGCGCTTCGGCCAGGATAGCTTCTCGATCCAAGGCCAGCAGCAGGGCTTCCCGAATTTGAGGCTCCACCGGATCAACATTTTTAGGCGCAAAATTGATGGCCAGATAGGTTGTTTGCGGCGCGGGATAAACCAGGTCAGCAAAGATTCGGGATTCAGAACTGCCCTTTTGGGCGTGGATTTGGGATTCTATGGGACCAATCACATCAAATTGGCCTTCGGAGAGGGCGATAGCTGCTTCATCGGTCTGGATGAAACGCACCGTAAAGCCGTCTAGCAGGGGCGCGGGACCGCGATAATTGGGGTTGCGCTCCAGGGTCAGGGTTCGCTTATTCTCCGACCAATCAGCGACTTTGAAAGGGCCGCTGCCTGTCGGCATGGCTTCGAGAATTTCGCCGGCGGGCAGGATAGGCAGTTGGGCCAGGGTGGTTACGGCGGCGCAATCTATGGCGGCAAAGGTCAGTTCCAGGGTTTCAGGGTTGGGCGCGGTCATCTTACTGAAAGCCAGTAGAGCGGGATGCTCGGTCGCTTTTAAGCTGGCGGCGATGGTCGAGGCGGTCAGGGGCCGGCCGTCGCTCCATTTTAGCTTGGACGGCAAATGAAAAGTGACCTGTTTACCATCCTGGCTGTATTCCCAGCTTTCGGCCAAACCTGGCTGAAGCTGTGCCGTTGTGGGATCAACGTGGAGCAGGGTATCGAATAACAAAGGTGCCAGTTCGTGCAAAGCGGTATTGGTGGTGGTTATTGGGTTGAGGGTATCCGGCTGGCCGACCAGTCCGAGGATAGCCGCGCCGCCCTGAGGAGGGAGAGGGGAAGGAGAATTGGAAGGCTGGAGGGTTGGGAGGTTGGAGGTTTGGGAAGGGGGCGGCGTGGGGGGTGGAAGAGTTGGCAGGTGGGAAGGTTGGGAAAGGGGAGGAATGGAGGCTGGGAGAGTTGGAAGGTTAGAAGGTGAAGAAGGAGTCCTCACCGGAATAGCAGTGGTTTGAGCCGGCGCGCAGGCGGTGAGAGCCAGGACAAGCAGAAGCATGATTATTTTGAGTGGCTGGAGTTGCGTATACAAACGAGTCAGAGATAAATCCTAAGGAAACAAAGATTTTTTATACCAATTGCCTTTCTATAGGCCAGTATTGACATACTTTGGAAGTACATTCCACCGAGAACGGATATGGCGGTCGGCAGGCAGCGGTTGGTTTACAGAAAAATCTCGGCCCCACAATTCTTGCATTGGATCACCCCTTTGCCGGCGAACTCCTGTTCGCCCCCGCAATTGGGGCACTTGTTGCCCTTGAGTTGTGAAGCATCTTTTGAATAGAGCACGCCCTTATCCCAGTTGACATAGCCGGTGAACAAACCCATCCCCACCAGTTTATATATATCATCACGGATTTCCTCGGTGTTGGACTTTAAATCAAAGACCATATCGCGAATGTCCACCTGGCCACGAGTTTTGACTATATCCAAAATTTTCCGCTGGCGAGCCATGTCCGCCTGCTCGGACGCTTCGGCCCGGCTTTGGGTGAGCAGATAAACCCCGAAAGCAATGGGGACAATCCCCACAAAGATCGAGACGACCACCCCCAAGACAGCTCCGCCCAGATTTCCCGATGTCGAGGTAAAAGAAGACATCAGCGAAAACGCCGAGCAGCCCAAAAGCAGAACCAGGCCCACCCCAATCAAGATCATGCCTATCAGACGGCTATTTTTAGCCATTGTCCAAGCTCCTTGTCCACCAAAGCTGTACTCAGTAGAGTCAGAAACATACTTTAGTCCAGGACCGCCGACCGCAGTCCCCCTCCCAGCCCTCCCCCTCTTAGGGGGAGGGTTTGGGTG
>JACADW010000115.1 GCA_013388445.1 Acidobacteriota bacterium | reverse complement strand
GGTTTCCATTTTGCCATGAATGGAAAATGGAAACTGGCAAATGGGGAATGTAAAATCATGGAGCCCAGTTCAAAAAATTGCATCGACAATTTTTTATCGATATAAACGCACTAAGCGCCTAATTAGAGGTTCTTCATCCAGAACTGTGTGCGCATCCGGGGGAGGATCGTATGCGTATCGGGGCCCGCATGACTGCCTATGGCATGATGGTGATATTTGGAATGATTGCTGCGGCTGCTATTCCACAAACGGCAAAGGGCAGCGAAGTCGCAGTTTTCGGAAAGACCTATATCCGGGAAACTCAGAAACCTCAGGTTTTTACCGATACGTTCACATTCTCCCGACCCGGCGGCAATTTCATACTCACCGTCAAGAACGGTAAAAACGGTTCCTTCAGGGTAAGCGCCGCGCTTATCTGGATCAACGGCAAGCAAATCATCGGCGTTCTTGATTTCAATAATCAGGTTGATCTGCTGACTCGTCCCGTAGCCATCGAGGCCGTCAACGAGATCAAGGTCGAGTTGCGCAGCAAGCCCGGCGATTTCATAACTATCAATATCCTCGGCATTGATATGAACACTCCGCCCGTCGCAGAGGCCGGCCCCGATCAGACCGTGACGGTTGGCGATACGGTGACGCTTGACGCCAGCGGCTCGACGGATGCGGATGGCGATCCACTAACCTACGCTTGGTCTTTCCTTTCCCGTCCCTCCGGCAGTGCCGCTCTACTATCGGATCCATCGGTTGTTCATCCGACTTTCCTCGCCGATAGACCCGGCGTCTATCTGGTGCAGCTGATTGTAAACGACGGCGAAACCGGCAGCGAGCCGGACACGGTTTCGATCACCACAGCCAATTCCCCGCCGGTCGCCCATGCCGGGCCCGATCAGAGTGTTCATGCCGGCAATACTGTAATCCTTGACGGCAGCGCTTCCACCGATGTCGATGGAGATCTTCTGACCTTTGCGTGGTCCTTTGCCTCCAAACCGGCCGACAGCATGGCCGTCCTGTCTGGCGCCGCCACGATCAATCCCACTTTTGTGGCGGATCTGCCTGGTAACTATGTTGTCCGACTGACCGTCCATGACGGGAAAGTAAGCAGTCCGCCGGATGAAGTGACAATCTCGGCGGCAAACTCGAAGCCTGTTGCCAATGCCGGACCTGACCAATCGGTAGCGCTCGGCGCATTGGTCACGCTGAATGGCGAAAACTCGAGTGACGCCGATGGCGATTCCCTGACGTTTCAATGGTCGCTGCTTTCAGTGCCTGCCGGAAGCGCCGCAGTATTGTCCGATGTTTCAGCCGTGATGCCCACCTTTACTGCCGACAAGCCCGGAGTGTATGTCGCCCAGTTGACCGTCAGCGACGGACTGGTCAAAAGCGATGCGGATACCGTCGAAATATCAACACTCAATTCCATTCCCATTGCGGTTGCGGGACCCGACCAGACCGTTTTTGTGGGGGAAACTGTCACTCTGGACGGCAGCCATTCGAGCGATGCGGACGGAGATGGCCTGACATTCTCCTGGTTACTTACCTCCAAGCCGGCCGGGAGTGCCGCCGTCATCTCCGACCCGGTCGCCGTCAAGCCCACCGTCCAGGTCGACAAGCCGGGGACCTATCTGGTTCAGCTCATCGTCAACGACGGGAAAGTGAACAGCGCGCCTGATACGGTAAGCATCGGCACCAAAAACTCGCCGCCGGTCGCCAATGCCGGCCCGGATCAAACCGTATTTGTGGCGCAGGTTGTAACGCTCGATTGCAGCGGCTCAAGTGACGCCGACGGCGACACGTTGACCTTCGCATGGTCGTTTATCAGCCGTCCTGCAGGAAGCACGGCCGCTCTATCCGATCCTGCGGCTGTCAAGCCCAGCTTCACGGTCGATAAGAGTGGCAGCTATGTGGTGCAGCTCATTGCTAACGACGGCACCGTCAACAGCAGTCCCGACAGCGTTACGATCTCAACGCAGAACTCACCGCCGGTCGCCGACGCCGGACCGGACCAGACGGCATTTGTAGCGGCCACGGTGACGCTGGACGGCAGCGGTTCGAGTGATGTTGACGGCGATCTCCTGACATTTTTGTGGTCGTTGAGCGCGAAGCCTGCAGCCAGTGCCGCTGCTTTGTCCGATCCTGCGGCCGTCAAGCCCTTTTTTATAGTGGATAAACCGGGGACCTATGTCGCCCAGCTGGTCGTCAATGACGGAACGGTCAATAGTGGTCCCGACACTGTTACCATCTCCACGCAGAACTCCTCCCCGGTAGCCAATGCCGGACCCGACCAGACCGTTCACACCTCCGTACAGGTGCATCTCGACGGCAGCGGTTCCAGTGACGTGGATGGCGACCCGCTGACCTATTCCTGGGCTATGTTATCGAAGCCCACAGGCAGTGCAGCGGTTCTTTCCAACGCCGCCGTTTCGAATCCGACGTTTGTACCGGATCTCAATGGTGATTACGTTATTCAGCTTATCGTCAACGATGGAGCCGAAAACAGCTCTCCTGACAGCGTGACAATCACAACGTCGAACAGCAAGCCGGTAGCCGAAGCGGGGGAGAACCAGTCGGTCATAGTAGGAACGCCGGTGACGCTGAATGGTTCGGGATCGTCGGATGCGGACAGCGATGCGTTGAGCTACAGCTGGTCAATTATAGCCAAGCCCGACGGGAGCGCGGCGACGCTGGCAAATCCGGCATCGGTGGAGGCAACATTCACTCCGGATCTCACGGGAACCTACGTCATCCAGTTGATCGTGAATGATGGGATCGAGTGGAGTGATCCTGACAGCATGACCGTGGATGTATCGGTCCAGCCTAACCGGCCGCCTGTAGCCATAAATGACGCTTACGGGACGAATGAGGACCAGACACTGTTGGTAAATGCCGGCGCTGGCATTCTTGACAATGACGGGGATCCGGATGAAAACATCATCACGGCTGTTCTGGCAGATGGTGTCTCGCACGGAGCCCTCACATTAAATCCCGACGGCTCTTTCAGCTACACGCCGGATGCGAACTATTACGGGATGGACTCCTTTACGTACCGCGCGACGGATGGCTTGCTGTTGAGCAACACGGCGACTGTAACGATTGCGGTTCAGTCTGTGAACGACGCGCCGATTGCGAATGCGGGCGATAATCTGAGCGTGGCGACTGGTGCGACGGTGCAGTTGGATGGATCGGGATCGAGTGATCCCGAGGGTGATCCGCTGGCCTATCAGTGGACATTGACGTCGAAGCCGGATGGAAGCGCGGCAGTTCTCTCTAATACCAACATTGTGAATCCTACGTTTGTTGCGGACAAGGCGGGGTTGTATGAGGTGAGCCTTGTAGTGAATGATGGCACGGTCAGCAGCGTTCCGGATGCGATAACTGTGGAAGCAATAACCTACAATCAGCCGCCGCTTGCCCAGGATCTTTTTATCAACATGGCAGGCGACACGTCGGCGACCATAATCCTGCGAGGTTCGGATCCCGATGGGGATCAGGTGACCTTCAGCTTTGGTGATCCCACTTTCGGGACTCTGTCCGGAACGGCTCCAATCCTTACCTATACGCCTCAAGCCGGATATCTTGGATCAGACAGCTTTATTTACCAAGTGGATGACGGCAAGGGAGGTACAAAGACCGCGACGGTGTCTATCAATGTGTGCGTGAGTGCGAACGGACTGACGGCCTACTATCCGTTCCACAACAATACAAAGGATGAGAGCGGCAACGGCAATGATGGAACGCTATCCGGGGCCCTGCCCACAGCAGACCGCACCGGGAAGGTTTACAGCGCCTACCGTTTTGATGGAGTGGATGATTACATAGCCATTCCAAATGCCAGCATGACCTCTACGGATAGTTTTTCCGTTGCCGCGTGGGTCAGAAATCTGGATAGCTCTTTTGACGACACTACCAGAAACCACATCTTCACACTCAGTGATCCCAATACCATGCTGGGTCTGGAGCCCAACTACAAATTCAGCTTCAGGGTCGGCTGGGCGGTATATTCCTTTGGGACCGTATTTAGCACCAATACCTTTTCCGACAATAACTATCACCATGTTGCCGCCGTCTATGACTACAACAATTCGGTGATCAAGCTATACGTGGACGGGACATTGGAGGGATCCGCAACCATAAATAGGACAATAGGGATTGGGTCCGGCCCCCACTACATAGGAAATTATTCTCATGTTAGCCCCGCCTATACGTGGAGAGGCGATATTGACGAAGTCCGCATTTACCATCGCCCTATTTCGGAATTCGAGATTCAGCAACTCGCTGCGGGCTGCTGTGCGCAAACCACAACGAACCATTCACCCCGAATAACCTCAATGCCGCTTACGTTTGGAGCGGCCGGCTTTGAATATTCATACCAGGTTGTCGCCGGCGATTCCGATGGTGATCCGTTAACGTACAGCCTCGCGATGGCACCGACCGGCATGACCATTGATTCAGCCGGATGGATACATTGGATGCCGGATTCGGCGTCGCATTCCCGCGTATCCGTTCAGGTCGCCGATCCCTATGGCGGCATGGATACGCAGAACTACTGGATAAGAACCAGGACGGCGAGCGATACGGCAGTCAACCACGTGCCAATCGCGCACGCAGGCGATGACTTCACCATGGATGAAGGAAGGCAGGACCAGATCGATGCGTCCCACAGTTTCGATGCCGATGGGAATCCGCTGACCTATTCATGGGTTCAGACTGCAGGTCCGCCGGTGCAGCTCGACAGCGCGACGGTTCAGAAGCCCAGATTCCTGGCACCACAGGTAGACGGAAACACCGTTCTCACTTTTGAAGTGACTGTTAATGACGGCACGGTAGACAGTGAGCCCGCTATAGTGAATGTGATGGTGCTCAATACGGATATCTGGCCCGACGGCAGCGGGATGGTCGTTAACTGCAACATGGATGGTGCGGGGTCATTAAAGGCTGCTGTAGATTATGCAAACGCCCATCCGGGCACAAGAATTACCTTCAGCATTCCTGATACGGAGCCCTGCTATCAAAAAAATACACCTGGAGTATGGACACTTAAGATACCGCCGCGACAGGTTGGTAACTATTTGCACGGGATTCTTTTGACCGGCGATGGAACCCTTTTTGACGGCAACAGCCAGGCGGAGAACCAAGGGGACCGCAATCCCTATGGCCCTGAGATTGAGCTTGACGAGTCCGGCATCGCGAAATTCCCTTTCCAGATCGTAGCCAGCAATGTCGTCGTGCGCGGCATTGTCTTCAACCGAAATGCGGGACTGACCGGTGCAGACCCGCAAGTCATGATCAGTGCGGGCGAGAATATAGTGATTTATGGGAATTATATCGGTACAGACGCGACTGGAACGCAGCATGTTTTCGCAGGCGACATAGGTGGCGGAGATGTGAATTCGGGCGGCGGTGGTATCTATGTACAGCACGACAACTATGATTACACAAAAATACCCATCGTCCGCAACCTCCGTATCGGCGGATCCCGGCCAGGCGAAGGAAACCTGTTCACCCTTCACCCTTTTCAGTCGATCAGGACCATGTATCCCTATTATACATGGCCTCCCCACGACATCTTCGACCGCATCACGATTCAAGGCAACACCTTCGGATTAGATCGGACCGGTACGCGTATACTCGACTGGGTTTCCGGGGATGTCACACCGGCAATATGGAGCAATGCTATTACGATCGGCGCCGGAAAGAACATCCTGATCGGCGGTTTAACCGCCGGTGCGCGCAATGTGATGGCGGGTCAGAGGGACCCAATCATCATCAATGCTGGGGACGGCGGCTATGAAATTGGGAGTGTTACGGTGCAGGGAAATTATATCGGAACGGATCCTTCCGGAACAGTTTTCCTGAATCCAAACTGCGGTAACGGGATATACATTTCTCCGATGGGAACTGGAAACATTGCCGCTGAAGGCACCGAATTTCTTATCGGAGGAGGCGTCCCTGGAGCGGGCAACCTGATCGCCGAGTGCGAAGGCGGAGGCCAAGGCGGATCTGGAGTATACATGTTCGACGACTACTCCAGAAATCCGGCTGTTCGCATTCAGGGTAACCTGTTCGGGACGGATGTAACCGGCACAAGAGATCTTAATCCCACAGCTATCGGTACGCGAGGCGTCCGCATGAGTGGTGGCCGGGTCCTCGTCGGCGGCACCGAGCCTGGGGAGGGGAATATTTTCGGCGGGCTCAGCAGCAGCGGCGTGGAAATATATGGAGATAGATATTACCAGGGATTCGACCATGCAACCTATCCGCCGTACAACGACATAAAGGGTAACTTCTTTGGTATAGGTGCAGACGGTGTTACCGCGATCCCCAATAAAATTGGCATAAATACCGGAACGAACTATCCCGTCCTCATCGGCGGCGATGAGCCGGGGGCGGGAAACACGATTGTTAACAGCACTGAAAACGGGATCCGTCTGGGGTTGTGGGCGCGGATACTAGGAAACAGCATCTACCAAAATGGAAGCCTTGGAATTGGACAAGGAACAAGCGTTCTTGTCAACGATCCCGGCGATGTGAACTCTGGATCTCCCGGTTATTACCTGAACTATCCCCTGATTGACATCGTGGAAGTCATCGATGGGCTTACCTATGTGAATGGCATTCTCGATACGCCCAATCCGGAACAGTGCCTGGTCGAGATTTTCGCGAACAGGATCGCCGATCCCAGCGGCCACGGAGAAGGGGAAAAGTGGGTTGCTGCGCTGTATCCGAATGCTGACGGTACTTTTCAGATAACAATTCCACAGGATTTGAACGGGAAATACCTGACTGCAACCACGACTCGAATGACGGGCATCCTGGACAGCAGCGAATTCTCGCCTGCTGTTCTCGCGGGGACGTCGTCTGCTCTGAACTTGCCGCCGGTGATCCATTCGTCGCCGGTGACAAGCGCGATTACCGAAACGGCATACAGTTACCAGGTATTGGCGAGCGATCCGGAAGGGAAGACGCTGCGTTACGCGTTAGCCTATGCGCCGCAGGGAATGGCAATCAGCGCCAGCGGGCTCATCACCTGGACGCCCACGACACAGCAGGCAGGCAAACAGGTGGTGACGGTTGTCGCCTATGATCCGCAAGGGCTGTATGCGTCGCAGAATTTTGTGATTCTCACGGAACCTCTTATTGATGGCATCGATCCTGTTATATCTCCGTTGCTGCCTTCCGGATTGACGATCTCGGCTCCCTACCAGGTGACTGGCACCATCTGCGACAGCCACATTCTTGGATATTCAATCGAGGTGGCACCGACTGGCACGGATAATTTTGTCCTGATGGCATCGGGGAATTCGTGCGTGGAGAATGGGAATCTCGGCATCATCGATCCGACCCGTTTGACTAATGGTACTTACGTTGTTCGCTTTACCGCATGGGATGAATCCGGCAACCTCACGGTGTTGAATTCCATCGATCCCATCGAGGTCAAAGGCAAGCTGAAGATCGGGCAATTCTCGATGGCGTTCCAGGATGTCTCTATTCCTGTGTCAGGAATTCCGATCAGCGTCATGCGAACCTATAAGAGCTTCAACAAGAAGCAGGGCGATTTCGGCACCGGGTGGGACCTGGCGTTAGGGACCGGAGTGAAGGTGCAGGTCACACGCAACCTCGGGACCGATTGGCGCGCTGAGGAAGACTTCTGGTGGCAAGAGGGGCCCGAGGGTGGTGCCTGGTCATACAAGCTGGTGACCGACAAGATTCCCAAGATCCTTATCACGTATGCTGATGGCAGGCAGGACCGCTTCGAATTCAAACCCGACTTCTTCCGGTCAACGGCGCCGCCTTACCCGGCCCTTGATCCACGTTATGCGCTAGCAATATACAAGCCACTGGAGGGAACGACTTCGACACTTGAAGCGGTAGCGGATACGGATCTATTCCTGATCGGCAGCCAGTTATACGATACCGATGTGGAACCGTATAATCCCGGCGAATTCAAACTCACTAATGCCGACGGCATGGTGCTACTTATCTCAAAGAGCGAAGGCCTCAAGAGCATCACCGATAGAAACGGAAACACCGTTACCTTCAGCGCGACCGGCATCGCCCACTCGGCCGGCCTCAGCATCAACATGCAGCGGGACTTCAAGAACCGGATCACGAAGATCACGGATCCGATGGGCAATTCTGTGAGCTATGCATACAACGCCAACGACGATCTTGCTTCATCCACGGATCCGGCCGGCAATGTGACAAAATACGGGTACGACTCCGAGCATAACCTGACAAGCATCCTAGACCCCCGCGGCATCGAGATTCTTAAAGTCACATACGACGATGAAGGCCGCATGATCGGCAGCGTGGACGGACTAGGCAAAGCGACGGAAGTCATCCACGATACCGAAAATGCCAGGGAGTATGTCAAAGATCGGAATGGCAACACGACGGTGTACGAATACGACGCTGACGGCAACATCATTGCCCAAACGGACCCGCTCGGAAATACGACGCACTTCACTTTTGATGCCAACGGGAATCAACTCACAAAGACGGATCCTCTCGGCAACACGTGGACATCGACCTATGATGCGAACAACAACAAACTGTCGGACACCGATCCGCTGGGGAACACGAAGTCGTGGACCTATAACAGTAACAACCAAGTGCTGATTGAAACCGATGCTCTCGGCAACGTTACTTCATATGAATATGATGCCAAAGGAAATCTCACAAAGAAGGTGGATGCATTGGGCAATACAACTACATATGCCTATGACTGGAGAGGGAATCAAACGTCTACGACGGACTGCTTCGGAACAACGATCAGTGAATACAACGCCGCGGGCAACAAAATCAAAGAGACGGATGCCCTAGGCAATGTGACTACATATACGTATGATAGTAACGGTAGAGAGTTGACGGCGACTAAGGTTCGGACTGGCGACACCGGTCCCGTGTCAATGACAACGACAATGGAATACGCCAACACGGGACAGTTGATAAAGCAGACGGATCCCGACGGCAGTATTACGCTTTCCGAATATGACAACCTGGGCAAGAAAACAGCCGACATCGACAAACTCGGCAATCGCACTGCGTACCAATATGATGTAGCCGGGAATCTTATCAGGACTACCTACCCAGATGGTCGAACGGAAACCCAGGGCTATGATGGGAATGGAAACCGAACGAGCCATACAGATCGTTCCGGAGCCGTCACGACGTTTCAATATGATCAGGTGAAATACGGGGAGGGCGAACAGAACGGGCAGAATCGTCTCATACAGACAACTTTTGCCGACGGGAGCACAACGCGTATTGAATATGACGAAGCCGGCCGGATCGTAGCGACCGTGGATGAAAATGGAAACAGGACAGTTTCGGAATATGACGGCGCCGGAAGAAAGATCAGGTTGATCGATGCCCTGGGACATGTAACGGCGTACACCTACGACGCCAACGGGAATCAGATCTCGATAACAGATGCGAATGGCCATACGACAAGCTACGAATATGATGCGTTGAACCGACAGACTAAGGTCATCTATCCGGATTCCACTTTTACAATAACGGTCTACGCCGGATGCGGCACAAGCCGCAAGACTTCAGAAACCGACCAGGCCGGCAATGTAACGAGCTTTGCTTACGACGCTCTTGGCCGTCTCACCTCAGTGACCGATGCTTTGGGAAGCGTAACGAGCTACACATACGACGAGGTCGGCAACAGGCTGACGCAAACCGATCCCAATGGCCACACGACAAGCTGGTCTTTCGACAGCATGGGAAGAATATTGAAGAGCACTCTGCCGTTGGGGGCAAGCGAAAGCTTTACCTATGATTTAAACGGCAACATTCTGACGAAGACGGATTTCAAGGGCGATACTCTCACATACGGCTATGACTCGATGAATCGCCTGACGAAGAAGGTGAATCCGGACGGTTCGCAGGTGACATACATATACAACGCGGATGGGAGTACTGCCAGTGTGACTGACTCAAGGGGCGTTACCGCATATACGTATGGAGCAAGAAACAGGCTGGCCCGCGTGACAAACCCGGATGGTTCTGCCCTGGATTACACCTATGATCTTAAAGGCAACCGAACGTCAGTAAAAGCCGCATCAGGAACAACCAATTACACGTATGATGCCTTAAACAGGCTGGCTTCAGTCACTGATCCTGATGGGAATACCACGACGTATACTTACGACAATGTTGGGAATCAGGCAACGGTCGCCTATCCGAACGGTACAATTGCGGCGTATACATTTGACGCCCTGAACAGGCTCACGTACCTGGAGAATAGGAAAGTAGCCGGCGGGGTGATATCCAGCTACGCCTACACGCTCGATCCCAACGGGAACCGGATACAGGTGGCGGAGAACACCGGAAGAACGGTCAATTACACCTATGATGCAGTCAATCGTCTCACGCAGGAGCAGATAGTAGATGCTGTTTTGGGCAATCAGACGATCTCGTATACCTATGACGGCTTCGGCAACCGGCTTACGAAGACGGACGGTACAGGTACAACCACGTACACATACAATGCGAATGATCAACTGCTGACTGAAACAGCGCCGGGATATACAACGACCTATGAGTATGACCCAAATGGCAACACCGTGAAGAAGACGCAGGGAGCGACGGAGACGATATACTCCTACGACTTCGAAAACAGGCTCATTGCTTCGCAGACCGGCACAATGAGTACTCAATATGAGTACGACGCTGATGGGATCCGTACGAAGGCGACGGCGGGGGTTGCTACGATAAAATATCTTGTAGATAAGAATCGAGACTATGCTCAAGTTCTAGAGGAAAGGGATGGCACGAACGCATTGATCGTAAGCTATCTGTACGGCGGGGATCTGGTTAGGCAGAAACGCGGAACGGAGATCTCCTACTACCACTACGACGGTCAGATGTCGACGCGGCAACTCACGGACTCGTCAGGTTCAACTACGGACAGCTACGTGTATGACGCTTTTGGGAATCTGATCAATGGCTCAGGCACAACATCTAACAAGTACCTTTATACGGGCCAGCAGTACGACCCGAATGTTGGATTCTATTACCTGAGGGCAAGATATTACAATCCATACAATGGCCGGTTTGTGAATCATGATCCGTTGCTTGGGAATTTACACGATCCGATATCATTGCATAGATATCTGTATGCGAATGCAAATCCCATAAAGTACTCAGATCCTACAGGTCAATTGAGTCTCGTCGAGCTAAATGTAGCATCCTCTGTTCAAAACATACTATTTTTTGTTCGTCATGCAAAAACGGCAACCTTGATGTGTAAGGTGGCAACTTTAGCCGACGAACTAAATACTGTCGTGAGTATAACAACACTGGCGACGGGTTTGATCTCGTCGCTGCAAGAGTACGGCCTTAATCCGGGCTTTAAGTTTCTCTGGCATTCGTGCTCGCCACTTTCGGGCATCAAAGAAGTATCCCTGTCAGTGAGCGTCGCTCATAATTCACCGATTTTGACTGCAGCATTTGTTGGCAGGAGCGGCATTTCTTTTGGAGGCAAAATTAATCTGGTGGATCCTTTGGGAAGCAACCTTTTCGGCCGCAAAGAATTCCCCTTGTTCAAGCTACGCGGTTGCGGAGGAGTTGTGGATGTAATGGAAGTGGTAATCGTTCCATCCGTACAGGTGAATGCGCGCTTCAAGCGCAGCTTCAAGATTGGTATTAAGGCCAAATTCTTTTCGCTGGCGAGTATATCAAAAACCCTTATGGAGATAGATCAGCTTTCTGCACGCAGGTATTATGAAAATCCAGACTAATGGGAGTAAGGGGCCTACGGGAACGGACCAAGATATGTATTCCGGATAAAAGACATCGCGCAAAAGGCATGCCCTAAAAAAAGGCTTAGGATCGATGGATGCCGCTCAAATCTGAAGCTAAGGGTAATCACTTCGGGCGCTGTCGATAGGCACTGCCGGATCAGGATCTGTTAAATATTGGCTATTAGCGGGTCATGCAAAATATAAACATCATGCATTATAGTGTTAAAATAAATGATGTACGGAATGGAATCGGACCGGAACAAAGTTGTTGGAATCAGTGGGATCGGCTGAAAACGGGCCTGGTTTTTCCCCAGGACTGAAAAACGGAGCCAATCTCAGGAAGGCGGAAGGGAGCCACATTTGAAATGTGATCTGCGGGGAGGCGGTACAGAGACTCTATAGAAGTTTCTATATTTAGAGCCGGAATCGGTAGCCGGCTTTCAATCCTGACTCTCGGAGGCGAGAATTGAGACTTCGATTCCAATCCGGGAGCCCACAATGACCGCTGAACCCCGATGTTGCGCATACTGCGGCACGAAGTTTTTACCCTCGATTTTTCATCCTGATCAACGCATCTGCTCAAAACCGGATTGCCGGCGGCTGTGGAGGAATGACCATCACCGCCGAAAGTCCCTCTGGTCAGCCATGAGGTGGTTGTTAAACTAATAGGAGCCACCATGACCAAGACCGGTCTCAAAGTGAAGGCGAAGCTGGACAAGAGAAAGTATCCGCTGAAAGTCAGGGTGTCGGATGAGGAAATGGCTTCGCTCAATATCAAGCCAGATAAATTCCATGGAGAATGGAATTATACAATTGAGCCGCGAAAGGGTAGATCGGGTAAGTCTGGGTAATTTTGAAGTTGTTCAACTTATTTTGCGGTGCTCCTCAGGTGAGCAGGGAGGTGGGAAGGAGGGCGTCGCGTCAGCGGCGCTTGAATTCCTCGCCCATCGTCATTCGCAATTCCTCTTTTAAGCTTTCCGGGACCTCCAGATATCTCACCTTGCTTTCAGGGCTGAGCTTGACCTCGCCGGTCTCCGGGTCGTAGACGTAGGGCGTTCCGAGAGGGTCGATCAGGGGAAGGCTGCGGCCGAGCCCGCGCGCAAGCTCTTTAAGGCTGGCAGGGAGAGAGCCGTAGCGCCGACTGTATTGATCCAGGAGGATTTCCATCGTCCAGATATTCCTCGCCACGCGGATGCTGAGAAGGTGGTTGCGCGCGTTTTCCCGGATGTTCGCCCGGTCCGATTCCTCCAGCTGGCGCTTCCAGAGGGATATGGCTACGTCCATCGCGCCGCCTTTGGAGAGGGCCATCGCGGCCAGGCCTTCCATCCAGGGCGGCGCTTCCGGGAGACGGCTCGCCGCAAGCCACGATTCTCCGGCCGCCTTATAATCTTTGAGAAACCAGAAATAGATGAAACCCTTGTCGTATGGAAGCCGCCACTCCTTCGGGTGGGCCGCGATCCCCTTGTCCAGCAGTTTGACCGCTCCCAGAGGCTGTCCGGCGCCTATGGGATCCGGCTCGGAGAGGAACAGGCTGCCGGAGCGGTACGCGTCCATCAAATCGGGATTCAGGGTCGTGGTGATGTCCAGAAGCGTCGAAAGGTTCTTATAGCGCACGGCCCGGCGGTCCGCCTCGTCGCGGCGCCCGTAATACTGAATGGTCCGCATCCAGTAGAAGTCCGCCGCGAGGCAGTCGTAGCCCAGAGCCATTCTCTTGACGGCCGCCGGCGAGCTGAAATACAGGAGGTCGGGGTCCTGTCCGGCGTCCCCGGAGCGCGATCCCACGCAGTCCTGCGCCGGCCTGATCAACGCCGCGCAGACCAGAGCCACGCCCAGGCAAATCCGGTTGCGGCGGAATCCCGCCTGAAATCGTGCGCGCGTCATTTGAAATCCCGCTGCCTGAAAATGCAGATCGCGAGCGACAGCACAAGGGCGCAGTACACGACGCAATAGAAGGTGGTCCCCGCGATTGCGCCGTAGTCGATCGGCCGGAAACAGGACGCGTTTGGAATGATGTTGCGGCTGTCGATCAGCGTGAAGTTGGAGAAATTGGGCAGGACATAATAAGCCGCGCCGCAGATCCACTTCATGGCGGCCGATCGGGTCCATTCCCCGAAGCCCAGGAGATCTTTCCCGAAATGCCCGGCGATCCAGAGGAAAATAGTAAAAAGAGCCGAAAGCGCGGGAGTGGAGAAGGTGGAAAAAAACAGGGCTATGGCGGTGACCAGGGCCAGAGAAAGGAAGATCAGGTAAACAGCGGGGAGAATGCGCAGGTGCGCTCCCCAGCCCGCCCGGCCCACGTACAGGAGGGCCAGCTCCAGGCCCGCTGTCATAACGGCCACGTTCACCAGGAGGGTAAGGAGAAGCCCGGCGTACTTGCCCAGGATAAACTCGTGCCTGTGGAAGGGCTTGGACAGGAGCGCGTGGACCGTTCTCCTTTCCATCTCCTTGTGAACCAGGCTGATCCCGATGAAGATGGCGATCAGCACGCCGAAGACGGAAATGGAGAACAGGCCCAGGTCCAGGATCACCTTGTCCTCGTTCCCCAGGGTAAGCTGTCCGAGCGCGAGCGAGCTCGCGATCATGATCAGGGCGAAGAGAATGAGGTTGTAGAGGACCTTGTCCCTTATGTTCTCCCGAAACGTGTTGCGTGCTACGGCCGGAATGCGCGTCATCCGTTTCTCAGTTCCTCGAAATCGGTTCCGTCCGCCCGCCGCCTACGGCGGAGTGAAAATATTCCTCCAGGGATGGGCGGACCGGATTTACGGAGATCAGTTCCAGTTTGCGCGCGAACGCGAACGCGAGCAGCTTCTCCAGCCGCTCCGGGGCGTCGACCCGGAGATGCAGGCGGTCCCCCATCGGTCTCAGTTCCTCGCAGAATTCCTGCAGGGATTCGAGCATCTCCGGCGTCCAGCCCGCCAGAATGACTTCGTGGCCCTCGATCCGGACTTTCAGTATATCCGCCAGCGCCCCGATCTCCTGAAGCCTTCCCCTGTTCAAAATCGCCACGCGGTCGCAGATCGCTTCCACGTCGGGCAGGATATGGGAGCTGAAGAACACCGTCACGCCGCGCGCCTTCAAAGACGTGATGATCCGGCGGACATCCATGCGCCCCAGCGGATCAAGCCCCGACATGGGCTCGTCCAGGAAGACGACATCCGGATCGTTGAGGATCGCCTGCGCGATGCCGACGCGCTGCACCATGCCCTTGGAGAACTTGCGCAGCTGGAGATGGCGCGCGTCCGCCAGGCCCGCTTGATCGAGGAGCGAATCGACCTTTCTCCCGAGCTCGGGCTGCCGGAAACCGAAGAGCCGACCCATGTAGGTCAGCAGTTCCGCCGGGGTGAGATAGTCGTAGAAATAAGGGTTCTCCGGCAGGTAGCCGATGCTCCGGCGCATCGTCACGGAATCCAAGGGCTTCCCCAGAATCCGGGCTTCCCCCGAGGTCGGGTGGAGAAGATGCATGAGGATCTTCAGGGTCGTGCTCTTGCCCGCCCCGTTGGGGCCGAGAAAACCGAAGATTTCACCCCTGTGCACCTCGAGCGACAGATGATCCAGGGCGCGGACCGGGCGCTTCTTCCAGAAGCCGACGAAAAAATCCTTGGTCAGATTGTCGATTTCGACTACAGGCATGGTCTCAAATCCCGCCCGCCGGCGCGGGGCGGTCCAACGCGATACATCCCTGATGAATCATTGTCTCGCGCGAGACGAGCGCTGGCGAAGAACCTCGTACAAGGCCATGCCGGCAGCCGCGCTGACATTATACGAACCCACGTTTCCACGTATCGGCAGGGAGGCCAGAAAATCACACTTTTCCTTGACCAGGCGGCCCAGCCCGCTGCCTTCGCCGCCCAGGACGAGCGCCAGGGGCTCCGTGAGATCGATCTCCCAAATGCGGCGGTCGGCGGCCGCGTCGAGGCCCGCCACCCAGAAACCCGCGGCCTTCAGCGAGTCGAAAAGGCGCGCGAGGTTGGGGACGCGGGCCACTTTGACGTGGGAGGCGGCGCCGGCGCTGGCCTTGACGACGGCGGCGCCCAGGCCCGAACTCCGTCTCTGCGGCATGAAAACGCCGTCGGCGCCGGCGGCCTCCGCCGAACGGAGAATCGCGCCGACATTCTGCGGGTCTTCGATCCCGTCCAGAACGACGAGAAGCCCGGGGGATTTCGCCTGCTGAAGTATCTCATCGACGCCGAATGTCGACATTTCGGCGGCGTAACAGAGAACCCCCTGATGGCGGCGTCCTCCCGCCCTGCGGTCCAGCCATGAGGTTTCTTCCATGGAGACCGGGATGCGCCCGAGGCGGGCCAGGTCCAGAATCTCCCGGACGCGGGCGTCTTTCCGGCCGCGCTCGATGCAGACCCTCTCGATTCTTTCCGGATGGGCCTTCAACGCCTCAAGGACTGCGTGTATGCCGTAAAGTATGGCCATAGGACCTTCCGTGAAATCCGGGGCGAAGGGACGAGAGACCTCAGAGCGAACCGAGCACGGCGCGCAGGCGTTCGCGGCAGGACATGACCTTGCGGGGCAGATTCAGACGGCTCCCCTCTTCATAGAGGGGAATCAGCTTTTCCAGCTCGGGGCCGGACCCTCGCCCGGTGAGCGCCGCGCGAATCGGGTGAAACAGGTTGCGCCCCTTCCGCCCCGTAGCCTCCTTGACCTGCGCCGCCAGTTCCCGGTAGGTCTCCGGACTCAAATTCCCTTTCTCTTCCACCAGACGCGCGAACTCACGCGCCACCGCCTGCGCTTCGGGCTCTTGAAGTATCTCCAGTGCCTCGGCGCCGATTTGGGGCGGATCGGACTCAAAACCATAAACGATGTCCGCCTCCCCGGGGAGCTGGTCCAGGTGGTCGACATGAGTTTTGACCAGGTCGATGACACGCGCGAGCCAGTCGTCGATGGCGGGGTCCGGGCTGTCGGGTATCAGCCCCGCGCCGATAAAAAACCCCCGGGCCCGATCGACAAGCGCCCGCCCGGGAGTCTTGTTGATGTAAGTGCGGTTCATCCAGTCCAGTTTGGCGTTGTCGAAGATGGCCGGGTTCTTTTGAACCCGCTCGAGGTCGAAAAGGCGGATTATTTCCTCCGCAGACAGAATCTCCTGTCCTTCGGCCGGAGGCGACCAGCCCAGGAGCGCGAGGTAGTTGACCAGGGCCTCCGGGAGATATCCCTGGCGCCGGAATTCCTCGACCGAAGTCGCCCCGTGGCGCTTGCTCAATTTCTGCCCGTCCGGGCCGAGGATCGTCGAAAGATGCGCGAACTGGGGAGCGCGCGCACCCAAAGCCTCGTAAATGAGGATCTGGCGGTGGGTGTTCGACAGGTGGCCGTCCCCCCGGATGACGTGGGATATCTTCATCATGAGGTCGTCAACCACGCAGCAGAAATTGTAGGTCGGGCTCTTGTCGCTGCGAAGGAGAACCGGGTCGCTGATCTGCGCGGCCTCGATCTCGATTCTGCCGAACACCAGGTCGGAAAATCCCACGGTGCCCGGCCTTACCCTCAACCGGAGGGTGAAGGGCGCGCCGGATCGAATGCGGGCTTCCACTTCGGCGGGGGCGAGATTCCGGCATTTGCCCGAATAACGCGGCGTCTCCTTGCGCGCCAGCTGCTCGCGGCGGACCTTCTCCAGTTCCTCCTCGGAACAGAAGCACCGGAACGCCTTGTCCTCATCCAGAAGGCGCCGGGCGTATTGCTGATAGACCGCATACCGGTCGCTTTGCCTGTAGGGCCCGCAAGAGCCGTCGCGGCCGACCCCTTCATCCCAGTCGAGACCGAGCCACTCCAGATCGTCGAGAAGCTGCCTTTCGTATTTCGCCGCGCTGCGCTCGGCGTCCGTGTCCTCGATGCGCAGAATGAACGTTCCGTTATGATGCCGGGCGAAAAGCCAGTTGAAGAGCGCCGTACGGACATTCCCCACGTGCAAATACCCCGTCGGGCTTGGGGCGAAGCGCACCCGGACCTGGTTGGAGATATCGGGCGATTCCGTCATGAATTTATGCCGCCAGGCGTCCTGTCGCACGGCTCTGGAGAGGCTGTCTCAAAACTGGCGTCTCTCCTCCTTTGGTGAGCGGCAGTTACTGATTCCATTAGAATGATCTTTTAAGTTTCCTGATTATGAGACAGCCTCTGGAGAGCCGTGCTCACGAAAAGCTCGTGTGCGGGCGGGTCTCCAGACCCGTCGGTCTGTCTGAACAATAAGCCGACGCACGGCTCTGGAGAGCCGTGCTCACGAAAAAAGGCTCTCCAGGCCCATCCATCAGACTATCTCACGGCTCTGGAGAGCCGTGCTCACGAAAAAAACCTCTCCAGGCCCATCCATCAGACTCTCTCACGGCTCTGGAGAGCCGTGCTCACGAGAAACCCGTGTGCGGGCGGCGCCGACCGCCCTATTTTCTGAATATCAGGGCGACCGCCTGCGCGGAAATGCCCTTTCCGCGGCCCTCGGCGTTCATTCCTTCGGTCGTCGTGGCCTTGACGCTGATGTCGGCGATATCCGCGCCGAGCGCTTCGGCGATGTTCTGCCGCATCCCCGGCATATATGGGGCCAGCTTCGGCTTCTGCGCGAGAAGGGTCGCGTCCACGTTGCGTATCGCCCAGCCCGCGTCCTCAATTTTCGCCCGCACCGCGCGCAGAAACTCCAGGCTGCACCGGCCGCGATTGGCCGGGTCGTCGTCCGGAAAATGCCGGCCGATGTCCCCCAGTCCCGCCGCTCCCAGGAGAGCGTCGCAGACGGCGTGGCTGAGGGCGTCGGCGTCCGAGTGTCCCTCCAGTCCCTTTTCGTAAGGTATCTCGACGCCTCCCAGGATCAGCCTTCGCCCCTCGGCGAAACGATGATAATCGATCCCCTGCCCGACGCGAAGCCTCGGTTCGGCCATTTCCATCCCGCCTGTTTTCTCAAGCCTTCCGGATATCACCGTCTCCGCGATGTCCAGATCCAGAGGGCGCGTGATTTTAATGTTATACGGCGAACCCTCGACGACAAAGACCCTGTGCCCCGCCCGGCGCACGACCGAGGATTCGTCGGTGCCCACGTAGCCTTCCCGTTGAGCCCGGTCGAGGGCGGACCGGAGAATGGCCGCGTGAAAGGCCTGCGGCGTCTGAATGGCGTAGAGCTCCTCGCGCGGCGGCGTCGCCAGGACAAAGCCGCGGCGGGAAATCCTCTGAATGGTTTCCGACGCCGGAAGGCCGGGGACGGCGGCGCCTTTTTTCCACGCGGCGTCCAGGACGCGAACCATCGTCTCCCGGTCGCACAGGGGCCGCACTGCGTCGTGGACCAGGATGACCTCGGCGTCCAGGCGAACATGCGCGACGCCGCGCAGCACAGACTCCTGGCGGCTGGCGCCTCCCGGGACGCACAGGACGTCCGCACGCACCGGCCGCCTTTTCAGGATTTCGTTCGCGGCCGGGATATGCTCTTCCGGCAGGGCGATGACGATCTGGACCACTTCCTCGAGAGAGGACACGACATCGAGAGTGTGAAGCAGGACGGGTTTGCCGGCGATCTCCAGGAACTGTTTCGGCAGGGGAGCGCCTATCCTGGTCCCGGTCCCTCCGGCCGCTATAACGGCCGCGGCCACAGGTTTCCGCGGATGCCCCGAAGCCGCCGATGATGCCGCCCCTCCGGACGCGAGGCCTGCGTCCCTGGTTCCCATACATTCGACCGTTTACGAAAACTGTTGCAATAGGGTCCTACCGTCCTTTGAGGCGCTCCTTCTCATCCTCGACGCTGTTGCGGTGGTTCACCAGAGGCTTCTCGTAGAAACGGCGGTCCGATTTGGCCTGCTGCTGGGATCCCGAAACCGCCTCGGCCTCCTCGGGGAACCGCCCGAAGATCATCTTTCCCGCAGTAGTCTGCAGCACGGAAGTGACCTGGGTCGCGATGGTCTTGCCTATCATGCGGCGGGCGTTGTCGACGACGACCATCGTCCCGTCGTCGAGATAAGCAACCCCCTGGTTGTACTCCTTCCCCTCCTTGAGGATGAAGACCTTCATGGTCTCCCCCGGCAGGACCACCGGCTTGAGGGCGTTGGCGAGTTCGTTGATGTTGAGGACCTCCACGCCGCGCAGCTGGGACACCTTGTTGAGATTGAAATCGTTGGTGACGATCTTGGCCCCCGTTTCCTTCGCCAGTTCAATCAGCTTGAGATCCACCTCTTTGACGTCCGGGTAGTCCTTTTCAACGATCTGCACCGTGACCCCGGGGACCGATTTGATTTTTTCCAGGACGTCGAGGCCGCGCCGCCCGCGGTTGCGCTTGGCGGAATCGGCGCTGTCGGCGATCTGCTGGAGTTCGCGCAGGACGAAGTGAGGGACGATGAGGGTCCCTTCCAGAAATCCCGTTTTGCAGATGTCGGCCACCCGCCC
>JACADW010000325.1 GCA_013388445.1 Acidobacteriota bacterium | reverse complement strand
TAAAAAAACCCCCTCGGGGGGCTTGAGTCAAGCTTTCCGAGGGGGCCTGCCTGCTTTCTATCGCTTTTCTTGATCGGGAATGTGCCCTCCTCCCTCAATTACCGCGCCCATACTCACTTTCGGACCATTCGTATCGGCTTGTGGACAGGATGCATAACGAATACCAGTTCGATGCCGGAGGGTACCTGACCGATATCATCCTCTCTGAGGATTTCGTATTACACCTGGATTACCTGGATGGGCTGACGGAGGAGTTTGAATCCCCTCCTTACCGGCTGGAGCCGGACGGTGCACAGCAAGTCGAATTCGGAGGCTTCACGTTTACCGGACACATGCGTGTGAAGGACCTCGTCAACGGGTCGAGCGAAACGCTGGCCTTCAGCGATGCGGGGATGCTTGTCGGGTACGTGCCCGAGAATAAGGAAGCAAGCCGTTATGACTTTCTTGCTCTGTTGACGGACCGGTCCTTCCGTCTTCTGGACAAGGAGGGAAAGGAGGCGACGTTCACGCCGGACGGCCGGTTCGTTGCCATGGGCGGCGGCACAGCCCGGCGAATGGTCCAGTCGATGTCCATGGGCAATCACAAGATCGCCTTCCGTTACACGATTGATGATTCCGGCAGCCTGGTGATCGCTTCGGCAAAGCTGTCGCGGGATAGGGACGTTGCCGCGCCTGCCTGTGTGGTGCGGTACGCATACGACAACTCAGGGACTCTCATCTGTGTCGATGGCCCTTCCGGCAAGTCTGGAAACGCGACGGTCTCCGCCAGATGAAGGCGACGGGAGCCGGCGGCGATATGAAGATGCCGCCCCACCATACTGTCCGCCGCGTATAGAATTGGTAAGGAGCCGGCAGCCGGCTCGGCTTTTCTCCGTTCGATGGTATTACCTCCGGAAGGACGGCCGAAAAGAGCGAGAGGGTCGCGTACCTGTTGCTCGGCCTGCGCCGACAGCGATTTCCAGGACGCCCGCAGCCAGCGGAACTAATGCAGCCGAAGTCATGCAGCTCGGCGGCTACGGCGCCGCTGAAAGGCCTCCGCCGGATGCTGTACATGACCGAAGAATCCTGTACCATGTAGCTGTGGCGGTTCCCGATGCCCATGGCACAGCGCACCTTTCGTGTTTTCATCAGCTCAACCTTTGAAGATCTGAGGGAGGAACGAGACGCCCTCCAACGCGAGGTGTTTCCTAAGCTGGCTGAGCTATGCCGGGCCAACAATTCTTCCTTTCAAGCGATCGACCTTCGCTGGGGCGTGCGTGAGGAAGCCGGGCAGGATCAAAAGACCATGGAGATCTGCCTGGCCGAGATCGAGCGATGTCTGCAAACCGGCATCCGGCCCAGTTTCGTTGCACTGCTGGGCGACCGCTACGGGTGGCGGCCCTTGCCGGCGCGCATCGATGCAGAAGAGTTTCAGGTTGTCTGCAGTCAGATTGAAAGGCAAGAAGACCGAACACACGTGGAAGGCTGGTACCAGCTCGATCGCAACGCGATTCCTCCTGAGTACCTCCTGAAGGCACGATCGAAGAAGGCCGGCACTGCTGAGTTCATCGACCGCGACCGATGGAAGGCAGAAGAGTCGGTGCTGCACGGGCTGCTGAGCGCGGCGGCCCGAAAATCGGACCTGCCCGCTCAGGCGCGGATCAAGTACGAGACGTCGGCGACTCATCAGGAGATCCTTAAGGGCCTCGTCAGCAGCCCCGCTTGCGCCCGGCACATGTTTGCGTTCTTTCGTGAGCCAAAACACCCGCAGGATCCGGAGCTCAAGAAGCTCGAAGGCGAGTTGACGGGGAGCGGGTCATTCCTCGGCCTGCCGGCGGAGAACGTTTTCCGGTTCGAACCGGCGGACTTAACCGGCTTCTGCCGGTGCGTGCGGCAAACCCTCGAAAATGCGATCCTCACCCAGCTCAAGGAACTGGGGACGACACCCTTGGCTGCGGACGAGAGTGGGGCACAAGACAGCTTCGCGGCTGAGCGTGCGGGGCGGTTCTTCGGGCGTCAGCGAATCCTGGATACTATTTCCGGCTACCTTGCCGGGGCTGGCGGCGGCCCGCTAGTGGTGCATGGCCCGTCCGGATCAGGCAAGTCCGCGATACTCGCCAAGGCGTCAGGCGCAGCGCTGGAGCGGCGCGGTGACATGGTGGTCGTACGGCGGTTCATCGGTGCCTCGCCTCAGTCGTCCGACGGAATCGCGCTGTTGCGCAGCCTTTGCCGGGAAATCGCCGATCGTTACCGCCTGGCGCTCGAGGTGCCGTCCGCCTTCGAAGACTTGGTGGAGGCTTTTCGCCGCCATGTCAGGTTCGCGGCGCAGGAGCGGCCGCTGGCACTATTTGTCGATGGACTGGACCAACTCAGCCCGCAGGATCCAGCAGCCGGTGGAGCCTGGCTGAGCGGTCCTATCCCCGACGCCTGCCGCCTGATCGTATCCACCACGGATATCCCGCCGGCGCTGCGAAACGGCACGCTCATACCCGTAGCCTCGATGCCTGTGGACGAGGCAAGGGCGGGACTGGCGCAATGGCTCAGGGAATCCAACCGCACGCTGCAACCGTGGCAGGAGGAGAGGCTGATCGAGTCCTTCGGGCGCTGTGGGCTGCCCCTGTACTTCAGACTGGCGTTCGAGGAAGCGCTCCGCTGGCGTTCCTATGATTCCGTCGATGATTGTACGCTCGGGGAAGGGATCGAGGGAATCATCGAGCGTCTCTTTCAGCGTCTGGCGGACGAGGCCAATCATGGACCGGTTGTCGTCAGTCACGTGCTTGGCTACCTGGCCGCTGCCCGATACGGAGGCGCCGAGGACGAAATGCTCGAGCTTCTGAGCAGGAACGACGAGGTGTGGCTGGATGTGATCGGCAACTCCCGCAGACGCTACCACAATCCTCCGGAACGGCTTCTGCCGGCGATCATCTGGGCCCGGCTCTACTTGGACCTAGCGCCGTACCTGACTGTGCGCGCTTCACCTGGGGGAACCGTAATCCGATTCTTCCATCGGCAATTCCAGGCTCTGGCGGCTGAGCGATACCGTCGGCACACGCGGATGTCCTCCGGGGCTCACGCTGAACTCGCAGCCATGCTGGAGACGATGCGTCGGCCGATCCGGGCTTACTCCGAACTTCCGTATCAGCTCCGGAAAGCGGGACTCTGGAATGTGCTTCGGGAGCGGTTGACAGATGCGAGTTTCCTGCAAGGGAAAGCAGAAGCGGGAATGGCGGACGATCTGCTCCGGGATTTCACGCATTTCGAGCTCTCCGGAAACGAGACTCCTGAGGCTATCGAGCAATACTCGCGCTGCAGTCTGCTGGCCACTGCGCTCTCGAACGGACTCGACGCGATCTCAGAGGATCCTTCGTCCGCCATCTCGCAACTGATCCTGGAGTTACAGGAGGCAGATGAAGAGGGTTCAAAGCTGCTTCAGGAGAGGTTGGCCAGGACGGTCTCCAAACCGGCTCTCGTTCGAGTCGCCAGGGTTGGTTCCCCAGCTCCAGGTCTTCTCGCGCAGACATCCCGGAATGGAACCTACCACCATTACTTGCGGTTCTCGCCCGGCGGCCAGTCGCTGCTCATCTGTGATTCAACGGGGCGACTCACCCGGTGGCACTGGAAGGAACATCGCATTTCCCAATCGCCGTATCCGTCGCGGAACTTCCATCGCTGCGGGGCGTTACTGAGCGACCGTCACTTTCTGACCACCAGCGACCACGATCTATGGATTCTCGAGATGGAGGACGTATGGCAGGCGCCGCTGGAACGGAGTGTCTGGCGGAAGCTCAGGACCGCTCCCGAGGGAGCAGGATTCACAGCGGTTTCGAATTCGGCGGGGGGCTATGCCCTGGTTGCTCAACTGGGTCCCGGACTCAACCTGTTGCTGCGAGTGGCGGCGAATGAGGGCGCGGTGACGCATGAGTGGAGGATGCCGGGCGGTGCCGTGAAGCCGCTGGTGAACCATATGGCGATCTCAGCCGATGGAACCAAGAGAGCCATATGCTTCGGCGACGGAATGATCGCGCTGAGCACCGGCTGGATCGGCTCTGCCCATGACGGTGGCGCGTTTCACGGCGAATTCGTGCTGGGCGACAGTGCGTTTCTGACTGCAGGAGCCGACGGTTCCGTGGCGCTCTGGAATCTGCAGAGCGGCCTGCGTACCCGGATCCAGGTGGCGGAAGGATGGGGGACGGATTGTCTTGCCTGGTCGGACAATTGCTCCCTGGCGGCGGTTGGCGACCGCAGAGGGGATGTTACGCTGATCAGCCTCGAGGGGCATCCGCGCATTCTGCACAGATTCCGTCCCGCCGTAGAGGGATGGATCCTCAGCATTGCGTTTTCGGCCTGCGGCCGGTGGCTGGGCGTTGGAGGACGTCACGGTACAGTCCGGCTGTTTGCGGTGGATGCGTTGCTCGGCCAAGCGGCCGGCACGGACATGGTCATCCCCTGGATCAGAGATCGAGTGGCTCGGGTCGAGCTAAATGACGACGGCTCCAGCTGCTACTTTTCGGATTTCTCTCACCACCTGTATTCGACGGCGCCAAAGGCCGATTCGCGCTATCTGCCGCTGCAATGTCACGCCGCGTTCGCCTTGGACCCGGTGCGCCCGCTGGTGTTAGCGGCTGTGGCCGGAGGAGTCAGAAGGCTTGACCGGCGGACTGGCGAGTATCTAGGCGACAGCGAGATCGCGATAACTCGCAGCAGTTCGATGGCGGTTTCTCCCGACGGCACTTTCCTGGTGGTCCTTGGTGAGCGACGCGTGCGAGCTTACATGCTCGGTCCTGACGGCTCGGTGGATCGGGAAGTCGCTTGGCGGCCGTTGGAAGCCGAGCCGCGGTTTGGCGTTCCCATGATGTTCCTGGATTCCGAGCGTGTGCTGTTTCCGTTGGAGGAGATGCTTCACATGGAAGCGAAGCAAGACCCCAGCCGGGCCCAGGTGACGCTGGAGTTGCAGAGGCCGGAGATCCGGCATCGCCTGGCGGTCTTTTGCCTGAGAAACAGCATGCTCACAACGACCCGCGTCGCATACTCAGGCTGGTGCCGAGCGATCTGTGCTGTCGGCAGGAACGGAACCGTCGCCCTCGCGATCGGAGATCCGCTATATTCTTATAACGAGAGGGAGAAGACACGGGCGGCGTACATGGAGGCGGAGGATGCGGGAGTCATTCTCTATTGCTGGGAAACCGACGAGGTCGTCGGCCGCCTTCGTGCACTTCCCAAGGATGAAGGGGCCGTATCGCTCGCGGCGGATCCGGGCGCGAATCTTCTGGTAGCGTCGTTCCGCCATGGCAGGGTAAGGATCGCCTCGATCGCACCGCTGTCCTGGCAGCATTCGGTGCGGTTGCCGGGTTTCGTGGCGGCCGTTTCCAAGCTCCCCAACGGCATCTGGGCGCTTGCCGACAACGGGAATGCGACAGACTCGTGGCCGCTGATCCATCACTTCAGGCAGCTGGATCCCGACACTACGGTGTGAATCTTGTGGGACTCGTCAAAGCGTTCGTTCTTCGCAAACATACCCGCCCAAGCGAGACGGAAGGGATGTTAATCATAGGCCGATGCCTCTTTTCCGATCCCGAGCTCGGTGTGGACGCGATCCTGCACGATCAGGGCCAGAGCCCGATGAGCCTGTCATCTTTGATGGTTGACGGGGACGTTCATCAGATGATTGACAAGCTTATCCGCTCAGAAGGGGGCGGGAGGTTTCTGGATTCGCCGGCTCTCTTCGAGATCAAGTACTTTCAAGCCGAGACCGGCAACCCTCCGGAACCGACCGCCGTCGCACTGGTCTTTGACAGGAAGTCTCAACCGGCCGCACTGGCTCAGTCCCTGAGTGAGAAGCTGGGCCGCGCCCGCGAGTGGGAGCGGCTGGGGCGAGTGGGCGATGCCATGTTGTCTTACCGGGTCGCACTCGACGCGCACCCGGACAACCCTGAACTGCTGTACGGGCTCGCCCTGCTCCAGAAGCGTTTCTGGCGGCTGCTCCCGCGCGCCGTGACGGCGTTGAAGAAGTGCCGCGAAGCGCGGCCCGAGTGTGCGGAGTACGCTCTAGCACTCGCCGAATGCTACCAGGGAGTGCTCGACCACGACATCCAGATAGTGGGCGCGTCCGCAGAGGATATACGGGAGAAGATCGTCGATCTGCTGGCGGCTGCTGCCCGTCTGAAGCCGGATGAACCTTCGATTTCCGAGCGATTGCGGAAAGCCCGGGCGGCGGCCGGATCGCATGGCGAAGAGGGGTTTTTCGGATAACAGAAGCGAGGCTACGGATGCCGATCCCCATGGAACTCCTGGCTCTTGGGCAGGATGCCTACTACGCGGCACAGGCCAACGATCGTGTAAAGGCGCTGGAGCGGCTTGACGGGTTCGCGCAGATTCTCTCAGTGCAGGATCAAACGAGCGACTTCGAATTCGCTTCGATGATGGCGCTGATCGGGCGCGTCTATGCGATGCTCAATGAGCCCCGCATGGCCGCGTTGAGCCTCGCCGATGTCTGTGCTTTCGCCGAACTGCACTTTCCCGACACCACGGAGACTGCCGGCGATTACTACGAGCTCTCGGAAGCTCTGGAGAGCAGCGGTGACATTGAGGGCGCGATTCGGGCGATGGACCGGTCTGCCCATCATCTATCGAGGCATCCGGAGTGGGTGAAGTGCGAAGCCGCGTACTGCAGACGAAGGAATGCACTCCATGCGCGGCTGAATGAGCAGGCAACAAAGCAACCATCATGACGGCTGGCGGGCCGCTACGGCACAACCTGCGGGGGGATGGCGGACAGGACGGAAAGGTCGTTCGTACCGAACAGGGCGAAGCTGGCCACGCCCTTGTCCGCCGAGACCTTGATATACCCGGAAGTCATCTCCTGCCCCACGAGGTCGGGAAAGTATTGCGTCACAAGCCTTGACACCCGGCGCTTCGCCGGGACCGGCTCGGTTCTTGTCTGCACCAGCTTGCCGTTGCGGTCATAGACGTCGATCACCGCGGTCGCATCGGTGTCGTTCGGGTTTAAGATCGCGATTCCGGTGAAATAGGTGTTGTTGGATGCGATATGGCCAAAGACCACGGAATTGAGGAGGTTGGACACCAGCGGCAGTGATGCCGAAAACCTCTCCCGCTCGGGATCGCCGAAGACCACGCTGCCTGCCAGCTTCGGTCCGCCGCTGACGATCCTCACATATCCCTGCACGAGACTTTCGCCGGGATCGAGAAAGAACTTCTGGTCGGTGATGTACGCCTTACCTCTTGCAGCGATGGGCAGGGACTTGCGGGTTCCGATCAGTCTGCCGTCATCTCCGATCAGATCGAGGGTCACGGTTCCCGCGACCGATTCGAGATTCACGATCGACAGCGTCGTCCGGTAGCCGCCACCGGCGGCATACTGCGGGGAATAGAGCGTTGTGGCTCCCGTGTTCGCGTCCTGTCCGTTGAGGCCCTCGACGTACTGTCCTTTCTTGCCGAGGCACTCGAAGGCCACGACTCCCCGTGTGGAACTCGCTCGGAGGTAGTCGGACGCATCCGGGGCGATGCCGGGAAACAGCTCGTTGAGGGACTCGGCGACCGTGCCGTTGGGATTGATCTTGCGGGTCACGGCGTCAGCCCTCGGTGTCCCGTCCGACTTGCATAGCTCGAAGGTCACATCCGCTGTCGCAGCGTCGGGGTTGGCCACACGGACCTGGGTGAAACCCTGGTCATCGATTTCGGGGAGCACGAAGGACGTGAGGGTAGAGGGGGACACGTCTGCTCCATCCATGATGGAAAGAGTGTCATTGAAGGTCAGGAAGAAGCCGACCACCTTGGGGACAGTGCTTTCGACCTTGACCCAACCGTCGGGGGATCTGGCGGGCAGGCCGGCGCCGAAGAGCTGCCAGTCGAGGATGGGCAGCTGTTCGACTCCCTTGATGGAAACCGAGGTGGGGTTGGTGACGTCGGGTCCTTTTTCCTCCGAGCCGGTCTTGTCGAACGCCCAAAGGGTGAGTGTCGCGTCGGTGCCGCTGAGGTTTGCCACGGCTATGCCTGTGGTTTCCCCGCTGTTGGTTACGAGCCTTGGATAGTAGAGGGCCGTCGAAGTCGCCTTGTTCGTCCGGATGGTGAACATGAGCGAGTTCGAGGTTCCGCCTCCGGGTCCGGGATTCGAGACAGCGATGGTGGCTGTTCCTGGGTCTTGCAGGGCGACGTCGCCGGCCAGGATCGTTCCTCCCAGGCGGGTGTTGCTGGTAAAGGTCGTGGGTCTTTCCGCTCCGTTCCAGCGCAGGGTTGATTTTGAAACGAACTTCGCGCCCTCGGCGGTGATGGAAAAAGTTCCGCTTCCTGCCCTTGCCGAGCCGGGACTGGTTCCGGTGAGTACTGGCACCGGGTTAAGTGCGGTCACCACGCCGGTGTTCGACGCATTCCCCTGGGATTCGGAACAGGTCCCGCTCAATGGAGCCAGGCCGCTCGTGCTGGTGCCGGGATTGACGACCGTAACGCCATAGGTGAATCCGGTAGCGATGTCGTCCGCGGGGATTGCCGCCGTCAGCTGGGTGGGACTGACGAAGGAGGTGGACCGGTTCTGACCGTTGAACTGGACCACCGAGCCCGGCACAAAGCCGGTGCCGTTGACCGTGAGCGTGAAGGCTTCACCGCCGGCAGGGACCGATTCCGGGCTGACGCTGGTAATGGTGGGGGCGCCGGCGGCGAGGCTGATGATGGACAGGGTTTGGGGGCCGGAGGTGCCGCCGCCGGGGGCGGGATTGGAGACGGTGATGTTGGCTGTGCCGGGAGAAGCGACGTCGCTTGCGGCAATGGAGGCACGCAGTTCGGTCGAGTTGACGAAGGTCGTGGTCCGGACGGATCCATTCCACAGGACCGTTGAGGTGGGGATGAAACTGGAGCCGTGGACGGTGAGAGGGAAGGCAGGGCTGGCGGAAACGACCGAGATCGGGTTCAGGCAGAAGAGCGAGGGAACGGGGTTTGTGACTGCAAAGGAGAGCGGGTTGGAAATGCCGCCGCCGGGGGCGGGATTGAAGACGGTCACGGTGGCTGTCGCCGCGGAAGCGATATCGGATGCAGGGATTACAGCCCTCAGCTGCACGCTGCTTAGAAACGTCGTGCTTCGGCCCTGGTTGTTCCACCGCACCGTCGCGCCGGGTATGAAGCTTGAACCGTTGACAACAATCTCGAATCCCTGAGCACCGGTTGACATGGAGGCCGGGCTGAGAGCCGTGATCACCGGGACGGGATTCGGCATGGCGATCGCCAGCGTGAATGCCTTGGTTGCCGTTGCAGAGACGCTGTCCGTGACCTGGACGGTAAAGCTGAAGAACCCGGTTGCCGTTGGAGTACCAGTGATCGCACCGCTCGAGGAAACAAGGGAGAAGCCAGACGGCAGAGAGCCACCACTGATCGACCAGTTGTATGGCGCCGTTCCGCCCGAAGCTGCCAGGACCTGGGAATAGGCCGTTCCGACGACCGCGGCGGGC
Organism: Acidobacteriota bacterium; assembly: GCA_013388445.1. Classification (GTDB taxonomy): domain Bacteria; phylum Acidobacteriota; class UBA6911; order UBA6911; family UBA6911; genus JACADW01. The sequence goes on along the minus strand of JACADW010000325.1, from coordinate 353 downwards.
AGAGGAGACGCTGTGGTGATTGTCAGCGGCTGCTGCTCTCCTGGACATTGCTTCAGGCATTGAAGGAAGATTGTGTAATACATCGTCTGGTTCGCGTCGGCGTCGTAGACGCGGATCGTGTAGGTGCCGGTTCCGGTCAGCTGGGCTTCGAGTGCGGAGATCACGTCCCACCGGTTGCCCCTTTCGGCGATCTTGACGTTACCCGGATCGTAGAGTTCGAAATAAGGGGTACCAGGTCCTGCCTGTTGCGTGACCTGAACCCTGACCGTCTGGCCGGAAGTTCCGGTGAATGTGTAGAAGTCGACCTCTTCGGGGAAGCTGATGTTTTCGGTGACGACCTGACCGAAGCTCAT
>JACADW010000345.1 GCA_013388445.1 Acidobacteriota bacterium | reverse complement strand
CCTCATGATCGTAGCGCGCAACCGAGCTCATGAAAACACGACCGGGCGAGTAGGCCGCGGCGGCCCGACGCGGCCGGAACGAAGCCGGGCAAAGATCCTTCGCCTTGGCTCCGTCGGGCCGCCTGCTGTCTGCCTGGCGGCTCGCGCACGCTTGGCCTGCCATTTGTCGGAAGAGCAATTGGATCAGCTGAGGCCGTAGGATTACCGTTACTTGGCACCCTTGCCGGCCAGGCGCCGGGCTCGCAGTTCCCGCGCGATGTCACCGGTGCTGACCCCCTGGTCACGCAGCGCAACCAGGAGATGGAAGAGGAGATCGGCCGCTTCGCCGATGAAATCCGCACGGTTCGACGCCATCCCGGCGACCACGGCCTAGACTGCCTCCTCGCCGACTTTTTGCAGGATGCGCTTGCGGCCGTTTCGAAAGAGCCCCGCGGTGTAAGAATCATCCGGAAGTTCCGTTGCACGCCGGGTGATCAGCTCCTCAAGCTCGGAGATGATTGCGCCGATCGAGTCCGGCGGCCCGGTTTGAAATCCCTCAACAGCTTGGAAGAAGCACGACCCGGCACCCGTGTGGCACGCTGGTCCAAGAGGGTGGACGCGGATCAAGACTGCGTCCGCATCACAGTCGGCCTGCAGGCCGACTACCCTCTGAATGTTTCCTGAAGTCTCGCCCTTGTGCCACAAGGCCTGCCGGCCGCGGCTGTAAAACACCGTCTCACCCAGTTCGAGAGTCTTCCTGAGGCTTTCACGGTTGATGTAAGCGAGCATCAGGACATTGCCGCTCACCGCGTCCTGAACCACCGCCGGTATCAAACCTCTCTCATCCCACTTCAGTTCGTCTGGGGCAAGCATGATTCATCAGACTCCCAACGCGGACAAGCCGCAGCCAAACGGGGGCCTACTCGCCAAGGAGGAACCGGGGACGCTAGTGGAAACACGAGATTTCGCCCTTCTCCGGTCTTTGCGTTCTCTGTATCTCCTGGATCTGGACTTCACAGGCGGACCGGAATCCCGCGGTCCCGCAGAAATCCCTTGGCTTCCTTGATCGTGTGTCGCCCGTAGTGAAAGATCGATGCGGCCAACGCGGCACTTGCCTTCCCGACCAGGAATGCGTCGGCAAGATGCTCGAGCGTCCCACAGCCTCCAGAGGCGATAACGGGTATCGACACGCTTTCCGCGACCATGCGATTGAGCAGATTGTCGTACCCCTGCTGCGTGCCGTCGCAGTCCATGGAAGTGAGCAGGATCTCGCCGGCTCCGCGCTCGAATACCTCGCGGGCCCAGCCGACCGCTTCCAGGCGAGTCAGCCTCCTCCCGCCGTGAGTCGTCACTTCCCATCGCGGGTCATCCGGCGAAAACGGCTGGACGCGCCGCGCATCGATCGCAACCACGATGCACTGGGAGCCGAAATAACGCGCCGCCTCGTCAACGAGTGAAGGAGTTTCCACCGCAGCCGTGTTGAGCGAGACCTTGTCGGCTCCGGCCCTCAGTATGGCCTGAATGTCCTCAAGAGAGCGCAGGCCGCCCCCGACCGTGAAAGGGATGTAGATGTTGTCGGCTACGTCGCGCACCATGCGCGTCACGATGTTGCGCCGGTCCGAGGAAGCGGTGATGTCGAGAAAAACCAGCTCGTCCGCGCCCTCGGCGTCATAGCGCACCGCACATTCCACCGGATCCCCCGCATCCCGCAGGTGGACGAAATGGGTCCCTTTTACTACCCGTCCGTCACGGACGTCCAGGCACGGGATGATTCTCCTGGCCAGCATTTCTGTTCCAGCCCTCCAGAAGGCGGTTCAGGGCAGCGAGATCGAGTTTCTTCTCGTAGAGAGCGCGTCCCAGGATCACCCCCTCGATGCCGGAGTGACGCCTCTCCCACAGCGCGCGAATGTCTTCCACACCCGCGACCCCGCCGCTTGCCGTGACCTTCAGCCCGGACAGGCGCGCCGTCTCTTCCGTCGCCTCGACGTTCACTCCGCAGAGCAAGCCGTCCCTTGCAATATCCGTGTAGATGATGCGTTCTACTCCCGCTCGCGCAGCCTGCTTTGCCACGTCGATGGCCGCCACCGGGCTCTGACTCACCCATCCGCGGACCGCCGCCCTTCCCTGGCGCGCATCGATAGCCACAATAATCGCGCCCGGGAAGTGCCTGACGGCCGCTTCGACAAGCTCCGGCTGTTCGATCGCGGCTGTCCCGACGATGGCGCGGCTCGCGCCGAGTTCCAGAACATGCGAGACTTGCTCGAGCGTCCTCAATCCACCGCCAAACTGAACCGGAATCCTCACGGCACGGAACACCGCCGCAGCGATTTCCAAATGTACGCCTCCGCCCGAGAATGCGCCATCGAGATCCACCAGGTGCAGCCGGCATGCGCCCTGCCCCTGCCAATGGAGCGCCATGGCGACCGGATCATCGCCATACTCGGTCAGGCGCGAAGCATCCCCCGCCTGGAGGCGGACGCATCTACCTCCCTTCAGATCGATCGCCGGGATCAACTCGAAACTCGAGCAGGTCATGGCTGTCAAGAATGCACCGGGCTGCCCGCGGCCCCGTTGCGCATGTGTCGACCGACACCCCTTTCAGGTCCTGAGAAAGTTGTACAGGAGCCGCTTGCCCATCTCCTGGCTTTTCTCGGGATGAAACTGGACTCCCCACGCCGAACCGCGCCGAGCGACGGAACAGAAACGACCGCCGTAATCGGTCCACGCGATCGCGTCGGCGTCGTCACGGGGCTCAACAAAGTACGAATGAACGAAGTAGAAGTATGAGCCTTCCGGAATGCCGGACAGCAAAGGATCGGGCCATCGGGACTCAACCTGGTTCCAGCCCACATGCGGCACGTGCAGTCCCGGCTTGTCGAACCTCCGCACCTTGCCCGGGACGATGCCCAGGCCGCGATGGCTGCCGAACTCTTCCGAGTCGCAAAAGAGCAGCTGCAGGCCGAGGCAAAGCCCGAGCAGCGGAGTGCCCTTTCCTGCCGCTTCCTTCACCGCCTCCTCGAGGCCGTTCCTCCTGAGATTGTCCATGGCATCGCCGAAGGCGCCCACTCCGGGAAGTATGAGCCGTTCCGCGCCCCGCACGACGCCGGGATCACTCGAGATCATGGCATTTCCTCCAACGGCAGCAATGGCTTTCTCGATGCTGCGCAGGTTGCCCATGCCATAGTCGATGATCACTACGGACCTCGAAGGTGTCATCGTCAGATTACTCCCTTGGTCGAGGGAACCCCCTGCACCCGCGGATCAGTCCGTGTCGCGAGATTGAACGCCCTCGCTGCAGCCTTGAAGACCGCCTCGAAGATGTGGTGGGCGTTGCGACCGTACAGCAGCTCGACATGCAGATTGAAACGTCCATGCGTCGACACGGCTTTCCAGAACTCCTCGACCAGCTCGGTGTCCAGCCCGCCGACCTGTTCACGCCGCGCCTCCGCTTTGAATACCAGGAACGAACGGCCCGAGAGGTCCACAACCACTCTGGCCAGAGCTTCGTCCATGGGACAGTAGGCGTGCGCAAAGCGCACGAGACCCTGCCTGTCACCGAGAGCCCTATCGAGCGCCGTTCCCAGGCAAATGCCGATATCCTCGACAGAGTGATGGCCGTCGACCTCCAGGTCACCCCTGCAACGCACTTCAAGATCGAACAGGCCGTGCTTGGCGAACAGCATCAGCATATGATCCAGGAAAGCGATGCCGCTCTGGATCCGGCCGCGGCCGCTGCCGTCCAAGTCGACAACGACCTCCACATCGGTCTCCCCGGTCTTGCGAGTCACACTCGCTTTGCGCTCGGTCATCATGCAGTCCTCCAACACATCATGGCATTGCGGCCTGCTGCGGCTCCAGAGTCCTTCGCAGCGCCGCTATGAACAGGTCGTTTTCCTCGGGCGTCCCGACTGTCACGCGCAGGCAGCGCGAGAGCATGGGATAGGAGGAAACGTCGCGGATCAGAATCCCCTGGCGGTAGAGTTCCTCGAAGACCCCGCGCGGCGGAACAGGAAGTTCAAAGAGGAAGAAATTGGCGCCGGTCGGAAACACCTTTACCCCCGGTATGCCGCTCAACAACATCCTGAGCCTGTCCCGCTCCTTCAGTATGCTCTCAATCGCAGGTCTGTACCTGTCCAGGTTCTCCAACGCCACTTGCGCGGCCGTCAGGCTGAACTGGTTCACGTTGTAAGGAAGCTTGGCCTTGGCGATCTGTGAGGCAAGACCCGGATTTGCCATCAAGTAGCCGAGCCGCAGACCCGCCATCCCCATGGCTTTTGAGAATGTGCGCGTGACGATCAGGCGCGGGAAGCGTTTCATGAACTGGAGGCCCGTGCGGCCCGAGAACTCGTAATACGCCTCATCGAGAAGAACATGGCCTCCGAAGTTCTCCAGGATACGGCCGAGGTCCTCCTGCGCAAGCTCCGTGCCGGTCGGGTTGTTGGGACTGCACAGGATGAGCACCCTGGCGCTCACCTCGTCCGCGGCGGCCAGGAGCGCATCGACATCGTATCCCATGTCAGGCTTCAGCGGCACCGCCGTGATTCTCGCGCAGAGGATCTGGGACACGAGACAGTAGAGTTGGAATGACGGCGAAGGTATGACGACCGGCGTGCCTTCCCTCACCAGCACCAGGAGCGCTGCGAGCAACAACTCGTTGGAGCCGTTCCCCACGAGGATCCCCTCCTTCTCCCAGCCGCAGTAGCCGGCGAGCTGGGCGCGGAGGGAATCGGGGACAAACTCGGGATATCTCGACCACCGCCTCGCCATGAAGCGCCGGAATGTCTCCTGCTTCAGGTCTTCGGGGAAGTCGTACGGATTCTCGTTCTGGTTCAGCTTCACCTTCGCATCGTACGTACGCAAGGTGTAGGCGGGAGCTTTCAGCACCTGGTCTTTGACGCCGTGCAGCGCTGCATCCCTTTTCACCACGATATCCCGGTCTCCCTGAGAAGGCCAGATGCCGGAGTTGCCTCGCGCTGCTGAGCCTGACGGCGCGCCGGCGCAGGCAACCGTAAATCCTCCGCGCATTCTGACGGACTATACATCTGATTTCCCTTTCCTACCGCCGTCGCCCTTCTGGCGCATGGCGACCGACCGGGCGTGTGCTTCGAGCCCCTCAGCGCGGGCCAGGGTCTCAATGGAGCGCCACGTCCGGGACAGCTCTTCCCGCGAATACCGGATGACGCTGGTCCATCTCTGAAAATCATACACGCCCAGAGGGGAAGAGAACCGCGCCGTGCCGCCCGTGGGAAGCACGTGATTGCTCCCTGCAAAATAGTCGCCCACAGCTTCGGGACAGTGATCCCCGTAAAAGATCGCCCCCGCGTGACGCACCAAGTCGATCGCAGACTCAGGTACGGTCGAGAAAATTTCCAGATGCTCGGGGGCGATCTCGTTGATCCAGCCGATAGCCTGAAAGTAATTCTCGGTGACGACGATGGCACCGAAGTTTTCGAGTGATCTTCGCGCTGTCGCTTGCCTGGGCAGTGACGCGACCTGCAGCTCCAGTTCGCGTCTGATCAGCACGGCATGCGCGGCCGAATCGGTAAAACAGATTGCGCTGGCAGACTCGTCGTGCTCAGCCTGGGAGAGCATGTCCGCCGCGATGTAGCGCGGGTTGGACTCGGCGGTTGCCAGCACAACGACTTCACTCGGGCCGGCGATCATGTCGATATCGACTTGTCCGAACACTTCCCTCTTGGCGGCCGCCACATAGGCATTTCCGGGTCCCACGATCTTGTCCACGCGGCGGATGGTCTCCGTGCCGCATGCGAGAGCGGCAATTGCCTGCGCTCCTCCGACCAGGTAGACCTCCCGAATGTTCAGCTCCTGCAAAGCCGCGGCAATGATGGGATGTCTGTGGAAAGTACCTGGCGGGGTCACGACCGCAATCCGGGGGACGCCTGCAACCTTGGCCGGGATTATGTTCATGAGCACAGTCGAGGGGTAGGCAGCCGTTCCGCCCGGCACGTAGACGCCGACTCTTTCGAGCGGCAGCACCCTCTGGCCGAGAACGGCCCCGCGGCGGTGGAACTCCCACGATTCCTGCAACTGGCGCTTGTGAAAAGCGTGGATATTGAAAATCGCTTTTTCCAGCTCGTGAACGACCGCCGGATCCGCCGCAGCCGCAGCAGCGCGCAGTGCCTGCGGCCTGAGGCGCAGCTGCTTCGCCGTCATTCTGATGCCATCCAGCTCCGCGGTGAACCGGAGCAGCGCGGTGTCACCCTCCGTCCGGACTCCCTCGATTATTTTGCGCACGACTGCCTGAACCTCGCCGGAGATGAGGGCGCGGCGGCGTTCGAGGCGCTCGAAGAACAGGGCCCGGTCTCTCAATCTGTAGATCGGAATCATTCCAGCATTTTCCTCAAGGCACCCAGGAGTTCCTGAATCTCCGCATGCCGGACGTGAAAGCCTGCCCGGTTGACAACCAGACGGGCGCCGGACTCGGCGATGCGTTCGTGGACTTCAAGCCCGTTCCCCCTCAGCGTCCTGCCGGTCTCGACCGGGTCCACGACGGTGTCGGCAAACCCCAGGTTCGGAGCAAGCTCAACTCTGCCGCTGAGGCAGATCGCCTTCACGGGGAGGCCCCGGCTCCGGAAATACCTTTCCGTAATCCGGGGATACTTTGCGGCCATCCTGGCTGTGGAAAGTACGTTGGACCTGCTTACGGAAAGGCCGCTCCGGCCGGCGAGCACCAGCGTGCAGCGCCCGAAGCCGAGGTCCAAAGGCTGGTGGAGGTCAGGGTCAATTTCGAGCAGTACGTCGCGTCCGCATATAGCCGCGACGGCGACCCCGTATCCCACATGCGTCGGCAGATCCATGGGCTTGACCAGAATGGAGCGGCAGCGGTCCCCCGCATCGCCCGCGATGAGACGCCTCGAAGAGAGAATTTCCTCGGGCACAAGGATCCCGGCTGAGGGCGGGATGGCTACCCGGAAACCCCAGTTCCGCGCGATGGCTGCCAGTACGGATTCCACACCACGCCGGCGATTCACCTCCTCGCCGAAACAGCATCGGACGCCTTGGGTAATCAGGGGCAGCATATCCCGCTTCCGCCAGGCGGCCCGCCGCGGGGAGTCGGTGTGGTCGGAACGCCGAACGCCGCTCAATTCAGCACCTCTATCGTCAGGCCGAGGTTGTCGGCCTTGAGAAGCCTTTCCGTCGCCTTGAGCCCGTGACCTGCGAAGATCCGGCTGATCTGTGCGGCAATGGAGCGCTCGTTGGAATCTGCAAGCGCGATCACGGTCGAGCCCGCACCCGAGAGCGCCAGTCCAATGAGACCGTCGCGCGGATCCATCGCCAGAATTTCCTCCAGCCCCGGCAACAGCGGGCTGCGGTAGGGCTGATGAAGCCTGTCTCTCATGGCCTCCCGCAGACCATCGGTTCTTCCCCGGATCAGCTGGGACATCAGGAACGCGGTGCGCTGTACGTTGAACACGGCGTCGCTGTGCGATACCTCCGCGGGCAGGACGGCCCTGGCTTTCTTTGTCGCGAGTTCCAATTCGGGTGTCACAGTCACCACAGTCCAGTGCGACGGGAATGGGGCTCGTGAACAGAGCAGCGTCTCCCCGCCGATCGTAGCAACCAGTCCGCCATAGAGCGCAGGCGCCGCGTTGTCGGGGTGGCCCTCCAGTTCGGTCGCAAACCGCAGCCACTCCTCACGCGGCAGGGCGAGGCTACACAGAAAATCCGCTCCGGCAGCCGCTGCCAGACAGGCGGCGGCGCTGCTGCCGAGCCCCTTTGTGATGGGGATTTGGTTTGCGACTCTCGCATCGAACGAGGGCAGTTTCTTTCCGTGCCTGCGGGCCATCTCCTCCATCGCCTGCCAGATGAGATTGGTCTCATCCCTCGGAACCAAGCGCTCATCCTCCCCGGAGAACTCCAGGCTCGAATGAGCGCGGTCGCTGCGCCTGACTTCGACGAGCAGGTAGAGCTGCAGCGCCAGGCCCACCGCGTCAAAGGCAGGCCCCAGATTCGAAGTGGTAGCCGGGACACGGATACGGATTGCCCTCGCGCCGGTCAGGTCCGGCGATACTGCGCCCGAGACACGCATGACTTATCGCTGGCTCCCTCCAGCAGATCCGGCCGCCACAGCCTCCTGTTGGACGCGCCCCGCTCCTGCGCCCTCCAGAGCCTTCTCCAGCGCCTCCTGCATGATTCCTTCCGGCGGTCGTGCGCCGAACCACAGCTGTTGTTGCTTGACCGCCTGCGCCAGGAACATCTCCGTCCCGTAGACAACCCTGCAACCTTTGCGCGATGCGTCTTTCAGCAGCTTCGTCTCTTTCGGGTTGTATACGAGATCATAAACCCAACGGCCGACGAGCCAGTCCGCCGGCACGGGCGATTCGTCGGTGTTCGGGTACATGCCCACAGGAGTGGTATTTACCAGGAGGTCCCACGACATGTTCCTGATTTCACTCCAGGCTGCGTGCTCCACGCCGAACTTCTCGGCCAGGCGCCTTGCCTTCGCGGGATCCCTGGCGACCACACAGACCGCGCCTCCCCGCGAAGCCAGGCCGCATACCACAGCACGCGCCGCTCCGCCGGCACCGAGGACGATGGTGCGCAGCCTGCCTACGCGGGTGCGCTTTCGGAGCGGCCTGAGAAAGCCTTCGACGTCCGTATTCTCACCATGCCAGGCTCCCCCCCTGTGCAAGAGCGTGTTCACCGCACCGGTCTGGTTGGCCTCGACCGAAATGCTCGCCGCCAGTTCGTGGACCGGCTCCTTGAACGGGATCGTCACGCTCGCTCCCTCGATCGGGACCACTTCGGAAAAACGCACAAAGTCCTCGATATCCGCCGCTTCGAGAGGAATATAGACGGCGTCTCTTTCCTGATTCGCGAACACGGCATTGTGAAGATGCGGCGAGAGGGAATGAGCCAGCGGCTTTCCGAGGACGCCGAACAGCCGGGTTTCAGGACGGATCCGGCGGATCCGGTACAGCTCCACCAGCTGGTCGGCCGGGATCTGTCCGTCGGCCGTCGGCTCACCCCCCGGAAGGCTGGCGAAGGTCGTCCAGGAGCCCCAGGACGGCCCCAATATGCGACTCGGAATACCCCGCGGGCCCATGGCGAGAGCACACAGCTCGACCCCTCTCGCGGCAGCGTGCTTCAGGGCGTTCGCGACCACAAGGTTGTCCGCGAGCCCTCTCGCCGTGGTGGCGATCTTGATGATGCGGGCCCCCGTCTCGCGCATTTCGTCGATCAGAGAGTCCAGCGAGCGCGGTGTCTCATGGAAATCGTGATGCGACAGGATGACCTTCCGCCTCTCTACCGTCCCGAGCACTCCCCGCCAGAACGCGGAATATTCGACATCCACCCAGTCTGCGCCAAGGCTCGCTGCCTCAACGAGGGTTTCGATGCGGCTGAACTCGCTCCCGACGTACTCTCCACCTTCACCACGCGGACGGAGAGTGAAAATAACCGGACACGGCTTCTCCCGCAGAAGCACCGGCAGGTTCAGGTCCCGGATAAAGTCGGCGCGGATCTCGACGATGTCCGACCAGGAAGCTGCACGACGAGCAGCCGAGAGCGCCCGCTCCGTCGTCGGTTCCCGTAT
>JACADW010000360.1 GCA_013388445.1 Acidobacteriota bacterium | reverse complement strand
GCCGACCCCAACCTGCCGGTGGGCATCTCCGCCCGACCGCTGGGAACGGGCTACGATCCTGCCAGCGCGCCGGCGGCGTTGCTGGAAACTTATCTGGCTGAAGTCCGCGCTCGCACGCCTGGCGTCATCCTCAGCGAACAATGGTTGGACGAAGCGCCCGGCGGCCTGGCGCAGGGTCTCAGCACAACCTACGTCGTTCCCCTGGACAACTGGCGGCTGGTCTACCGGGCGACCGTCCTGGTATCGCGGGCGGGGGATGGCGCGGCCTATCGCCTGTTGCAGTGGGCGCCGGAGGCGTTCTACGAGGCCGGGTATCGGGAGCTATACCGCGCCGTCGTGGCCGGATTCCGCCCTGTGCTCGTCGTGACACCTCAGGAAGAGGGAGGATGATCAAACTCACGATTTTATACCGGACGCCCGCCGACGTGGAGGCATTTGAAGCGTTCTACAACGCCAACCTGGCGCTGCTGGAGCGCATTCCTGGCGTGGTCCGCCGCGAGGCCAGCGTGATCCTCGGCGCGCCGGGCGGCGAATCGCCGTACTACCGGGGGATAGCGCTGTACTTTGAGGACGTCGAGTCGTTTGACCAGGGGATGCGTTCCCCTGCCGGCGAGGCTGCCGGGCGGCACATGATGTCCTTTGCCGCCGAACTGGCCGAACTGTTTTACGCTGAGGTTTTTGAGGAGGCGGGCGGTCGCACGCCCCAGGTCGAGCCGGGGCAGTCCGGGGCGGGGGACATGGCGACGGCGGCGGAAGCGGCAAATCCAAAACCGGGGGATGAAACGGCTGCCGATTCAGCGCCGCCGGACGTGCCTGCCGGAGAGGCTGAAGGGAAGCTATGACGGCGTGAGGGACGCCATAAAAGAGCGGGCGTCCCCACGACGCCCGCTCTCCCCAAAGGCCGACATCAGGAAAACCCCGCGCCTGTCTGGCTCACCGCCGCGCCCGGATGTCCGGCCCTTTGAACGGCAGGCCGAAGAGCGGCGCAAACACGCAGACATCGAGAAGCCCGGCCAGGAGCGGCACCACGCCGATGATGGCCAGAACCAGGCCCGGCCAGAAGCTCGATGGCCCGACGACCAACAGCCCGACAACGATAAGAATCACCCCGGCCACGATTCGGACAATGCGCCCGTTGGTGCTGGCCAGAAACTCAAGCAAAGTGTTCATCGTGCAACAACTCCTTTTTGATAGCTGTGCCTCCATCTATGTTTTAGATGCGCCAGCGCTCAGTTTGTTGCGGCGATCTGTCCGTGGACGGTTGCGAACCGGTGTGAGTCGTCACGTGGTTTCCGCGGCCAGTTCCGATGTGCAGTGGGGACAGCGGGTGGCCCGGAGCGGAATATCGGTCTGGCAGTAGGGGCATGTTTTGGTGGTCGGCGCGGCGGGCGCTTTTTCTTCCCGCCCCAGGCGCTGCAGGCGGTTGACCTGTTTGACGACCAGGAAGATGACGAAGGCCACGATCAGAAAATTGATGACGTGATTGATGAACAGGCCATAGTTGATGGTGGCGGCCCCGGCGGCCTGGGCGGCGGCCAGCGACTCAAATTCCTGCCCGGACAGGTTGATGTACAGGCTGGAGAAGTCCACCTGTCCCAGCAACAGCCCGATGGGGGGCATCAGAATGTCGTTGACCAGCGAGGACACCACACTGCCAAACGCGGCACCGATGATCACGCCGATGGCCAGATCGAGCACGCTGCCGCGCATGGCGAATTCTTTGAATTCCTGCCACATACAAAATGCTCCTTTGCAATATATCTCAGCGTCATTCTTAGCTTATCATCGGAACACTGTCCCGGCAATGGCGCTGCTGACTCGCGCTCGCGTCCGGCATCCGCTGGGCGTGGCGGCTGGGACGGAGGGCCTGTCGTCAGTCGTCCTCCGTCGCGGCACCGACTTGTGACGGAGGGTGATCTGATCCACACTCGGACGTGCTCGCCGGGATGGGATGAGGAGGCGGTCATGGCGATGGGTCAGCAGTGTCCCCATTGTGGCGGGTACACCTTCCACGACCGGGGCAGCTACCGCCAGTGTTCGGCGTGCAGGTACGTGGGCTGGCCGTGGGCGCAGCCGATCAAAGGGCTGGGGCCAGGGCCGGGGGCGACCTGCCCCTGGTGTAAGCAGATGACGCTGCACGATGTGCTCACGCTACCCCACGGTTACGTCGTGCGCCGCTGCTCCACCTGCAACTACACCGCCGTCGAGCCGCCTCCCCCCGAGCCGGGCGATCCCGCCATGAATGTTGACTGATGCGCAGGGCCGGACTCAGGGCCGCTCTGTCCAGTTGTGCGCCGCCGGCGGGTCTTTTGGAGTGATATCGGAAAGCTGAAAGCTGATGGCTGATCGACCACGTTACTACCTTGGCCTCGACGCCGGGGCCAGCAAAACCCACGCCCTGATCGCCGACGCCGACGGGCACATCGTCGGGGTTGGGCTTTCCGGCCCTGGCAACTGGGAAGGAGTCGGGCTGGACGGGGCCCGCGCCGCTTATGCCCAGGCGCTGGAGGCCGCACTGGCCGACGCGGGGATCGGGCGGGCGCCGATCGCCGCTGCCGGGTACGGGCTGGCGGGGTATGACTTCCCCAGCGACGACGGTCGTCTGCGCCCGGTGATCGAATCGCTGGGCGTGCCGGGGCCGTACTTCCTGGACAACGACACGCTCATCGCCCTGCGGGCCGGGACCAGCCAGCCCTATGGGGTGGTGTGCATCGCCGGGTCCGGCTCCACCAAGGCCGGGCGTAACCGGCACGGGCAGGTCTTCCGTTCCTGGGGGGTTGGCGATGAGATGGGCGACTGGGGCGGCGGCGGTGACATCTGCCGGGCGGCAGTGGGGTCGGTGGCCCGCGCCTTCAAGGGCATCGATCCCCCGACGGCGCTCACCGGGCCGTTGCTGGCGCACTTCGGCGTCCCGGATGTGACGACGCTGGTCGAACGCATCGCCCGCCAGGGCGACCACCGCATCGACTTCGCCGCCCTGG
>JACADW010000344.1 GCA_013388445.1 Acidobacteriota bacterium | reverse complement strand
GGAGTCACCCGGGGTCTGAAGGCCGCAGCAGGCGCAAGCACTCCGTAGTATCGTGTGATGTTGAACCTGGGAGGAGGCACAAGCGCGGCGAGCCGTTCGATCAATTCCAGGGGCTCATAGATCACATGGGTGGTTCCGTCACGCCAGCGGCGCTTGAGGCGATAGAGCAGCCTGCCGTCGGGCAGAAGGGACAGGCGCCCGGTGGCAAGCGGAGGGCGGCCGGCATAACGTGCCAGCCGCTCCAACCGCAGGCGGTCCCGAGGCGGCACGCAGACGCCCGCATGGACACTGAAGCCGGCAACCGACGCACAGCAGGGACCCGAAGGCAGGACGCCATTCGCGGGATCCACCTCGTCGCCAACTCTTGCGATGCGCCTGCCGGTGCGCGGCCCCGTAGCCACGCGCCCTGAGACCGCCGCACTGTAGAGCTCGGCGAGCAGCGGCTCGTCGCGCCGCAGGGTGTCCGCCTCGTCCGGATCCGCTTGGGGGCCCAAACCTCGTTTCTCCATGAGCTTTGCGACACGGCGATGAAGGCGATCCGCAACGCGGGCAACCTCGGCATCACTGGGAGGGGGAACGCGCCGGAACAACGGTTCGCCTCTGCCGTCGACCACATAGATGCCATCCAAAGCGAGGACATGAAAATGCGGGTCGAGATTCAGCGCATCGCTGAAGCGCTGAATGAATGCGACGGCACCGCAGCGGGCCTGGCGGTTCGAGGCAGGAATGCCTGACCGGCGCCGCATCGAGGCGAAGATGGATCGGACAAAGATCTGCAATACATCCCTGACCAGGGAGGGGTCGTAGGCCAGGCGGTAGCGAAAGGCAAAGGGGACCGACAGCACCCACTGCCGGACCGGCGCCTCGGGAAACACCCGGTCCACGAGGTGAGCAGCGGTATCGACCATGTGGCGTCCTGCGCAGGACGGACAGAAACCCCTGCATTTGCAGGAGAAAGGGACAACCCGGTCCAGGCGGCAGGCGTCGCAGTGAACCCGCAGGAAGCCTCGCGCCAAAACGCCGCAATCAAGAAACGCGCGCAGTTCGCGCTCCACAAACCGGGGGACCACACGGCCGCGCTCGCGTTGCCGGGCCAGGAAAGTTTCGAGATGTCCGGCCACAACACCGTAGAGGACGCTCTCTTCAGGCTGGCGGGGGCGATACTCGAAGGCGGCTTCGCCAACCTCGAAGCCTTGACCCGGAGACGCAACATCGCCACGCTCATGTTGCCTCTTGTCTGTCAGGACCCGCTGTGGATACCGGCGGATCATTCACCTCGCCCGGCTTCCTGCAGCCCGCGGGCTGCAACATGACTAACCGGCGACGGGCCCGATTGAGCGAAAAATTTCTCAGCCCCTTATGCGAGTGGGGGTCGGCGGAGTGAACGGAATCCGCCGGATGCGCCCGCGCGCAAGGCACAGAAGGAGATGAATGTTCTGAAGAAGGCGCCACGAAATCCGACCAACTCGCGCATTGGTGGACACAACCGGAGTTCCCTTGCATGCTGACATGCCCCCCCGACAAGCCCGCAATTGCCAAGATCAACTAATCCATCCTCTCCTCATGGAGATCCTGGACATCCAGCTTCATCCGAGAATCATTGCGACATCGAGGCCCCGGGAATCCTGCGTCAAGCTCAAGACGGCGACTCCAAGATCAGAATGGCGGGTGTCCGCGATCGCCCCATCGTCCAGGATTGGACCCGTGGACGTCCGCCTTTGATCCCCGATCGGCGACAGGATCCCCTTCTCAAATGCTGGTCGGCGGCTCCCCTTTCTTGAAATAATCCAGCTCGTTGGGAAACATCGTCGATGAGGATCGATGCGGATATGACCGATGCCATCCGGCTCGTCCTGAAAAAATATTGGGATTACGACGGCTTTCTGCCGCTTCAGGAGGAGGCGATGAACTGCGTCCTGACGGGGCGCGACTCCATCGTGGTCCTGCCGACCGGCGGCGGAAAATCACTCTGCTTCCAGGCGCCGGCCATGGTCAAGCCGGGGCTCACGCTGGTCGTGTCCCCGCTGCTTTCGCTGATGAAGGACCAGGTCGACACGCTGCTCGACAACGGCATCCCCGCGGCCCGGATCGACAGCAGCGTTTCACGGGACGAAAAGGCCGACGTTTATCGCAAGCTGCGCGCTCGCACCCTGAAGCTGCTCTACGTCTCGCCGGAGCGCTTGCTCCGGGAAGGATTCCTCGATTTTCTCAAAACTGCAGGGGTTTGCGCCGTCGCCATCGACTAGGCGCACTGCGTCAGCCTGTGGGGGCATGATTTCCGGCCCGAATACCGGCAGCTCGGCGCCCTGCGCGACGCGCTCCCCGGCATTCCGATCGGCGCCTATACCGCCACGGCGACCGAGCCCGTGCGCCGCGATATAGCCGGGCAGCTCCACCTGGACCGGCCGCGCATCCTGGTCGGCAGTTTCGACCGCCCGAACCTTGTCTACAGGGTGCGCCGCCGTCTCAACCTCCAGAAGCAGATCGACGACGTCCTGGCGCGCCATCCAGGCCAACCCGGCATTATTTACTGCATTCGCCGCGCGGATGTGGACCAACTGAGCGGCGAACTCTGCAGGCGCGGGTATCGTGCAGGCCCCTATCACGCGGGGATGACCGACGAGGAGCGCCGCAAGAGCCAGAATTCCTTTGTCGAAGACCGCCTGGACCTGATC
>JACADW010000352.1 GCA_013388445.1 Acidobacteriota bacterium | reverse complement strand
TCGTCTGCGCTTGCGCCAGAAAGTTCGGAGGAACGACATCAAGGACGAAGAGCGAAAGAAGGGCCGAAACGAGAATCCGAAGTCTGCTCGAAACCATGGCCTTTCCCTCCTTGGAGAGGCAAAAAGAGACCCCCGGATAACGCACCGTCTGACTTCCGTGTCAAACTCAGGCTTCGAGAAGCTGTTTTAGCCGCCTGTATTCGATGAGTTGACTTCACGTACGTTCAGCAGTCAAGCTAATTGTGTTCTGATTCGTTTTCTGCGCGATCATCGAATTGGGGATCTGGATTTTCGCGCAGGCAGTCGCCCGGTCGGAAGTGCGTCTTGGCTCATAGATGCCTGTATGTTTTGCCGTTCCCTTGAAGAGTCTCTGTCGCCTTCCTCGGCAGGCGGAAACGCCTCGGGCGGGCGCGGAGACGGTCTGCGCAAACACTTTCAAGCCGGTGCGAAGCGCCGCAGGACATACGCCGATCCTGTGGCTGACAGCCCCGCGAGTTGAATAAACGTGCGAAGAGATCCCAGGCCCTTTGCGCATCGTATTCCGGAGCGCTTCATCCGGCGTGCCGCATGGGATTCGGATCGACGAAAAAGCAGTCTCTGCCGCACCGGAGACAGCATACGGAGCGCGGCCGCAGACCGTCCGGACGGCTACGGCCCGTGCGACCCCATCGCTGGCCGGTTGCCTCGGAGCGAAATACGGCGGTAGAGTACCGCCGAGCGAGGTCTCGATGCGAACAGATCCCATGCCTACCTCGACCTTCGGACTCCTGGAGAGGGTGCGAACGGGGGACCAGCAGGCCTTCA
Source organism: Acidobacteriota bacterium (assembly GCA_013388445.1). Classification (GTDB taxonomy): domain Bacteria; phylum Acidobacteriota; class UBA6911; order UBA6911; family UBA6911; genus JACADW01. The sequence continues at coordinate 9,400 of JACADW010000352.1, read as the reverse complement.
CAGAGCTCTTTCGCAAATACAGTCCCCGTCTGGCCGTCCTCGTTCATTACAGGATGAGCCCGGACCTTCACGCCAGAATCGAAGTGGACGACATCCTTCAGGAGACCTTCCTGGCCGCCACCCGCCAGCTCGCGAAGTTCGAATACAGGAACGCCGGCAGCTTCATGAGCTGGCTTTCCCGCATTGCCGACCACGTCATTGTCGACGCGGCGCGCCACCACGGGCGCCGCAAACGCAAGCCTCCGGAGATGGTCCCGTTGCGCTCGGAGAGCAATCCGGCAGGCGCGGAAGCGGTCGACTCCGTGACTCCGAGTCGGGTGTTCGCACGCAAGGAACGTGTTCAGCGTGTCCTCAGGAAGCTGGATGCACTTCCCGAAGACTACCGGAAGGTGATTCTCCTCGCCAAAATGGCTGGCCTCTCCACCCAGGAAATCGCCGAGCGGCTCGGGCGGTCAAAGTTGAACGTTGCGGTCCTGCTGCATCGAGCTGTGCAGCGGCTCAGGGAACTGGATGCCGCTTCGGAGTCCCGATGAGCGACGAACAAGAGAGAGCCACATCTTCGGAAATTGAGCGCGAGCGCGTGCTTGCCGCAGCTCTCGCGGAATACATTGATCTTTGCGCCGAATCGGAATGTGTGGACGCAGCGGAATTCTGCAGGCGATATCCGGGCCTGGAATCGGCGCTGCATGAGGCAATTACGGCGCTGGATTCCCTGGATAAGCTGATCGGGTACGATGAGCACGAGAGTGCCGGGACGGGGCGCGCACCAGTGCCTGAGAGGCTCTCCGACCACAGGATCGTTGGTCAAATCGGTGCGGGTGGAATGGCGCGCGTCTACCAGGGTGTCGACGAACGCCTCGGGAGGAAGGTAGCTATCAAGGTCCTGGACGAGCGTTTTGCCGAAAACGAGACAATCCGAACCCGCTTCATGCAGGAAGCCCGTGCCCTCGCCCGGCTGAGCCACCCGAACATCGTCCAGATTTACAGCCTGGGGCAGGCCGGCGAGCTTCCTCATTTCGTCATGGAGTACGTGGAGGGCGCGCCCCTCAACGAGGCTGCAGGTCCGTTGCCGATACCGCAGAAGGTGGAGCTGTTTCGCAAGATCGTGATGACCGTGCATTTCCTGCATCAGCACCACATCATTCACCGCGACCTGAAGCCCGGCAACATCCTGGTCACTGCCGGACTTGAGCCGAAGCTGCTCGATTTCGGGCTGGCGCGCGATGTGGAGGGGATGGCGAAGCGCCTTACGCTCGAAGGTGAGATCATCGGGACGCCGCAGTACTTCTCTCCGGAGCAGGCACGGGGAGAGGGTCCGCTGGGAGAACGTAGCGACATATTCACGCTCGGCACGGTGTTGTACGAGATGCTGACGGGGGTACTGCCTTTCCGTGCGGACGATCTGCACGGCCAGGCAAACAGTATTTGTGAAGAGGAGCCGGTTCTGCCGCGCAGGTTGAACCCTGCGATCCCGGGAGAGCTGCAGAACATCTGCATGCAGGCCCTGGAGAAGAATCCGGCCAACCGCTATGCCTCGGCACGCGAAATGGCCGATGATCTCGAGCGATTTCTGGCCGGTGAACCGGTGCTGGCGGCGCCGACCTCCTACGCTCGGCGGATGGCCGGGAAGATCGAACAGCACCTGCGGGAACTCGAGGACTGGCGCAGGGACCGGATTCTCTCGAACTATGAGTTCGACGCCCTGCGCCGGAACTACGACCGCCTTGCGGAGCGCGAGGATGCGTGGATCCTGGAGGTGCGGAGGCTTTCGTTGCCCCAGGTCGCTCTGTATTTCGGCGCCTGGCTGCTGGTCGTTGCCGCTTCCCTGGTCTTTCTTTTCCGTTACAAGTACCTCTCCGGCACGGCCGCAGTGGCGGTAGTCGGCGCTCCAACCATCCCTACATTCCTCTACGGGATTCGCTGCTGGACGGCCGGACGACTGCGTATCGCGGTCGCTTACCTCCTCTCCGCGTGCCTCCTGCTCCCGATCACGCTGCTTGTGGCGATGGGCGAGTATGGGCTGTTCGGCGGCCTGACCCAGGGCCGGGAGGATCTGGAATTCATCTTCCGCTTCGAGAGCCTCAAGAGGACCACGAACGCTCAGCTATGGTGGGCGCTTTGTCTGTCGCTGCCGGCCTACGTCTGGCTGCGGAAGTTTACCCGTTCATCGGTGTTTTCGCTGGTGTTCGCCGTGATCGCAGCGCTTCTCTGCGGCGTCACGCTGCTGCGCCTTGGGATGCTTGAGTGGCTCGAGAAGGACCCCGGGAGGTTGTATCTCCGCCTGATTCCTGTAGCCTTTCTATTTTTCCTCACAGCAATTTCCCTCGAACGGCTGCGGTATCCAGCCGACTCACGCTACTTTTACCCTATCGCCGTCCTGTTCACCTACATTTCTCTCAGCGGCACCGCCGCATTTCATGAGCCTTGGGCAAGATGGTTGGAGGGGATCGCTCCGTGGACACGCGGACAGGTCGAATACCTCTTCGTTATCAACGCCGGTATCTACTTCCTGTTGCAGTTGGCCTGTGAGAGATTCAGTTCCCAGCAGATGCGTGCCGTCGCCAAGGCCTTCCGCTTCGTGATTGCCGGGCACGTGCTGGTCCCGGTCTTCCTGCTGGGCCTGTAGGCTACACGGCGATGGGAGGAGGCGCCCCAAAGCGTCGCTCTGCACCTCGAGGCCAGGGTTTTCGAGGTGCTGCTCCCTTCAGTGGCCGCTCTGTTCGTTTTCCTCAGCATTCCGCGGCAGATGAAGAATTACCTCGCGACCGGGATGCTCTTTCTGGCGATCGGCATTATCCGCCTGCAGCAGAACTGGCTCGCGGAAGAGGTCGGATGGCCGATTGCTTTGCTGGTCGCAGGCGTTTTGGTCATGCTTGTGGCGGCCCGCTATGCCGCCGTTCGGAATCTCCTTGCCCGGCTCTTGCGCCCCGTGCGCTGACCCTGTTGAGGACATGGGATGCTCAGTAGGCGCGGATGGCGCTTTTCAATAACTCCCGCCCTGCAGGATGGCCCTGCGGCGCCAAGGGTGGCGCATCAGGCTCGGCTGCCCATGGTCACGTCCGGCAATGGGTGCTGAAGGTTGCGCAACGGGCTGCTCGTTCGTCAAGGACGAGCATGGATGCCGGACCGGCGCTTTTCGCCGTCCGGGCTAACGGAAAAGCGCCACAGGCGCACAGTTCGCGGCGATGGGAGGAGAGCCCGCCTGGCCGTCGCTGCCTCATCCGCCCAGGCATACTCCCGGCTACAAAGCCAGGAGCCCGTGTGCACATCAGTGCAGCACTGTAATCTGCTGCCCTGTTTGTCGCTACCCTTTCCAGGGACTGAAAACATCGAGTCCCTGGAAGGAGACAGTTGTGAGAAAGACAAGATTGGTGGTGATACTGATGCTGGCGGCACTTGCCACTGGGTGCGGCCCCCTGGCGTCGCTTTACCCGCTTTGGGACAGCGACCACGTGGTGGCAGAACCAAAGCTCATCGGGACATGGATATCCGAGGACGACGAGGTCCTGAAGCTTGCGGCGGCAGGCGAACTCAAGTACGTCGTGACCTACGCCAGCAGTGAAGGCGTCAGCCGCTACGAGACCCGCGTCGTCCATCTCGATGGCCAGCTTTACCTCGACATGTGCCCAGATGAGGAGAGCCTTGAGGTGTTGCTCGCGGCACAGGCCTACCTTCCCCTTGTCCCGACACATTTCTTTGCCCGCGTGTCTGTCCAGGGAGAATCGCTCAATATCGCGCTGCTTGATGAGGAGATTGTCGAGGAAATGGTCGATCACGGAGAGGTCGACCTGCCGCTTCTGAGACATGAGGGCGGGCTTTTGCTGGCGGCAGAGACCGGCCGCATTCAGGAACTGCTCGTCACGTTCGCGGATGATGAACAATTCTGGGAGGAAGGCACCCAATTCCGTCGGCAGCGAAGCCCGCAATGAAATATCCTGGGCCCGGGCGGCGCTCCAGGTTTCTGCGCCCCCGGGGATGGAGATATGAGGGTCTGCGAAGAAGGCCCTCCGGCCTGAGAAAGCACAAGTCTTCTGGCCAACTGTGATTGTCTGTTGCCTGATGGTGTTCCCATGGATCGCTCGGGAGAGCCCTAGCCCGCGGGAGCACGGACGGCAGGCCAGGCTTGTGCCGGTGGGCATACCAGGCTCTCCCCGAGCCCGCGGGAACAGGGACAGCAGTCCTACTGTCTCCATCGGTATGAACGAGGCCTTGAGCATGGTGACCCGTTCTCTAACAGTGGCTTCCGGGTGAATTCCCCTGAGGCTGCCCTCCTTCCCGCCTTCAAGGACCGATCCGATGTGAAGGGCAACGGCCTCATGCTGATCCTTACGGAAGACGACTTGAGCCAGATCCTCTCCTCATACCTTTACCTTGAAACATGGTGCGGACATCGGGGCACGTCGAACAAGCGGGTCACGGTCGAGGGCCGGTCACAATACTCGCTGCCCGAGGTTGGAACCGCCGCCGGGCACTGCACGCACCAATATCCGACGATCCCGCTGAGGATCACCGACCCTGCAAACGGCCACAAAGCCGTCCAGCTCTCCTGCGATCAAGGGACCTTCTTTTGGGGTCGTTTCGTCGTGAACAATGCACGCCTGCGAGTCGCTTTGCGCGACGGACATCCCGATCTGGTCGAAGCGGGCCCGGCTCAGTATCTCCGGACCGGGATGACGACGATAGGGGAGGCAATCCGCGCATGATTGTTCCAGCGAAACCCTGCAGGCCATCTGTCCATGCGGTGACAGACCATGCGGATGTTTCCGAGGCTTGCCGAGTGACGACCATCACGAAAAGAACCCCAATCCCGAAGCTTCACCTTTTCTTCACCCCAATGAAATTTCCCCACTTCTGAGGGATTGCCTCACAAGACCCGATCCGATAGCATTCTCCCCGTGAGAAGGTGGACACGGATAACTCGAACGCCCAGGTCTCAGGCTGCCATCCTGCCTTTATCCGGCTCTTTTCCATGCGGCACGAACGCGAACTGAGCAGCTGCTGACTCCGCGCACTCCTGCTGAAAGGTAGCGGGCTAGAAATACTGGAGGATGTGTATGTGCATAAAAGAGTTATCGGATGTTCGTGGCAGAAAGGGTCGATCGCCGGTCAACTTTGTCATGCTCCTGATTGGATCTGTCTGTGCCTGGCATCTGATGGCTCTCGATCAGCATAAGCTCTTCGAAGCAAAGAACTTGGAGCCGCGGGTGGAGGATGAAATAGAGCTGATCATCGCGCCTGACTGCCCCGAGCCGCTCGAGGCGCTGAGCGAACCGATCGATTTTCAAGCCACAGCCTATTGCGAGGCTGGAATTACCCGTTCCGGCCAGCCCACCGCTCCCGGCGTCGCGGCGGCTGACCCAACAGTGCTTCCTCTCGGTTCTCTCGTGCTTGTGGAGAACGAGTCGTACAGGGCTGTCTTGCGCGTTCTGGACACGGGGCGGCTGGTCAAGGGCCGGATCATCGACATTTTCATGACAGACTATAGCGATGCCATCCGCTTTGGGAGGCAGCCCGTCAAGCTGACCGTAATCCATTATGCAGGAATGCCATCGGGCCTGACGGAGGATGCCGACTGAAGAGACTACCTGCCCACTGACGGGAGTGAACCCTCCTTGGATTCTGACTTCAGCCGATCCGCTAATATATTGAAATCTTTGGCGATCTGGGCGAGCTCATCCTTCCTGGATGTATCCAATCTGATGAAGGACTTTCCCTCTGCCAGGGCCCGCGTGCCCTCCGCCAGGCTGGACAAGGGAACCGACACTGATCGGATGATCAGGATCGCGACAAATGCGCCCAGCGTTACCGCAGAAAGAGCCATGATCCGGGAGAACTGCTCCCACTGCCGGGAAGCGTTCTGGATCTGTTCGTATCGGGCTGTGACTGCGGAAGTACTGGTTCCGTAAAGAGTTCGGGCTTGTGTTTCAAGGCGATCCAATTGCTCTGAGAGCGCCTGAGGTATCGCCTCTCGTCGAGGGCTCACCGGCTCGGCCAATTCCATCGCCATCTCCCGAGTGAACTGGTTCCAGAACTGATCGAGGCGTTCGATCTCTCTGCGCTCAGCCTCGGACCTCGGTCCCCCGGCGAGTTCCTGCAACGCCCGTGCAAAGCTGTCGCAGTGCAGCTCGAAGTCCGCTCGGACCTCGTCCTCTGCCCGAGCGAACAGCAGTTCTGCATTCCTCTGAATATGGATGCACTCTCTCAGGAGGAGCAGCGAGGTCAGTGCCGAGTGAAGGCCTTCGCCGGTCGGATCGCTGAGAGCCCGCATCCGCCTCACGACGATTACCTGGCCGGCTACCAACAGGAGCAGCATCGCCAGCAGGATCCCAAAACCCATTGCGATTCGTGTTGCGACTTTCATGGTTCTTTAGAGGTCAGGTCATTGCCGTTTCGGGCAAGACGTGCACTATAAAATGTAACCGATCTGCGCAAACGCCGGCAGCACTACCAGCATTCAGCCCTCAGCTCCAAAGCGACAGATGATCCGGAAGCTGCTCACTGAAGCTCACGGGCTCCTGGCGCCAGCCTGCGTTGGCTGGATCCGCCCGCTGCCGGCACGGTGAGCTGCTCGCCAGGCTGTCATTTCTTCGCTTCGAGATCCCCGATGACGTAGCGTATCAGGGACTCGAGAAGAGCTGTCCGCGGGTAATGATTCTTGTCGGCGCCGGACTTGATGGACTCCTCGGATGTTTCGAACGGCATGGCGACGGCGAAGTGGTCCGCCAAAGCCGACCCGAGGTATTTCGAACCGGCAACCACTGCATCGAGCCGGGTGAGCTGGCCGTCGTGCCATTTCGAGAATGCAGAGAGAATCTGCCATGTCTGCATGAGCAGCTTTGAGGTGCCCGCCTGATCCGAAATCGCAGGGATCGAATAGGTTGGAACCACCGGTTCGGGATACTTGGCCAGAAAGGCGCGCCGGTTCAGCTGAGTCAGGCTCTTGAGTCCTTTCGACAGATCGCCTTCGCATCCCGGAAGTCTGTACTGCTTGATCCAGCTTTCAGTCAGCCTGGGCATCACGTCGGCGACCGGAGATCCTCCGATTGCACCGGCTACACTGATGAAGGCTGCCACCGATGATGCGGCCTGGCGGTCCTGTGCGAGGGCTGCCTGGGTGTCCGGCGCTCCCTTGCTATAGCCGAGCACGATGAACTTGCGGGAATCCTCCTTCTGGCTGCGCTTGAGAAACTCGGCGATCAGTTCCGCGTTGTCCTCGCAGGAGTCGTTGGGCACGGGCAGCAGGTCGACGACCAGGCCGTACTTGCTCCGCAGGTACTCCTGTCCCTCCTTGTAGGCCCACACGCCGGCGAAACATGTATTCATAAGCCCGGGCACGATCAGGATCCGGTACTTGTCGGGTATGGGAGGGAGTTCCACGCTCTCTGCCGAGGGCGTCTCGAGATACTGAGCGCAGTCGCCCCATTCGCCGCCGTCGGGGTTGATCTCGCGGAGGACGGAGCAGAAGAGGTTTGAGAAAGCCTGGCTGACATCCTCCCTGTCGGCAGTGAGAATGACTATCAGGACCCGGCCATCAGAGCGGTATTCCTGGCCGTGGGCGGTCTTGGCCTCGGTAACGGGATTGGCCGGAGTCATATAGTAAGTCTTGGCGACCTCGCCGCTCTCCTCAAGCGTCTTGCCGATGAACTCGCGCTCCTTGTCGGTGTCCGGATCGATCTTGTGCGTGATGCCGCCCGTGCGCTGGTCGCGGTCAAAACCGACATCGTGAGTTCCAGCGCCGACCCAGACCGTCTGCCCGTCAGCCGTGAACGGCGCCTTCCAGATGCGAAAATGATGGCGGGATGCGACGACGACCACGGGATCGGCCTGAGCGAAGCCGTAGTCCTGCGCACGTCCGAACAACATGAGCTCGCTCATGGGTAGCTGGGTGTATGCCGCTCTTGACAGGACGGAGATCGCGCCCTGGATCACGGCGTCCTTGGCGGTCCTGTTGACGATGGTCCACCCGCCGGCCTGGAGCGCACGCTTCAGTTTCTGCTCAGTGCCGATGACAAGGAAATTTACGCGGTCACCGGGATTCCCATCAGGGTCCTGGACGCGGGTGGGGATGCTGTCGAGTATTTCCTGCGCCAGTCTCGGCAGAGTGGATTCGTCGACGGGCTGCGTCTCCTGCGCCCGTTGCAGTATCTCCACAAGAACCTGGTAGGCGCCCCAGGACTTGTCCTTCTGTGTCTGGTTGACTCCCAGGTAAAGCCGGCCGGATGTGATTGCCTTGCTCTCGCGGCCCGTGCCGATGAGAAAAGGACGTGACGACCTGCTGTCCCCGATTCTCCCCAGCAGCGCGCCGCGCTTCGCATCATTGAGCGGAAGAGTCCGAAGGAGGTCCCACCAGTTTCTGGCGAGGCCATCAGGACCGGTTTCCTTCGCGCCGGGGTACTTGAGGGTTCCCGAGGCGGTGAACCGCAGCGTATCCCCGGCCTTGATGTCGAGGCCCGTGTCGAGCCACTGCTTGTCTCCGGACACCTCGTAACCGGTCTTCTGCTTTTGTTCCTGCTCACCTTCCTGTGAGTGCCGCGCCTCTGCGACAATGGGCAAGAGCGTGACGAAAAGGAAGACCGGGCCGAGCGAATGTGACAACACGAAATCACCCCTCGTTCAAGCAGTTGATTTCTTGCCACTCCTGGTCGTTGCCACTAACATGGATGATGCAGTGTTTGCCCAGAAGATGCCAGACTTGCACCGAGAAACGATTGCAGTCTTTGAAATCTGCTTTTGCCTCCTCTGCATTCCCCGTGGGAGTGACCATAGGATCCGAAGCAGGAATATACAGGGAGATGAATCCCGGGACAATGCCCTGTGGGCCTGAGCGCCGGGTTCAAATCCACTCGAACAGCCATTTTTGCCATGGCGGATCTGAGCATTCTCGTCCTCGCCGATGATCTGACCGGTGCTCTGGAAGTCGGAGCCAAGTTCGCAGATCGTGGCGTGCCGGCTCCCGTTATTTGCCGTTCGAGCGTCGAGCCATCGTGCCATGAGGGGCCCGGGCGGCTGTGCGTACTGGACATGGAGACCCGGCATTTGACGCCCGCGGAAGCAGCGGAGGCTGTGCGCTCACTCGCATGTCATGCGCGGGACCACAAGGTGGATTTCCTCTACAAGAAGACGGATTCCACGCTGCGTGGCAACATCGGAAGCGAGCTTCAGGCACTACTCAGCGCGTTTCCCGGCGAGCCGCTCGTATATGCACCCGCCTATCCCAGACTGGGCCGGACAGTAAAGGATGGGATTCTTTTTGTGGATGGAGTGCCGGTAAGCCGGACGAGATTTGCCTCTGATCCTCTCGAGCCCGTCCGGGAGAGCAACATCCGCATCTTGCTTGAGGATGCAGGCTGCCCGGTCGCCGGGCTGGTCAGGAGCGTACGGGAGATCGGGGCCGGCTGCG
>JACADW010000136.1 GCA_013388445.1 Acidobacteriota bacterium | reverse complement strand
GGCTCCGTCGCTTCTGCTGCCGCAGCGATGTTCTGATCTGAGGATTCAGAATCGATGCACGCGCGGGCGGGGGGTCTTCCTGCGCAGATCTTTGATGACGGAAAGCCTCTGATCCATGTTTCAGGATCGATAGGCAGAATCGAAACCCTCCTGCCCGGGCCGCTCATGGTTGAGCACTTCTGGCTTCTGAATTCCCTCTGTGGATGCCTGCCGGACGACGGATGCCGGCTCGATGGACATCGAGGGCTCGTTTGGATATAGTTCACGCGCATGAGTGTGATCAGACAGCAGCCGTTGACCCTGCTCGAGCGGCTATACATAACAGAAGTCGCCAAGGGCCTCGCCTTGACTGCAAGACACTTCCTGGTGAACTTTCCTCGCCACGTCGTACGCGCCCTGGGAATCAAGGTCGGGAAAGGTGAGACGGTGACCTACCAGTACCCGGAGGAGCGGCGGCCTTTCGCCAGCCGCCTGCGCACGCGGCACCGGCTGACCAGGCGAGCGGACGGCACACCGCGGTGCGTTGCCTGCATGATGTGCGAAACGGTCTGTCCGGCCCGGTGTATCCACATCATCGCAATGGAGCACCCTGATCCCAACGTGGAGAAGATGCCCCGGGTCTTCGACATCGACATCGGAGTCTGTGTTTTCTGCGGTTTCTGCGTGGAAGCCTGCCCCGAGGACGCGATCCGCATGGATACGGGAATCGTGGAGATGGCCTCGTACACGCGTGAAGGAATGATCTACCGCATCGATCAGCTCCTGCAATAGGCAGCCGCCGACGGCAGGGTGGATCCGCCTTGTTGGCCCTGCTGGGCGGCCATCTTGCTGGCGATCGTGCGCCCGTGCCTGCCCTGGGCGGCGCAAAGTCGTGAACCGCCGTCGGTCTCACTGGTTCAGGGCGCGGAGAGATTCCTTGAGCGGCCTGACATCCAACCGTTTCCGGACCGCGATAAGCTCGGCCGCGATGCTCACGGCAATCTCCTCGGGCGTTTCCGATCCGATCTCGAGCCCTACCGGAGCGTGAACCCGGTCGAGGAGGGACCTTTCAATCCCCTCCTTTTCCAGGGTCTCAAAAAACAGCTTCGTCTTTCTGCGGGAACCGAGAAGGCCGATATACCTGGCCGGCGAGCGGACCGCATGCCTCAGGCAGGTCAGATCGTACTTGTGGCCGCGCGTGGCGATGACCAGAAAGGAATTGTCGTTGATGGGAAGCTTGGGCAGGACCTCGTTCCAGGGGCCGACGTAGATGGACTCGGCTGAGGGGAAGCGCTCGGAACTGGCATATTTCACCCGGTCATCGACGACGGCGATCTTGAAGTCCAGGTTTTTCGCAACTTCCGACAGGGAATAGCCGATATGGCCCGCCCCGAAGATAAACAGCGTCGGATCCGGAAGGATGGGTTCCACGTAAACCTCCATCGTGCCGCCGCAGATGAGGCCACTCTCCTCCGCGTCGTCGTCGGTCAAACTGAAGCTGAGCACCTTGCCTCTTTCATCCCGGATGACGGTACGCGCCTCGGTGCAGACTTCGGCCTCGACACAACCACCGCCGATGGTGCCTGCGGTGCGGCCGTCTTCAAAAACCAGCATCTTTGCCGAGTCCCGCCTGGGAGTCGATCCCCGGCGACTGATGATCGTCACGAGCGCGGCACGCTCGCCCTTTTTCCTCAGTTCGACGATTTCCGCGAAGATGTCAATGCCCATGGCGGATGCATTATACGCCCCATCAGAACGAAGCTCCGGCCAAAAGACTGTGTCTCTGCGATTCCCTTTCCTGCAACCCGATTCCCCCGGCTCCGGCCTGTTTTCGTGCTTCGGCGTGCGCGCCGAGCGGGCCGCCAGATGAATTGACGCAGGTTCGAGCCCGATGGTAGCATTGCTTTTCTTTTGCTCATGAAAGATGCCGTGAAACGGGCGCGGTGTCTCTTTCCCGCATTTCCCAGGACATCAGGTCCAGACCCAGAGAGAGCAGGTGAACCTTGAGCAACGAGACCATCCTTTTTGACGTCGCGATCATCGGCAGCGGCCCCGGCGGCTACGTCGCCGCCATCAAGGCCGGACAGCTCGGTCTGAAGGTCGCCCTCATCGAGAAATACGCCAGACTCGGCGGGACCTGTCTTCATTGGGGCTGCATACCCACGAAGGCCCTGCTTTTGAGCGCCGACCTCTATGAGAAGGCCCTCAACGGCAAGGAGTTCGGAATCCTCTGCAAGGATGTCAGCCTGGATTTCCGGCTCGTGAGCGCCAGGAAGGACAGACTGGTCAAGAAGCTGTCGATGGGCGTGGACTTTCTGATGAAGAAGAACAAAGTCACGCTGTTCCGGGGCAAAGGAACCATAACAGGCCCCGGCCTCGTCCATGTCGAGGGTGAAGCCACAACCGAGATCAAGGCGAGAAACATCCTGGTCGCAACAGGCTCGGAAGCAAAGATGCTCCCCGGCCTGGAGCTCGATGGACACTCCGTGATAACCAACAGGGAGATACTGAGCCTGGAGGCGGTTCCGAAGTCGCTCCTTGTCGTGGGAGCCGGAGCCGTCGGAATCGAGTTCGCCTCGATCTTCGCGCGCTTCGGATCAGACGTGACGGTCGTGGAGATGCTGCCTCGCGTCCTGCCTGTCGAGGACGCCGAGATCTCGTCGGAGCTGAAGAAGATCCTTACCAAGCGCAAGATTAAGATCCTGACGGATGCGCCCCTCCAGAACTTGACTGTCCAGGAGGGGAAAGTCGAGGCGACCGTGAGTCTCCCCGACGGTTCGACCAGGACGCTGAGCGCCGAGAAGGCCCTGATTGCGGTCGGCCGCCGCCCGGTCTCCGAAGGGATCGGCCTCGAGAGAGTGGGAATCACGACCTCGAACGGATTTGTCCCGGTCAATCAGCACATGCAGACGAACGTGCCGGGATTCTACGCAATCGGTGACCTGGTCCCGACCCAGCAACTTGCGCATCTTGCCTCGCACGAGGGCATCCTCGCGGTCCGTCATATGGCCGGCGAAAAGGCCGAGCCGATCAATTACGACCTGGTTCCCAACTGCACGTTCTGCAGTCCGGAGGTGGCCAGCGTCGGCCTGACCGAAGCCGCCGCGCGGGACCGGGGCATCGATGTGGTGACGAGCAAGTTCCCCTTTGCCGCGGTCAGCAAGGCAACCATTCTCGGGGAAAACGAGGGATTCGTAAAGATCGTCTGCGACAGGAAGTACCGCGAGGTTCTCGGCGTGCACATGATTGGACCGCACGTCACGGAGCTCGTGGGCGAGGCCACGGCCTTGATCGGCCTCGAGGCAGTTGCAGAGGACGTCTCGCGCCTGATCCATGCGCACCCGACGGTCTCCGAGGGAATCATGGAAGCGGCGCATGGCATCTATGGCTCCGCTATCCATTTCTAGTTGCAGATTGTACATTGATGGGTGGCGGGGTCATCCGTAGGTCTGCATCCTACAATCTGCAATCCGGACTCATGAGGTTGTGGCGTGACTGTGCCGGCGAAGTCGCTTTGGGCAATCCGGCTCGGCCGTATAGATTACGAATCTGCGCTCGACCTGCAGTTGCGCCTGTGCGAAGCCAAGAAGCGGGGCATGGAGCCGGATGTGCTGCTTCTGCTGGAGCACCCGCCGGTGATCACGCTCGGGCGCAACGGAAACTGGCACAACCTGGTCGTCCCTGACGAGGTTCTGCAGGCTCGGGGAGTGGCGCGCTTCGAGACTGATCGCGGCGGCGACATCACATTTCACGGTCCGGGGCAGCTGGTGGGGTATCCGATCCTCCGGCTCGAGCCGGGCGAAAGGGACGTCCACCTCTACATGCGGAGACTGGAAGAATGCCTGATCCGCATGCTGGCTGCCTATGGGATCCGGGCATATCGCGACCCTCGATACACGGGAGTATGGACCGGAGACGGCAAGATCGCAGCCATGGGAGTTCATCTCAGCCGCTGGGTCACGCGGCACGGCTTCGCGCTCAACGTGAATACGGACCTGTCTTATTACGATCTTATCATCCCCTGCGGGATTGCAGGGAAGGGAGTCACATCGATGTGCCGGGTTCTTGCCCGGCCGATTGAGCTCGGCGATGTGGCTGTCAGAGCCGCCCTTGAGTTTGCCGTCCTTTTCGGCCGCAGGCTTGAATGGCGGGCCGCAGAGGAACTTCACGCGGAGCTCGCAGGCAGATGGGAAGACGGATGGAGCGGGAAAAACCGGCCGGCGTCGCTTCAGGCGAGGTAGGAAGGTCGAGGAGAGTGACCAGAAAGTCCGTCTCGCGGCCGGTCACGCGGGCCATCGACCCCGAGACACACCGGCGGATGCTCCGCTTCATGGCTCTGGCCAGGGAACTCGAGGACCGGATCGAGCGCAAACTCTACCGCCAGGGAAAGATCCTCGGCGGCGTATATGTCGGTCGCGGCCAGGAGGCGATCGGTGTCGCGTCCGCCATCCAGACCCTTCCCGACGACGTGATCTGCCCGTCCCACCGCGATATGGGCGCGTTCCTGGTCCGCGGAATGACACCGCCGCGCGTCCTCGCCCAGTACATGGGCCGCCGCGACGGGTATACGCGCGGCCGCGACGGGAACCTGCACATGGGAGACCTGGGACTGAATATCATCGCTTTTGTCAGCATGCTGGCAGACAGCGTCCCCATCGCCGCCGGGATCGCTCTGAGCTTCAGGATTCGGAAACAGAACCGCGTCGTGCTGTGCTATTTCGGTGACGGAGCGACCAGCCGCGGCGACTGGCACGAGGGAATGAACCTTGCAGGCGTACGGAAACTCCCCGTCGTCTTCATCTGCAACAACAACCAGTATGCCTATTCGACCCCTCTTGCAGCCCAGATGGCCGTGGCAAATGTCGCCGACAGGGCGGCATCGTATGGCATGCCGGGGGAGACGATCGACGGGAACGATGTTCTGGCCGTGTACGAATCGGTCCGGCAAGCCATTGCCAGAGCCCGGGCTGGCGAAGGACCGACGCTTATCGAGTGCCGTACTTTCCGCATGACGGGGCACTCGGCGCACGACGACGCGAGCTACGTGCCGAAGCGGCTCTTCAAGGAGTGGGAAAGTAAGGACCCCATCCTCCGTTACGAACAGTGGTTACTCCGCGAGGGAGTGCTCAGACGGACCGATATCGACTACGTCCACAGGAGTGTGATCGAAGAGGTGGACCGCGCCGTCGAATGGGCGGAAGACAATCCGTATCCGCCTGCTGAAGATTGCCTGCGGGGGGTCTATCACGAGTGAAGACCATGACGATCTCCAGAAAGGCTGTGAGTCCGTTAGCGGACCGTACCGCCCCCCCGGCAGACCCAGTCAACAGCCGGCGGACGAGCCCTCCGTATCGTGAGGAGCCGGACGAGGCCTCGGCACTTGGGCGCATAGAGATCAGGTCATTGCATTTCTGGCAGGAAGTGCATTATGAGATGTAGCCAATTCGCGCCGGCGCTGTCGGCTATGAGCATTCAGCCCTCGGCTCCAAAGCCAGCCGGCAGCCCGGCGAGCTTCGCACCCGAGCTTGCCGTGATCAGGCTGCCGCAGCAGCGAGTCGGTGAATGCTGAACGCTGATGCCTGACGGCACTCACATATTTCAGCTTACTGGACGACGGGATCTATTTGGATTCCGGCTCGACCGGGTTGGGATTTCGACAGATGAGCCAGACCACCTACCTTGAGGCTATCCGCCAAGGCATCTGGGAAGAAATGGAGAGAGATGATCGCGTTTTCATCCTTGGAGAGGATGTGGGAGCCTACGGCGGGGCCTTCAAGGTGACGCAGGGAATGCTCGACCGGTTCGGCGCGCTTCGTGTGATCGACACTCCCATCTCCGAATCCGCGATTGTCGGCGCAGCCATCGGCGCCGCCTACATGGGACTCCGTCCCGTGGCCGAAATGCAGTTTATCGACTTCATCTCGTGCGCCTTCGACCAGATCACGAACGTCGCAGCCAAGTCCCGGTACCGCTGGGGAGCCGGCGTTCCGATCGTCGTCCGCGGGCCGTCGGGCGGCGGTGTGCACGGCGGGCCGTTCCATTCTCAGAACCCGGAGATGTATTTCTTCCACACGCCGGGCCTGAAGATCGTCGCTCCCGCAACTGCCTACGATGCCAAAGGCCTCATCAAGTCGGCCATCCGCGACGAAGATCCCGTTATCTGCCTCGAGCACAAGTTCCTCTACCGCCGCATAAAGGAGACGCTGCCGGCGGATGAGTACACCGTGCCCATCGGCAAGGCTGCGATCCGCCGCCGCGGAAATGGGATGACAGTGCTCACATATGGTGCGATGGTATATGTGGCGCTGGATGCGGCCGCTCAGCTGACGCACGAAGGCATCGACCTGGAGGTCGTGGACCTGCGTACCCTCCTGCCGCTTGACAGGGATCTGGTGCTCGAATCCGTCAGAAAGAACAGCAAAGTGTTCGTCCTCCACGAGGACACACGGACGGGAGGCATCGCTGGCGAGATCTGCGCGATCATCAACGAGGAGGCTTTTGAATACCTGGATGGGCCGGTGCTGCGCGTGACGGCCCCGGATACGCCCGTTCCATTCAGCCCCCCGCTGGAGGAGTACTTCCTGCCGAAGGTGAGCGACGTGCTCGCAACGGCGCGCCGGCTTGCGAGCTATTGACCGGTCGGGATAGTATTGCCGAACAGGCGAGCTGGGTGGCACTAAGGCTGAAAGAATCCAGAATTCAGAATACCGAATTCAGAAGTCGGTGAATGTGAGGCCATGGTCGGGCTCCCTTAAAGTCTGCGAATAGGAGAGAGTGATCTAATGTCCACAAAAGTCATTATGCCCCAGATGGGGGAATCGGTCGTCGAAGGGACCATCACCAAATGGTTGAAGAAAGTCGGGGACAACGTCGGAAGAGACGAGCCCCTGTTCGAGATCTCCACGGACAAGGTCGACTCGGAGATTCCGTCCCCTGCCGCGGGCATTTTGAAGGAGATTCTGGTGCCCGAGGGCACGACGGTGCAGGTAAACACGGTCGTCGCTCTCATCGGCGAGGCCGGCGAGGCAGTGGCCGAGACGGCGCCTGCCCCGGCCGAGGTTCCTGAGAGCAAGGCCGCTCCTGAGACACCCGAACCTTCTATTCCGGCAGCGGCGCCGCCGCCGGAACCCGCCGTCTCCGCTCTTGCCGCTGTCGAGGCGCCGCCTGTTGCGTCGGAGGAGGGGCCTGCATCCGCTCTGCCTGCCGCTGCGGCCGTCGCGACTGTGATCCCGAAGCCGGGCCCGAAAGTCCAGCCGCGCGACATCCGCACCTCGCCGCTCGTGCGCCGGCTTGCGCGCGAACACAATATCGACCTCTCGCAAGTCACCGGCACCGGATCGGAGGGACGGATTACCCGACAGGACATCGAGCGGTTCGTCGAAGATAGGGCCGGCGCACCCTCGGCCCTCGCCGCGGTCAGTGCGCCCGCGGAGCCTGCGCCGCCGCAGAAGGCAATGCCGGTCGCCGAGGCAGCGGCAGCGCCTGCCGGAGTGCTCGCCGGGACCGCCGCCGGGGCCCCGCCCGCTGCAGCCGCCGCTCCAGCACCTGCGGAAATTCCCCAATTCGTCGGTGAGTCGGAAACGGTCGCCATGACTCCGATGCGCAAGACCATCGCAGAACGGATGGTGGCGAGCAAGCGCATTTCGGCGCACGTCAACACCGTCTTCGAGGTGGACATGACGTCGATCGTACAACTGCGCGAAAAGCACAAGGTGGAATTTGAACGCCGCGAGGGCGTCAAGCTCACCTACACGCCGTTTTTTGTCAAAGCGCTCGTCGACACGGTCCGCGAGTTTCCTATCTTCAACTGCTCCGTTTCGGGAGACAACATCGTTTACAAGAAGCCGATCAACGTCGGGGTCGCCGTCGCGCTGGAGACCGGCCTGATCGTTCCCGTGGTCAAGGACGCGCACTTGAAGTCCTTTACCGGCATCGTCCTGGCAGTCAACGACCTGGCCGAGAGAGCGCGAACAAAACGACTCCGCCCGGACGACGTCCAGAACGGGACGATCTCGATCACCAATCCCGGGGTCTACGGCGGCCTGTTCGGCACCCCTATCATCAGCCAGCCGCAGGTCGCGATCCTGGGCATCGGCGGAATCGAAAAGAGGCCGGTGGTCATCAACGAAGCGATCGCGATCCGGCCCATGGTCTACCTTTCGTTGACCTTCGATCACCGGGTCATCGATGGGGCAGTTGCCGATCAGTTCATGGCGCGGCTCAAAGAGCGGCTCCAGTCCTGGACCGCGTGGATTGACTAGCCCGCTTTACGCGGTTAACCGGCTGTCAAGTGATCGAGTGATCCGGAGAGCGAGGGAACGGCAGAAAGCACGGGTGGGGTCTTTGCCCTGCCGCTGAATCAGCTGATGACTTGAACGTCCCGGAAATTGCACAGCTATATGAACAATTGGTTTCCGTCGCGCTTTTTCTGTTCGCCTGAAGGGGCCGAGGGCTCGAGGGGTTCCAGCCTATTTTACCCTTTGCCGCTTTACCCCTTTGATCCTATGCCCCTGAGGTCGGCGAGCCAAGCGGGCTAAGTTCGTCACCGACTGCTCGATCAGTCTCTTGAAGTGGGGTGAAACCAAAGCCGCCCCTCAAGCATCATGATCAGTGTGAGAACAACAGCAACCTTACTCCTGGCTGTCGAACTTCTGGTTCCGCCCGCGATGGGAGCAGACGTGGGCGACCGGGTGGGCGGCATCCGCCTGACGGACACCGAAGGCAGGACGCACGCGCTCTCGGACTACGCCGGAAACGTAGTTGTGCTGGCTTTCTGGTCGTTCAAGTGCCCGGTGGTACACGCCTACCACGAGAGGTTACGTGCGCTCCGGGATACCTACGCGGGCCGCGGCGTGGTCATGCTGGCAATTGCATCGAACGCCAATGAAACCCCGGTCGAGATTCGCAGGAACGCGGCGAATCTCCGCCTGCCGTATCCTGTGCTGCTCGATACGGACGGAGTGCTGGCCTCCAGGGTCGGAGCCGCCTACGCTCCCAGCGTCTATATCCTGGACCGCGGCGGCGTCATTCGATACCAGGGCGCCATCGACAACAACAGGCGCCCGGGTGAATCGGGAAGGGTGGCTTACGCCGAGGATGCGCTTCAGTCCATTCTCGCGGGCCGTCTGGTCGAGGTACAGGAGATGCCGCCGTTCGGCTGTTCCATCCGCCGTTCCTCGAAGTGATCAAGTTATCAAGCGGGGTGGGATCCGGGTGTGGGCCGGGGTCCCCACCATCGGGCTACGGCGCGCCTGTGGCAAAACGCGCTAACCCAATCCATGCGCCGCCTGGCGACCTGGACTTCGACGCGGGCTCGGACGTCGACGTGGTCGATCAGGTTCGAAATGACTTCCAACACTCGTGAGACTTAAAGGATCACACTCTGTTTATCGCGTGCCCACGACCAGGGCCACGTCGAGGTCCATGTCCAGCATGAAGAATTCCGGAGTTTCGCGACAGTAGCTGTCGACCGACACGTGGATAGCCCCATTACTTGATCACCTGATCCCTTGAATCCAAAACGTTAGAAAGACGCCCGCGCCAATTGCGCCGCTCTACCGGTAGCTCAATCGATCACCTGATAACTTGATCAGGGCCGTTATGGGCCTCGTTACGAGAAGTTTGTTCTCGTTAGAAGCAGAAAGTGCGAGAGCGGAATATCGGGTTGGTGCGAGAAACATGTTCCGAACGACAGATTCGGGCCTTCGTCAATCCCTTCTGGCTTCCATATCCCGCCGCCTTTTGGCGGGATATCAAGGGCGAAGCCCTCGGCTGGTCGATTACTTGATTACCGGCTGGTGCAGGAGCCTCTCCGCAAGTATCTCGGCAACATCGCGAACCTGGACAAACCCGTCCGCCTCCCGAGCTTTAACGCCGTCGGTCAGCATGGTGAGGCAGAAAGGACAGGCGGTCGCGATCGTCTGGCAGCGGGACGCCAGGGCCTCCTCCGTCCGCTCGATGTTGACGCGTTTGCCTGCCGTCTCCTCCATGAACATTCTGGCTCCGCCGGCGCCGCAGCAGAAACCGCGGTCGCGGGTGCGGCGCATTTCGACCAGGTCTGCGCCCGCCGCGGTCAACAGCGCGCGCGGCTCATCGTAGAGGGCATTGTAGCGGCCCAGGTAGCAGGAATCGTGGAAGGTCGTTCTGGTTCGGCCGTCGGCGCGGAGTGTCAGTCGCCCGGATCCGATCAGGCGTTCAAGAAACTGGGTATGGTGGATCACCTCGAAGTTACCGCCGAATTGCGGGTATTCGTTTTTCAGGGCGTTGAAACAATGCGGACAGGCGGTGACGATTCTGCGGACCTTGTAGCGGTTGAGCGTCTCTACGTTCTCCGCGACGAGCATCTGCGCGACGTACTCGTTGCCGGCCCTGCGCGCAGGGTCGCCGTTGCACTTCTCCTCTTCTCCGAGGACGGCGAACTTGACGCCGGCTGCGATCATGAGTGTCGCCACCGCGCGCGTAACCTTGACGTACCGCTGGTCGTAGGCGCCCGCACAGCCGACCCAGAGCAGGATATCCGCCTCGCCGCCCGCCTCAGCCATCGTCCTCACGCCGAGACCCTGCGCCCAATCCATCCGGGAGGCGGGGCTGAAGGCCCAGGGGTTGAAGTTCGTTTCCAGGTTCTTGAAGGTGTTAGTGAGTTCGGCAGGGAAGCGCGATTCCGTCAGAACCAGGAAACGCCGCATATCGACGATGGCCGGGACGTGCTCGATGGTGACCGGGCATTCTTCCATGCACGCGCGGCACGTGGTGCAGGCCCACAGCTCCTCGTCTGTGATGAAGTTGTCCAGCAGGCGGTGCGCGGCTGTCTCTCTATTCCGGTCGAGCGCCCCCGCCAGGACGACTCGGGACAGCTCGGCAGTGCGCTCGCGGATGTTCATGATGATCTTGCGGGGACTGAGCGCCTTGCCTGTGGCGTTGGCCGGACACGAGGCGGTGCACCGGCCGCAGTCGGTGCAGGCATAACCATCCAGGAGCTGCTTCCACGTCAGGTCGCGCACATCCTCGGCGCCGAATCTCTCGGCGTTCTCGTCCTCCAGGTCGAGCTTCGAAAGCTCACCCCGAGCTCTGAGCGAGGAAAAATATACATTCGGGATCGCGGTCAGGACATGCAGGTGCTTCGAATAAGGCAGGTAGTTCAGCAAACCCAGCACCAGGAGGATGTGCAGCCACCAGAACAACTCGAACCACGTGCTCAGTGCCGTGCCGCCATGGAAGATGCCCGCCAGCCGGACGGATAGCCACCGCGACGGCTGGGGGTCGGCCGCAAGCTCCATGCGGGTGGCGTTCGTGCCGAACATCGACACGACGATGGCCGTGATCAGGATGAGGATCAGCGTCGCGTCCAGCCTGACATGGCCGGTCATTTCGGGGCCGAAATAGCGCCTGGGAGGAAAGACGTACCACCGGCTCAGCGCGACCAGGCATGAAACGACGACCAGAAGGCCGATGGTCTCCTGCACGAACGAAACAGGCGGGAAGAGGGGTCCCAGAACAGCCAGCGTGAAGCCCGGCACGAGACCTTCGGCGATGGCTTCGCTGACCGCCGTCAGCAGGATGATGAATCCCCAGAAGATGAAAAAATGCACTAGCCCTGCCAGCGGCTCGCGGAGCAGCTTTGACTGGCCGAAAGCGATGACAAGCACGTTCCTGATGCGTGCCCCGGGGCTGTCAAAGCGGTTCTCCTCCCTCCCGATCCGAATCGACCTGATCAGCCTGCGCGCGCTCGACGCGAACCACCCCAGCGACGCTATGAGGACAAGAGCGAACAGTATCTGTCGTATCATAGGAATTCTTCCACTGAAACTGGCAGATCGCGTGCAGCGCGGCGGAGCCTGCGCGCACGAGCTAAGCCACGGCCAAGACTATCTTCCCAAAGTGCTCCCGATTCTCGACCATCTGCTGGGCGCGGCCCGCCTCCTCAAGGGGTAATACCGCCGAAACAACAGGCCTCAGATAGCCTTTCTGGACGAGCCGGAGCACCTCGAGCAGTTCGTGCCGCGGGCCCATGTAGGACCCGAAGATGGAGATCTGTTTCGCAAAGAGCTGGCGGATATCGATGCTGGCATCGTGCCCTGTGGTCGCGCCGCAGGTGACGAGGCGGCCGTGATATGCCAGCGAGGCGAAGCTGTCCTGCCACGTGGCGCTGCCGATGTGCTCGAAAACAACGTCGACGCCGCGGTGGTGCGTAAAGCGCCAGACCTCATCCCGGATGCTCCGCCGGCTGTGGTCGATCACGAAATCCGCGCCCAGCTCCCTGGCCTTTTCGAGTTTTGCGGCGGATCCAGCAGTCGCAATCACACGCGCGCGGAAGAACTTCGCGATCTGGACGGCCGCGCTCCCGACGCCGCTCCCGGCACCCAGAATCAGGACATCCTCGCCGGCTTTGATCGCGCATCGTGTAACGAGCATGTGCCAGGCCGTCAGAAAAACCAGCGGCAGGGCTGCGGCCCCCGTGAATGACAGCCCTTCGGGGAAAGGGAGGGCGTTGACCGCCGGGACCTTGACAAACTCCGCATAACCGCCGTCCGTCAGGAGTCCCAAGATCGTGTATCGGCGGCAGAGGTTGTCGTGGCCTTCAAAGCAGGCCGGACAGTGCATGCAGCTGAGGCCCGGATAGAGCAGCGTCGCGCTTCCGGGCCTGATGTTCTCTACGCCCGGCCCGATACTTTCGACGATCCCTGAGACGTCCGACCCGGAGATGTGCGGCAGCGGTATGCGCACACCGGGAAGGCCGACCCGCTCCCAAAGGTCCAAGTGGTTGATCGCGCATGCCTTGACGCGCACGACGATCTCACCGGGTCCCGCCACCGGCTCATCCACGTCCTCGTACTTGAGCTCCTCGATGCCACCATGTTTATGAAACCGCACTGCCTTCATCTTGTCCCCCTTTGTAGTATCCCCATAGGCCTGATGGGCATGTCAAGCACATCCCAAGCCTGTGTGATGGAGGAATCCAGTTATCAGGTGATCGGCTGATCAATTGATCCAGCGAGCGTCGGAGGAAGCGGGTGCCCGGGTGATTGCCGGCTAACTTGATGACTCGGTGATCCAGCAAGCAGATAAGGGACGGATGCAATGGTACGCCTGCCACTCGGCCTGCTGGTTGGCTTGATCGCTCGATCACGTTGGTCCGAGCGGCTGAGACCGTGCCCCATCCCTGCCCACGGATGTGCCGCCGGCCCGCCTGATCGCTCGATGGCTTGATCACGCGATCACTCGGCGACCCGATGACTTCGTCCCGGCGCTGACTGAGTGGAGCAAGTTCGTTTGACGGCAGATGCCCGGTTATGTATTCTTTCGCTTACACTTCGAGCTTCATGCTCGCCTTCACAAATGCTTTGAAATATCTCCCGCGTGGAGGTAAGGTAACGGGCTAATTCTGTGGACGGAGGGAAGGATAGACCCGATGATGGCGGATTTTTCCAGCGTGCTGATCTTCATGGTGATGGGCCTGGTGTTTCTGGCCGTCGCCCTTGTTTTCTGGCGGCTGGTGCGTCCGACCGGAGCTCAATCGGAAGTGAAGCTTTCCACCTACGAGTGTGGTGAGATTCCCCAGGGTTCTGCATGGATCCAGTTCAACATCAGGTTCTATGTGGTCGCTCTGATCTTCATCATTTTCGATGTTGAAATCATATTCCTTTTGCCCTGGGCGGTGGTTTTCAAGAACCTGGGCATGTTTGCATTTATCGAAGGCCTCATCTTCATCGCGATACTCGTGGTCGGTCTCGCCTATGTATGGAGGAAAGGAGACCTGGCCTGGGTCAGACCTGAAGACTATGAATATGCGCAGCGGAAATAGGTGGGGCTGAGCCCGGACTGTTTGGAGGTGGACGGCGTCACTTCATTCCCGAGGCGGCGGTTCCAGGGATCACGGTTCCCCGGTCGGACACTGACAGTAGGGATACGAGGGTGATGGTCTCGGGCATCTCTGAACGGCAAGGCCGGCAATATCGATTCTGAATCCCCGAATTCCCGTGAGCCGGGCGGTTCGACCTTCGGGCTGAAGGAGCGGGCGCGCGTTGGCGCCAAGGGGCGAGGCCCCCGAGGAGGATATCTCGCGCAACAAACGCCATTCGATGGATGCGCAATTCGGCAACCCGGACTCCGAAGTCGACCCGCTCCTGGACGGGAATAGGAGGGGAGGCTATCCTCCAAATATCATGCCGGCAAGCACTTAGACCGAAGATGATTCTCCAGGTCGAATCTGGTCTTTGATATGAACAGCCGGTTTTGCGGCACAAAGGAGACTAGGCTCCTATGGGTGTTCTGGAAGGCAAGTTTGAAGACAACGTTCTAGTTACATCCCTGGACTGGGTGTTCAACTGGGCGCGGTCGTCCTCGCCCTGGCCGCTCTCGTTCGGCCTGGCGTGCTGCGCCATCGAAATGATGGCGACAGGTGCATCCCGTTTCGATCTGGACCGCTTCGGAGCCGGCGCATATCGCGCGACCCCCCGGCAGGCCGACATCATGATCGTTGCCGGAACCGTGACCCTGAAGATGGGTATCCGCATCAGGCGCCTCTATGAGCAGATGGCCGACCCGAAGTATGTGATTTCGATGGGAAGCTGCTCTAACAACGGTGGGCCTTATTGGAAATACGGCTACCACGTATTGAAGGGAGTCGACGAGGTTATTCCCGTCGACGTCTACGTCCCCGGATGCCCGCCAAGGCCCGAATCACTCCTCGAAGGGCTGATCCAACTGAAGGACAAGATCCGGCGGCAGACCATCGCCAGGAAGAGCGAGGCCTGAAAGAATGACGCCCCGGGAGATCGAAGCCCTACTCAAGGAACGGTTCGGGGACCGGATTCCCGAATCCAGGCTCGACGGACTCTGTTCGTGGAGCCTGGTTGACCCGGCAGCCATCCTCGAAGTCGCCCGCTTTGTCCACGACGATGAGAAGTTGAAGATGGACCACCTGGAGCTTCTCGGCGGCGTTGATTACAAGGACCGGATCGAGGTCGTTTATGTGGTCAACTCGTTGACGTATCACCATCGCTACACGCTCAAGTGCCGGCTGCCGCGC
This sequence comes from Acidobacteriota bacterium, assembly GCA_013388445.1. Taxonomy (GTDB): domain Bacteria; phylum Acidobacteriota; class UBA6911; order UBA6911; family UBA6911; genus JACADW01. The sequence goes on along the minus strand of JACADW010000136.1, from coordinate 32,281 downwards.
GACAACCCCAGGATCCGGACGGTCGAGTCGGTCTGGAAGGTGGCGAACTGGCATGAGAGGGAAGCGTACGACATGTTCGGAATCATCTTTGAGGGGCACAGCGACCTCCGACGCATCCTCTGCCCGGACGATTGGGAGGGGTATCCGTTGAGGAAGGATTACACCTTTCCGGGGAAGTATCATGATATGCCTGTTTAGTGGTAGGGGAGGGGAACGGGCACAACAGGCATGAGAATTCAGAATGTCGAGGGACCGGCGTAAGGGACATGAAAACGGCGGCTGGGACTGCCGGCGTTTCTCGGGCTTCTCAATTCTGGATAGCGAAGTCGAAGTTCCGATTTCGCGCGATGCCGGCGACTCCTGTCGGGAGACAACGAAACAAGAATCCGACTGGCCATTTTTCGTCGCCTTCTGCATTCTGACTTCTCCGGTCGTCGTGCCACGAGAGATAAGAGTCCGATGAACTCACGTACGGAAGCAGTCTATTGATGAACCTCGACTACAGCGGCGACATAATGACCCTCAACATGGGTCCGCAGCACCCGTCGATGCACGGCGTGTTGCGCCTCGAGCTCAAGACCGACGGCGAGGTCGTCGTCGAAGCGATCCCGCACATCGGCTATCTGCACCGCTGCTTTGAAAAGCACGCCGAAAACATTGAATATCCGGGCGTTGTCCCCTTTACCGACCGTATGGACTATGTCGCCGCCATGAACATGGAGCTCGGCTATGTCCTGGCGGTCGAGAAACTGATGGGTATCCAGGTCAATGACCGTGTGCGCTACATCCGCATAATCATGGCCGAGCTCAACCGTATCGCCAGTCACCTGGTCGCAGCGGGAACCTATGGCCTGGACCTCGGCTCCTGGACGCCGTTTCTGCACTGTTTCCGCGACCGCGAGAAGATCCTCGACTTCTTCGAGGAAACGTGCGGTGCCCGGCTTCTGTACAACTACAACTGGATCGGCGGGCTGATGTTCGACCTGCCGGAGGGGCTGGAGAGGCGCATCATCGAATTCCTGGACTACTTCGAGCCGCTGGTCGAGGACCTGAACCGCCTGCTCTCCTACAACTACATCTTTATCAAGCGCACGGCCTCTGTCGGGATCATCCCGCCTGAGGTGGCCGTCAGCTACGGCATCACGGGGCCGAACCTGCGTGGGAGCGGGATCAAGTTCGACGTCCGGCGCAACGAGCCCTACCTCGGTTACGAGGAATTTGACTTCGAGGTTCCCGTAGGGAAAGGCGAGTTCGGGCCCGTAGGCTCCTGCTACGACCGGTACATGGTCCGCATCTGGGAAGTGCTGCAGAGCTGCAGGATCATCCGCCAGGCGATTGCCAAGTTGCCCCCCGGAGACGTGCATGCGACGATCCCGAAGCGCGTGAAACCTCCAGTAGGGGAGGTCTACATGCGCACGGAGTGCCCGCGCGGCGAGCTGGGTTATTACATCGTGAGCGACGGCACCTCAAAGCCCTACCGTGTGAAGGTGAAGTCGCCCTGTTTCACCGTCATGAGCGGCTTCCGGGAGTACAGCCGGGGCGCGATGATCGCCGACATCGTGGCGATTGTGGGCAGCGTCGACATCGTGCTCGTGGAACTGGACCGTTAGCGGGAATGTTCTGAGTTCTCGCAAGCCTTCGGCCGGGGTTCATCGGTCGCACGAACCCGCTCGCGGGCAGCATCCCAGGTTGAGACCGGAAACTGCCCGAGGGAGCGACCTCCGGAGAATCGTTCTAATGGAATCTATCAGAGACCTTCTGGAACTGATTCCTTACACCACGGCCCTGCCCGTGTGGGTACAGGCGATCCTTCCGCCGGCAGTGAGCGCGGTCATCCTCTTTCTGTTCGTCGCCGTCCTGGCGATGTTCGCAATCTGGCTCGAGCGCAAGGTCGCGGCGCACATGCAGGACCGCCTGGGCCCCATGTATGTCGGGGGGTGGCACGGCTGGGCCCAGTCGATTGCCGATACCATAAAGCTGCTGCTGAAGGAGGACATCGTCCCTGCAGCCGCGGACAAGGCACTTTTCAAAGCCGCCCCGGCGATCGTTTTCATCCCTTCCTTTGCCGCCTTTGTGGTGCTTCCCTTCGGGATCTCCTCGATCGTTGCGGACCTCAATATCGGGGTGCTCTACCTGTTCGCAGTGGCCAGCCTGACGGTCGTCGGCATTCTGATGGCCGGCTGGGCCTCGAACAACAAGTACTCTCTGTTCGGCGGCATGCGTTCGGCCGCGCAGATCGTGAGCTACGAGATCCCGGCCGCGCTCTCGGTGATGCCGGTCATTATCATCGTCGGCAGTCTCTCGATGCAGCAGATCGTCCGGGCCCAGACGGGCGGGATTCAGAATTGGTTCGTCTTCCGCAATCCCTTCACTTTCCTTGCCTTCTTTCTCTATTTTATCTGCTCGCTCGCGGAGGTGAACCGCACGCCCTTTGACATACCGGAGGCGGAGTCCGAACTGGTGGCCGGATATCATACCGAGTACTCGGGGATGCGGTTTGCGTTCTTCTTTCTGGCTGAATATTCGAACATGTTCCTGGTCGCCGGCATTGCGACCACGCTCTTCCTGGGCGGGTGGTCGCAGGTTTTGCCGGCTCAGTGGGTACCGAAACAGCTGATACCCGGCCCGATCCTGTTTTTTCTCAAGGCGCTCTCTCTTGTTTTCGTCCAGATATGGCTGCGCTGGACGCTTCCGCGCCTTCGCGTGGATCAATTGATGTACCTGTGCTGGAAGGTCATGCTGCCGCTGGCACTCGTGCTGGTGCTGGGGGCGGGACTCTTGGCAGTGTGGTGAAGAAACTCAGAATCCCGGGACTCCGGACACAGCCCGGGTCGGCATGGAGATCCTGTCGGGGATTCTCCGAGTCTTCGAGCATTTAAGTCTTCGAGGTTGAGCAGGCATGCCTCGAAGACCCGAAGTCTCGAGGGCGTGTTCTTAGTTCCGAATTCCCGGTGGTTCTCTCGAGGATCCGAATCAGAGCACTATGACCCGTTATCTCAAGGACCTGTGGTACGGATGGACAACGACATGGCACAGCATGTGGATCACCATCCGCCACCTCTTCCGCCCGAATAAGGGGTACACGATTCAGTACCCGACGGTGAAGGCGCCGCTGCCCGAGCGGGCGCGCATGAGGCTGTTCAACAGGATCGAGGACTGCATCGGATGCGGTCAGTGCGCGCGCGCCTGCCCGACCGACTGCATCGACATCCAGACCGAAAAGCGCGGAAAGGACGAGCCGCCGGTCTTCGCTTCCGACGGGACGCCCATCAAGCTCCGGACGTTTGTGTTTGACATCGACATGACGCTCTGCTGCTACTGCGCGCTGTGCACTTTTCCCTGTCCCACGCACTGCCTGGTGATGACGAAGGAGTACGAGTACGCCGTGTACGACAAGAGGGATCACATCTATCACTTCGCGGTGGACAAACCGCGGTACGCAAGTCCCGCTGAGAAGGAGCAGCCGGCTGCGAAAGCCTGAGCCCTTGCCATGGATACGAGTCTTTTGAGCCAGATCGTTTTCTACTTTTTTGCCGCTGTGACCCTCGCCTCGGCGGCGGTCGTGGTCTTCTCGAGGAGCCTGATCTACTCGGCCTTCGGGCTACTTTTCACATTCTTCGGGGTGGCAGCGTTGTACGTTTTCCTGGGCGCCGACTTCCTGGCGGCGACCCAGCTCGTGATCTACGTCGGGGGCATTCTGATCCTCCTGCTCTTCGGCGTGATGCTCACGCACAAGCTCTACGATCTCAACCTCAAGACGGAGACTTTTCAGGTCGCGCCGTCGGTGCTCCTGATGCTCGCGGTCTTCGGAGTCCTGGTCCTGGCGATGATGCAGACCGCCTGGTACAACGCCGGGCCGCGGCAGCCTGAGCCCACGACCGCTGCGATCGGAACCCTGTTGATGAAGGACTTCATCCTGCCGTTCGAAGTCGCGTCGGTCCTGCTGCTCATCGCCCTGATCGGGGCGGCGATGATCGTGAGAAGGAGGGCGGAATGATCGGTCTTGGGCACTACCTCGTGATCAGCGCGGCGCTCTTCTCGCTGGGGATCATGTGCGTCCTCACGCGCAAAAACGCCGTGAGCGTGCTGATGGGTGTCGAGCTGATCCTCAACTCGGCAAACCTGAACCTCGTCGCCTTTTCCAAGTATGCGGCCGGCAACCTCAACGGCCAGGTCTTTGCGATTTTCATCATCATCGTCGCCGCCGCCGAGGTGGCCGTGGCGCTGGCCATTGTCCTCTCGATGTATCGCATGCTCAGGACCGTGAATCTCGACCGCGCCGACACACTCAAGGGATAGGCCATGGACCCGAAACTTATCGCGGATCTCTACAGTTTCATCCCCGAGCTCACCGTCACGGGCACGCTCTTGCTGGTCATCCTTGCCGACCTTTCCCTGGCGCGCATACGCAGGACGCTCACCTTCGTCGTCGCCGCGGCCGGACTCCTCGCGGCCTTCGCGTTCACGATTCCGCTTTTCGGCGCCGAGCCCCGGAGCCTGTTCTACGGGATGATCGCCCTCGACCCGATGGCGGTCTTTTTCAAGGCCTTCCTGCTGCTGGCATCCCTCCTTGTCCTGCTGGCAGCGCCCGGATCGAGCGAGCTTGCGAAGCGCCAGGTCGGGGAGTTCTACGCCCTGCTCGCGGGCGTGACACTCGGGATGATGCTGTTGGCCGCGAGCACCGACCTTCTTATGCTGTTTCTGGCGCTCGAGACCGTGTCTGTCGGCAGTTACATCATGGTGGGGTATCTGAAGAACGACCGCGCCTCCAACGAGGCTGCCCTGAAGTACCTGCTTTTCGGGGCAGTCTCCTCAGGCGCGATGCTTTACGGCATGACGCTCCTCTTCGGCCTCACCGGCACGACCAAGATGTCGGCGATCCGCGATGTGCTGTCCGGGGCTGCGCATCCGGGCGGGAATGCGCTGATGCTGCTCGTGGCAACCGTCCTCGTCATTGCCGGATTCGGGTTCAAGACCGCCGCGGTTCCCTTCCATTTCTGGTGCCCGGACGTCTACACCGGGGCCCCGACTCCCGTGACCGCATTCCTCAGCGTCGCACCGAAGGCGGCCGGTTTCGCCACGCTGGTCCGGTTCTTCTTCACCGGCCTCGCGGAGTCGCACGGCGTCCCGCCGCAGTGGGCGACCCTCGTCTCGATCAACTGGATGCCGATTGTGATGGTGCTCTCCATCATCACCATGACGTTTGCCAACATCGCCGCGCTGCGCCAGGAGAACATGAAGCGGCTGCTTGCCTACTCATCGATCGCCCACGCCGGATACATGCTCATGGGGGCCTCGGTTCTGAGCGGGGACGGGCTGCAGTCGGTCCTGGTCTATCTCATTACGTATCTTTTCATGAACCTGGGCGCGTTCATCATCGTGATCGAGATCTACAACCGGACAGGCAGCTTCGAGCTCAAGGACTACCGGGGCTTCTCCAGGAGGTCGCCGTTTCTCTCCGTCGCGATGTCCATCTTCCTGCTATCCCTGATGGGGATTCCCCCCCTGGCGGGGTTTTTCGGCAAGTTCTACGTTTTTGCCGCGGCCGTAAACCGAAATCTGGTTTTTCTGGCGGTCATCGGCGCACTCAACAGTGTCGTCGCCGTCTATTATTACGCACGCGTGATGAAGGCGATGGTGATCGATACGGGCGAAGAGACGGCTCGTGTCCGGGTCTCCTGGGGAAATCTCGCGCTCATCTGGGTGATGCTTGTTCCCACGGTCTGCCTCATGCTTTTCTGGAATCCGGTCCAGAGGCTTACCAGTTCGTCGTGGCACCTCTTCCTGGGCAACTGACGGAAAACGTCTCTGTCGCTGGGATTTTGAGACTTCGGGTCTTGGGGTTTGGAGCTCCAAGACTTGAAGACTCTAAGGCGCGAAGAGGAACAGATGGAATGTCCGGCTGCCGGAGGTTTCTGAGAGCAAGATCCGCACCCTAATCGGGGATGTAGCGTCCCGTGTGGAGATAGTTCATCACGACGGCGGTTCCGAGCGCCGTGAGCGAGGCCAGGCGGTAGCTTTCCTCCTCCTCGGGCAGGTAGAGTCCCAGGTCGCGCGAGCGCCGGAAGAATTTGATGATCACCGGCGCCACAACCTTGTCGCGGGCTCCGGTCCAGTCGGCGATCGTCCGGATCAGGAACCGCCGGTTCTTCCGGATCAGGTCTTTTGCCAGAATCCGCCGGTCCACTCCCTCAGCCATGACGGGGAATATCCGTTTGAGCTCGTCATCGTAGATCCCTAGGGCGTTGTCCTTGAAGTCGTCGATATTCTCTCCGTAGTACTCGATCAGCCTGTAGGTCCGCGTATGGTAGGCCGAATCCAGCGGCCCCGCGTGGACCTGCGGTTTGCGGTGCCTCAGGCGCCGCATGGTCCGGTCGATGTACTCCAGTTTGCGGAGCGCCGGCCAGTTCTCGTAGCGCCTGCGCCAGTTCGACCGCGGTGTGAGCCACACGGCGAAGGTCTCCGCGAAGTCCTCGTCCGGATGAGCCTGTGCGTAGTATTTCGGATCGCCCTGACTCTGCACATAGTTGCGGCTGTAAGGGTTAAACTTAAACCTGAAGTTTGTTGGGTAAACCTTCTGAAAATCGCCAAAAATCTCCTCCCACTCCGCTGTCTTGTAGAGCGTATACGCATAGTTGACCGCATGCCCGGTTTCGTGCCGGAGCAGAATCATGAGGTCGCGCTTGTCGTAGGAGGTATAGCCCATCTCGCGCTCGATACGCGTCAGGCGGTTGTCGGCGAGGTGGAAGGGAATGCCGATGATGGGAACCCGGTCCGGGCAGCCCCACTCGTCTCCCCCGCAGGTAAAGAAATACTGGGGACGGAACTGGATCTTCTTGGCCGCAAGCTCGGAGAAGAGCTTCTGCAGGCAGCGGCTCAACAGCGTTCCCTGGAAGTTGAACTGCAGGTCGCAGACGCGAGTGTTCAGGAGTTCGTATCTCTCGGTTTCCCAGTTGTCGGCGTACTTCTTAAAGGAGGGACCCATCGGAGGAAAATGTCTCGTTGCCGCGATTCGATGATTGAGGGGCTTGCAAGTGTCTATTTCTCAGCTGGTACGTTTTCGGGCGTCAGGATGCGTATCTCGGTGGCGGTGCCGTCGATAGCGACTCCTTCCTTATTGAACTTCTTCTGGGTGAGTCGGACGTGGATCGTGGAGTAATCGCTGAGGTTCTTGAACTCAGCGGGCTTCCCGTCGACAGTGATCTTCGCGGCCGAAGCGTCGAGCAGCAACTTGGTCTTTGTTCCGGGCTGTGAAACCAGGACGAGCTTGGCCGATGTTGAAACGGACAGAAGCCTGTAAGTATCTCCTTCTACGGAGAATACGGCCGTAGCGAGGAGCAATGTAAGGAATATGGCAGCGGCTTTCATGATTCGATTGTAAGCCCCACCCCCAGCTCAAACAAGCCCCATTTCCAGCGACCGTGTGCCCCGCCCGCGTTCTGCCTCGGAATTACTTCTTTGACTCCTGGGGGCCCGGCGCCTTCGAGATTCTCTCAAAGACTGCAGGACTCTAAGAATCAAACAATTGAGCGGTTGCCGGGCGCTTGGGTGCATGCCGCACCGATGAGCGACTCTTCGTAATGCTGCATCCTGCTTTTTCCGCTTGAACTTCTCCCCGTTCCCCTTCGTAATACACGCCGAGAGCTGCCTCTTGATCATAGAACTCGATAACATCAATGTCCGTTTCGGGACGCAAAAGATCCTCGACAGTGTGAACGTCCGTTTCTCGGGAGGCTCCGCGGGCCTGCTCGGCCCCAACGGCGCCGGCAAGACGACGCTGCTGAATACACTTCTTGGGTTCATCGAACCTGAAAGCGGCACCGGGCGGGTCCTGGGCTGCGATATCCGCAAGGAGCAACTGGGCATCCGGCAGAAGATCGGCTACATGCCCGAGAACGACTGCCATATCCCGGGCATGAACGCCGTCAGCTATGTCGCCTACGCCGGACAGCTCTCGGGCATGAAGCCGAAAGACGCGCTGCGGCGGGCGCACGAAACGCTCTTCTATGTGGGCCTTGGCGAGGCCCGGTACCGCAACGTCGAGACGTACTCGGCCGGCATGAAGCAACGCATCAAACTGGCGCAGGCGCTGGTGCACGACCCCGAGCTGGTCTTCCTGGATGAACCCACGAACGGCCTGGATCCCAAAGGGCGCATGGAGATGCTCGAGCTCATCCGCGACATCTCCAGCACCAAGGGGATTCACGTGGTCCTCTCCTCGCACCTGCTGCCCGATGTCGAATGGGTCTGCCGCGAGGCGATGGTGATCCACAAAGGCCGGATGCTGGCCAGCGGCAATATTGAGGACCTGAAGCGGGGGTCGGGCGCGGTCTATGAAGTGCGGCTCAAGGGAGACGGAAGCGGCTTCGCGGATAAGCTCGAGGCGCTGGGCTGCCGCTGCACACGCAACGAAGACGGCGTCCTCCGCATTCGGATGGCCGGCGGCCTGGACAGCCGGACGCTCCTCGAGGCGGCACGCGATGGCCGCGTCCAGATCCGGCACCTCGTGCCGCTGCGCCAGTCGCTAGAGGATGTGTTCCTCCAGGTGATAGGAGAGTCGCATGCCGATTCATGACCTCGGCTACCGCCATTGGAAGGGCGAATGGACGTCGCACCCGTACCGGTGGTGGGTGATCACGCGGCAGGGAATCCAGCTGCTCATGAAGAGGCGCCGGTTCCTTGTTCTGATGATCCTCTCGGCGATCCCCTTTGTCGTGCGCGGCGCGATGATCTACTTCGCGACGGTCGTCGGGGCGAGCGCGCCTTTTCTGAAGATCAACGCGAGGTTCTTCGAGGACTTCATCAGCCAGCAGATGTTCTTCGCGTTTTTCATCGCGATCTATGCCGGTGCCGGGCTGATCTCGAACGACCTCCGGGCCAACGCTCTGCAGATCTACTTCTCGAAACCGATTACGCGCCGCGATTACGTGATCGGGAAGCTGGGCGTCCTTGTCTGGTTTCTCTCGCTGCCGACGCTCGTCCCCGGGTTGATCCTGTTCCTGCTCGCGGTGCTCTTTGCGCCCGATACGGCCTTTCTGCGGGAACACTACTGGGTGCCGGTATCCGTGACGGCCTATTCTCTGGTCATGGTCCTCACCTTCGCACTCGTCATCCTGACGCTCTCCTCGCTCACGCGCAGCAGCCGCTTCGCCGGGATCAACTTTGCGGCCGTCTTCTTCTTCAGCCAGATCCTTTACGGCATCCTGAGCGGGATCCTGCGCTCGAGGCGCGTGGCGTGGGTTTCTCTCGGAAACAACATCGAGCAGCTCGGCGACACGATATTCCGCATCGACCCGAGATACCCGTCCCCGGTGTGGATATCGGTCGTGGTGGTACTCGTGATCATCGGCGGGGGCGCCTGGGTCGTCCACAACCGCGTGCAGGCCGTGGAGGTGGTTAGGTGAGCGCCGTCCTTGAAGCCCGCAACCTTTCGAAGTGGTACGGGCAGGTGATTGCCGTCAACGGCGTCTCGTTTTCCGTCGATGCCGGCGTGACTGGCCTCCTCGGGCCGAACGGGGCCGGGAAATCGACCCTGATGAAGATGATCATGGGCCAGCTGCGCCCGAGCCAGGGAGAGATAACGGTCTTCGGGCAGAGGATCTGGAACAACTACCCGCTGTTCGCGAGAATGGGATTCTGCCCCGAGCAGGATTCCTTCTATGAGCGCATGAGCGGCGCCGAGTTTGTCTCGTCGCTTCTGAGGCTGAACGGCTATTCTGAAGAGGAAGTATCCCGGCGAACCGATGCGGCTCTCGAGCGTGTCCGTCTCACCGCGGACCGCGACAAGAAGATCGCGGCCTATTCCAAGGGGATGCGCCAGCGCATCAAGATGGCCCAGACCGTTGCCCACGATCCCGAAGTGATCATCCTGGACGAACCGCTGGCCGGCATGGACCCTGTCGGCCGTCACGAGGCAATACAGCTGGTGCGCGATTGGGGACGCGAAGGGAAGTGCGTCGTGGTCTCGAGCCACATCCTGCACGAAATCGAGGCCATGACCGGCAACATCCTCCTGATGCACAATGGCCGGGTCCTCGCGGAAGGCGATGTCCATCAGATCCGCGAACTGATCGACAAACACCCGCATAATGTCCACATCCGGTGTTCCGACCCGCGGCGCCTGGCGGAGGCGCTTGTGGGATTTTCGGATGTGGTCGGTGTCCGTTTTCATCCGGAGGGAAACGCCCTCACGGTCGAGTCACGTCAGCCCGACGCATTCTACGATCGGCTGCCCGGGCTGCTTCTGAGCCGTGGGATCGACCTCGACGAGCTGACCTCGCCGGACGACAACCTTCAGGCCGTTTTCCATTACCTGGTCAAATGAGAAATTTGGTCAAGCCGGTCAAGACGATCGGGTTGTTGACTCTGGATACCCTTTTCTGGAGCAAGAAGACCCTATTCATTGCAGCCGTCTCGCTTGTGATCGTCGGGCTCGCGGTCCTCGGCCGCCTGATCCTGAGCTTCAGTTGGATCCGCGTGCCGTTCACGCCCGAGCAGGTGTTCGGGACTCTCATGGCGACGGCCGTGATCCATTTTCTCGTGACGTTCGTGACTCTCTTCTACGGGACCGCGCTCATTTCGGAGGAACTCGAGGGCAGGACCATTACTTATCTGTTCACGAGGCCGGTCCCCAAGCCGGCGATCATGATCGGCAAGTACCTGGCCCTGGTCTGGATCAGCTCGATGCTCGTTATCCCGACCATCCTGGTCAGCTATCTGGTACTCTATCTCGGTCCGGATACGACCAGGCTTATGCGGGACGTCGGCACGCTGGGCAAGGATGTCGGCATCGTATTCCTTGCGATGCTGGTTTACGGGGCATTCTTCAGCCTGCTCGGAGCGTGGCTGAAGCATCCGATCCTGGTCGGATTGATCTATGCGTTCGGGTGGGAAGGGATCATCTCCTACCTGCCCGGTTTCACGCGCAAGCTGACGGTCACCCATTATGTGCAGTCGATTTCACCGCATGCGGATACGGCGAGTGCGATCGCGATGATGATCGGCGAGCGGACACCGGCGCTTGAGTCGGTGATCACGCTGGTGTTGATGGCCGCGTTTTTCCTGGCCAGCGCCAGCCTGATTCTTCGCGAGAAGGAATACGTGCTGGAGCAGTAGTGGGATTCGTCTTTTGGTTTCTCTGCTTGTCCGCGGCGCAGGCCGCGGACGTGAATTTCCTGATTTTCCCTCCCGAGAATCAAGCCACGGCCGCGCTCGGCTGGCTGGCTGAAGGGATTGCCCTGTCGGTCTCCGAACAGATACAGGTCCCGGGTGTCAAAGCTCTGGACCGGGATGAGCGGCTGGAGCTTCTGGAGCACGCCGACTTGCCGCCGGGGTTGCCGCTGAGCATGGCCAGCATGATCCGGGTGGGCCAGCTGGCGGCGGTGGATTATGTCGTGACCGGTTCCTATTCCGGGACACCCGGAGGGATCAATATCACGCTCCAGGTGCTCGACCTGAAGACAATGCGCAAGGGTGGAGCAGTATCTGCAAGCGGTCCGCTCTCCTTTCTCTCTCAGATGGAAAACGAGCTCGCCTTCAATCTGATCAGCAACGCCGGGCTCGACCCGCCCGTATCGCGCGAGGCGTTCAAGAAGAGAACGCGGACTGTCCCGAATTCGGCCTTTGCCGCGCTCATCGCGAGCCTCGAGAGCACGAACGAAGAGGACCAGGTCCTCGCGCTCAGGCGGGCGGTGAATCTCCACCCAAGCTATTCCGAAGCGCAGTTCCGGCTGGGACGCTACTACTACGATTCCGGAGACTGCGAGAGCGCGATCCGATACCTGGAGCCGGCGCGCAGGCGGCCCGCGCGCTATCTGGAATCCCAGTTCCTGCTCGGGGTGTGCTACCTGAAAAAGGACCTGGCGGCCGAGGCGGCGCGATCGTTCGCATCCATAGTCTCGGCGCGACCATCGGCGGCCGCGCTGAATAATCTCGCCGTCGCAGAGCTCCGCCGGGGCGACTATGCCGTGGCGGCAGAGCACCTGCTCGAAGCCCAAAGACTTTCGCGGTCCGATCCGGCTGTCTTGCTGAATCTGGCCATCCTGCGCTACCTGCAGGGCAACGTGGAAGCGGCACGCTCGCTGCTCGAACAGGCCGACGCTTTGCAGCCGAACCGCCCGAGAGTCCTCTATCTGCTCAGCGGGGCGCTCGAGGCTTGCGGAGAAACGGAGAAGGCGGATGAGGCGCTGGCGCGGGCCAGACAGCTGGGAGCGGACCCGGCTGCCCTTGAATCAGAGGATCCTCGGCGGTGGTGCCGTCTGTCTGAGGCGTTCGATCAGCGGTAGTCATGGGCCGGACCGCAAAGTGGGCGCCGGTGGCGCTTCAATCATCCCGCGCAGCGGGGCGGCCCCACGGCGCCTGATATCGTAGGTACGACAGCCGGCTTGGCATCCACGGTTCGGCTTGCCAACCCGCGATGCAGAAAGAACCCGAGCGAGAGTGAGAAGCAAACTCCTGCCAGTCGCATCACCGATCTTTCTTCTGAATCCTCACTTCCGTTTGGGCTCTTGTCCTCCCGGTTCACCTCGGTTGCATCGGGGCCGTTGCCTTGACAAGGCTACCAGGCGCACATAACATACCTCTCACGCAAGAGGCCGAAGTGGCGGAACTGGCAGACGCGCTAGGTTCAGGGTCTAGTGGGCTTAAGCTCGTGGGGGTTCGAGTCCCCCCTTCGGCACCACCTCTTTCGTCAGGACCCCCAGCAGACGGTCGGTGACCTCACCGCGATGCGGGGAGCCTTGATTGTGAGCGGTTCGAGGCGTCCGGCGCCTTGCGGTGAAAATCGCGATCCCTGTGCGTCGTATTCTGTTCTCCGAATACCGCCTTGAGCCTTCGAGGCTTTGGGGTCTCAGGACTTAAGCCGCCTCCAAGACTCCAGGACTCGAAGCCTCAGGGCAACACCCCCGGGAAGATTGTGCGCCGGCCTGTCCTCGCGAAGCGGGGACCGGCGCTCCGGCCCTGCGACCTCCTGCCTGGAGAAAAGCTACTGCACAGCCTGGGCGGGGATTGCGGAGAAGAGGGAAAGGTCGTGTGTGCCGAAAACGGCGAAGGCCACTACGGGCCGGTCTGCGACGATCCGCAGATAGCCCGAAAGCACGCTCTGGGATGACAGCTCCGGGAACAATTCTGTGACCAGCCGCGCCTTCCTTTTTCTTGCAGCCAGGGTTTCCGACACGCTCGATCTGAGATTCCCGTCGGCTCCTCGGAGTTCGACGGTGAATCGGGTGTCGGCGTCCGATGGGTTCGCGACGGCCAGACCCGTGAAGTAAGTCCCGTCGCTTGCCACGTGCGGTACGACAAGGAGGCTTGCCGGCTGGGAGATGAGCGGCAGGGCCGTGGCGAATCGTCCTGCGGCCTCATCGTGGATGGTCACGCTTCCCGCAATGCGGGCGACTGCACTTCGGATCTCGATGTACCCTTGCCGGATTGTGTCTCCGCCCACCCCGAATTCACCGGGGTCCGCGACCACGGCCCCGCCATTGGCCGGGATGGAGAGCGACCGGGCCTGCCCGATTTGCGTCCCGTCATCCGCCACCCATCGCAAAGAGACAGTGTCAGCGGTTGGACCCGTGTTGACGAGCGTGACGTGGGAATGCCAGAAGTCCCCATGAACATACTGAAGCCCCCAGAGCACGGTTGCGCCCGATCCGAAGCTCTGAGCCGGCAGGAAGGCTTTCCAATCGCCGGGCCTCTCGAGAACCTGGAAACCCACGACCGGCGTGTCCGAAGTGGCGCGGACATGGGAGAATACAACGGGAGATGGCACACTGACGGCTGCTGCCGCACCGATGCCGAGAGACACCGATCTCAGGACCGTTCCGTTCGTGCCCAGGAATTCGAGCGTCACGCCGGCCGGCGTTTCACGCGGATTCGCCAGCATGAGCTGCGGCATACGCTCGGCGACGAGCGAAGGGAAAAGCAGGCCTGTGACAGGACTACGGAGAAGCGTCGAGCCCTCGAGCGAACTGAGCGCGTGGTCAAAACTCATGAAGAAGCCGAACATCCTCGCAGTGGTGCTATTCACCTCCACCCAACCTGCAGATTCCTGGACCGCCGTGCTCTCGCCGAGGATCTCGACATCCAGGACGGCGATCTGTTCGCCAGCATTGAGGATCCGGATGCCCGGGCTCAGGGTTCCGGCCCCTGCCCAAGGCCTGAAGGTCAAGAGGGCCGGGCCGGAGTCCAGATTGACGAAAGCCACACCCGTATACATCCGGTTTTCAGACGGGCCGACCGTGCGCGGGTAATAGAAGGTGGCCGCAATCGGCGCTGTGGCGTCGGCCGGCGTCGTGAAGACCATGTCACCGGTGATGGTGACGTTGCCGGCGTCGTCCCGGCAGACGGTCCGGTAGTGGTACGTCGTGGCAGGCGCAAGACCGGTCAATCCCAGCGTGTGCTTCAGGGTGAAGACGGAGCCGGAACTGACCGAACTCCCGTAGGCAACCGTCGGACCGTAGTCGATGCGCACGGCAGAGGGCCGGACCGTCTCCCAGGCTATCGTGGCGGCATTCCCCACGGTGCGGACCGCCGGCGCGGGGAATGGCTGGCCGGGCGGATCGATCGCGACACGTACCTCGTTGGAGTAGTCGCTCTCCACGCGGCTGAAGTCATAGGCTGTGACGGCAAAGTAGTGAATGCCGCGCTGCAGTCCCGTGACCTTGAAGGTGGTGGTCTTGCCGACGTCGGTGCTGGTCGTGTATTTGCGTGGCTCCGTGCCCTGGTAGAGCTTGTAGCCTGCAAGGGCAGGCTCGGTGTTCGGATTCCATACGAGTTGCACGTCCTCCGCATGCAGAACTCCGCACAGGAGCATGAGAGCGGAGCCGGGAAGCTTTCGCATAGGCGTGCCGGAAGGGTATCATGAAGGGAAAGCCTTGTCGATCCTGACGTTTCGGGGCGGTGCAAAATATCAGAAAAGACGGGGGATTTCGCGGCCCGGCCGGCTCAGCCGTCAAGACGACCGCAGCTGCCGGACCGGTGGTCCGGCCCACCATTCCCGGTTCGTGCGCCGGCGGCGCTTTCCACCTGTCCCGCGTCGCAAGACATCCGAAAGGCACCACCAGTGGAGTGGAGACGGCTCGTCCGGCGAGACCATACCCGAGGGCGCTTGCCAGGCGAATGCAGGCTACCTCTCGCGAGACTATGGCCGGGTTCCAACGCCGGACCGGCGGCCCGGCCCACGGCACATGCCGGGTCGTGATCAGGCGGCCACCCGGGTTTACGGCGCGGGCTGAGCCGGAATCGCGGACAGCACCGACAGGTTATTGGTGCCGAAAAGCGCAAAACAGCCTGTGGGCACAGTGGAGCTTACCCGAATGTATCCCGATGTCCAGCTCTGGTAAATGAGATTCGGGAAGTATTCCGTCAACAGCCGCGATATCCGAGTCTGCGCGGGGACGATCTGATCTGCGCTCTCCTGACGGTTTCCCTCGGCGTCATAAAGTTCGATCCTCGCCATCGCCGCACTCAGGCCCGGGTTTAGAAGCGCGAGGCCTGTGAAGTAGGTATCGTTGGACGCGACATGGCTGAACACGACGCTGGTCCTCAGTTCACCGACCAGAGGCAGCGCCGACGAGAAGCTCTCGCCCTGAGAATCCCCGAACGCGACGCTTCCGCTCAGTCGCGCGCCGCCGCTGCTGCAGATATCCAAGTATCCCTCGGCGACCGCACCCGGAGGAACTGAACCGGGACTCACGAAGATCGACTGGTCCGAAAGGTAGATCTTGCCGTTGGCCGGGATGTTGCGAACCACCGTCGATGTGGGCTGCGTGGAGCCCTTGGGGATGAACTTCATCGTGACGCTCGCCGCCCAGGGATCAAGGTTTATCACGGATACGGTCGAACGCCACGGGCCGCCGACCGCATACTGCGGAGAATAGATCCGCATGAAACCCTTGCCTGTGTCCTGGCCGCTGAGGACCCGTATGTGTTTCCCCGTCTCACCTAGCATCTCGAAAGGCACCACGCGCCTGTCTGACGTACCCTGGATATAGTCCGTAGGATCCGGCGTTGATTGGAAGATGTCGGTGTAGATGTCGGCGTTCAGGACGCCGTAAGCGTTGATTACCCGGCTGGCGGACGCGCGCGGTGAGCCGTCCGACTTCATGAGCTTGAGTGTGACGGAGGCAGGTTCGGAGTTCGGATTGGCGAGGTAGATCCTGGTGAAACCTCCCTCACCGATCTCCGGCAGGATAAAGGAAGAGACAGGTTCGGCCGATGCGGTTGCACCGTCCAGAACGATCAGATCGGTGTCGAAGGTTAGGAAGAATCCCGTAACTTTGTCGGCGCCGCTCTCGATCCTCATCCACCCGATTCGGTCGCTGCCTGCGCCGAAGATCTCGTAATCCAGCTTCGGCAACTGTGCGCCGGGCTTCAGCGACAGCTGCTTCGGATTCGTGATATTGGCACCGGCCAGCGGATTTCCGTCGGCATCGAAAGCCGTGAAAATGACGTTTGCGTCGACCGTATCCAGGTTCGCGAGGGCTATTCCGGTGTATTCGTTGTCGCCGGAGCCCAACGCGCTCTGAGAACCCTGGCCGCCCGAGAGAGTGGGAAGATGGAGGCTCACAGGCTGCCGCTGCTCGTTCTTGGTCGTCCTGAAGGTGTGATCCATTGAAACCGCGAGGTTGCCTGACGGGTCGTTGGACAGCACTCTGAAATGATATTCCGTCAACTCCGTGAGCCCGGTCAGGCGCACCCAGTGCGATGTGACCATCCTGTTCGACACGGCGGATTGCTCGCCGTATGCATTTGTGGTGCCGAATTCCACCTGAGATGTGGAAGGTTCGTCGGTCGTCCATGTGATGATCGCCGACAGGTCCCCGGGCTCGGCCCTGACATCCGTGATCCCCGGCGACTCGCTGTCGGGGTCAGCCGTCCTGAAGGTATAGTCGGTGGACACGGCGAGATTGCCGGCCGTGTCCCGGGATCTCACACGGTAGTGGTAGGTCGTGCTTGCAGAGAGGCCGCTGAGTGTCTGGTTGTGAGTCGTGGTCGCAGCGCCGTTGAGGCTGGTGGACCATCCGTATGCAGCAGTTGTGCCGTACTCGACCTGCGTGTCCGCCGGTTCGTTGGTGATCCACCGGATGGCGGCCGACGAAGGGGTGATGCCGGACGCCGATACCGCGGATATCACGGGAGGGGTGGTGTCCGACCCTGAGGCCGTCGTGAAGGTGTAGTCGGTGGAAACGGCGAGGTTGCCGGCCGCATCGCTCGATCTCACGCGGTAGTGGTACAGAGTGCCGGCCGTCAGTCCGCTCAGCGCCTGCGAGTGGGCGGTGACTCTCGTGGAATCGAGCGTCGTGCTGCTTCCGTAGGATGTGGTCGTGCCGTATTCAACCTGACTGTCTGCGGCCTCGTTTGTGGTCCAGGTGATGGCGGCAGAGGTCTGCGTTATGCTGCCGGCCGAAACGTTGCTGATCGTCGGCGGTGTGGTGTCGGCGGGGGCGTTCACTGTCACCGTCCCGCCCGTGCCGGTGACGGTTACCGGGCTCCCATTCGGATCCGACGCGTTGATGAACATGATGCCGATTGCGATGTTTCCCGCAGGGGTACCGCCGGCGATACTCAGCGTAATGATCGCAACGGCGCCGCTCCCGATCGCATTCTGATTGAGTCCGAATACGAGAACCCGCACGCCGCCGGCTATAGCATTCCCCGTGGCAGACTTGCCCGCCGCGGTTGCGGCAGCGCCGGTGGCAGTCGACACATAGCCCAGTGAGGAGGGAAAAGTCAGCTCGAACTGAAGGGAACTGACGGCGGTTGCCCCTGGAGTAAACGACACGGAGATGTCGACGTTTGTGCCCGGGAGACCCGCGGCCGTTCCTACTGAGAGCGACGGAGTCTGCGCCTGCGCGGCACACGGAAGGAGTAACAGAGCGGCCAGAATCAGGCAGCTGTGCAATATCAGATGAGTGCGGTGGAGTGTGTTGGGCTTCATGGGCAGCTCCTGAGACCAAGGATGACGTTTACGAGTATCTGCACGTCGACAATATCGACCACCCCATCCCGGTTGACATCGTAGGCCGATCCGCCCGGGATCGCCCCGAGGACGACGTTGACCAGTGTCTGGATGTCGCTGACGTTGGTCTGGCCGTCGCCGTTACAATCGCAACCCGAGGGCGTGCCCGGGATGTTGGCGGATACCTCGTTCGAGAATCCGCTTTCCAGGCCGGCGGTGTTGTAAGCCGTCACCGCGAAATAGTAGGTGCCGGGCGGCAGGTTCGTGACTGTATATGTGGTTTGAAGTCCGATGGTGACAGGCGGCCCGTACGTGCGGGACGCGGTGCCGTAGTAGACCTTGTACCCGGCGAGGTCGGTTTCTGTGTTAGGATCCCAGGCCAGCCCGACGTCATCCGCCCAGGCAGGCGGACTGCCAAGGGCGCAAAGGACGACGCACCAGAGGATTGCCTTCGACGAATCTCGCATAATTCCGAAAGTATGAGCCATGCGGACACTCCACGCGGACGCCCAAATAATCCTATAGAGACACACATCCGATATGTGCAATCTGTCACATATCGCGTGGTTTCTGTCGCCGGTCAACTTGGCTGACGATAACCGCAGATGTTACAGCGAAACCGTCCTGTATTCCAGGATTATTGAATGGCAACCACGGGAAGGGTGGCGAAGACGGTCAGGCCGGGGTTGTCGTAGCGCAACGCCACGCCGCTCACCGGCGTGGAGGAGACGACCTCGAGCGTTCCCTCGAAGTTCGGGTAGTCGCCGAACCACTGCGTGAAAAAGCGCGCGACGTGCCCACGGGCCGGAAGCCTGAGGATGAATGTGTCTCTCTGGGCGCCGGACGAGTCACGGAGCTTGAGCGTGACGTCCACAGCCGAACTGCCCGGGTTGCAGATCGCCAGTCCGGACCAGGCGGACCCGGCCGTCTCGACGTAGACTGTGAATCGGGACAAGTAAGGTGAGGATGCGACGCCCGCCTCGGAAGTGATCACGTTTCCGTTCAGGGTCTGAAAAATGGACGACCCGCCGATGGCCGTAGGGCAGGTGACCTTGACCCATCCGACTTTCACCGACGTCGATGTCCCGTCGGTCAGGAAACGCGCTGCTCCGCGTGAGCTCAGCTGCACCTCATGGCTTGTCCGGACCAGGCCCCCGATCGGGAGTCCGAGCGGGTTGCCGTCGTCATCGTAGAACTCCAACCTTGCTGTTGCCGGGCTTGTCCCCGGGTTGAGGAGGATGAAGTTGGTCCGGTAGGTGCCGCCGTCCGCCACCTGCGGGAAGTACAAGGTCGTCGATGCCTCGTCGATGAGGACGGGAATCGTGGAAAAGACCTGCGAGAAAGCATCGAGGTTGGTTTTACTACAAGTCCGAGCCTGGATCCGCAGGTCCACACGCCGGCCGCGCATTCGACCCCCCGCCGGAGCGTTCTCCGGTCCAGTGATAATAGGGATCTGGCCTGTCGAGCCGGGTAACGCCCATGTGCGATCGGTGGTGAATGCCGCTGATGGAATACCCGTTCGGCCGCATGCGAAAACCAAGCTGCCCGCGCGATCAGCGTTGCTTGAGACTCTTAACGGAGACGGGCGACTCTGGGGCTTGATTCGACCCTGTGGAGCTGGCAAGATTTCGCGGATCATGAATCTCACGCCAGCGCACTGTTGTTCCGATAGGTTTACTGGGCTCGTGGAGATCGTTTCGCGCGAGCATCTTGCCCGCTTCGACTGGACCGGGGGCGCCGGGTGGCAGAGGTCCTCAGACAGACGAACTGGCGTCCCGGGAGGATCGAGCCGGCCGAGTGGGTAGTCGTCGTACCAAGCACAAGTTCGGGTCTTGATATTGACCGCAGCGTGCCGGGTGCCGTGATGCGGATTGATGCCTGGTCCGGTCAAACCCGCTCGCTTGAGGATCATGAGATGCCATTCTCGCAGTTTTTTCCCGCAGGGCTTGCTAGCGGCGGCCGACTGAGGGATAATAGGCGGCATCCCCTCCTCGAAAACGGGTCATTGACTCTCATGGTTCGATGCAGCTCTTTCCTGGCCGCTCCGGATCCAATCTCCTGAGTGAGGTCAGCGGAGCCAGCGAGGACTGTGAGTGAGAGGGACGGAGTCTATTCGGAAGCATGTCCACTCATTGCTTACACCGTGGATCTGGGCGTTTTCACGTCACGTGCCGATGAACAGAGAGACTGAGCCGTTGAATTCCGGCTCGGCAAGTCGGGATTCCCAAATGCCCGTGGGATGTTATAGTGCTTCTCCTCCGGCGAGCCGGAGATCCGTGCCCGCACTTGCCGGCGGCAATATTGCGTTTTATCTCACGAAGGCAGATGATTATCCGGGTGGCGCGCTCCGCGGCACTCGACCAAGGATTCGTATATGGAAAGCTTGATCCCCACCACCCACACTTCTTTGGCGCCGGCGTCGGAGGTGCAGAGCTACGCGGCAGCGAGAGCCCGCGATTTCTCCGGCCAGTTCGATGTGCGCCGGATATTTATGGCACTCGCCAGCCGGAAGTTGCTGATCCTGATAGCAACGCTCGTGGTTATGATACCCGGGACGATATACACATTCCTGGTGACGCCGACGTACGTTTCAACGGCCGTCGTTCAGATCGAGCCGGAAGCGGTAAAAGTTCTGCCCTATAATTCGGTTTCAGACTCCGTTTTTCAGCCCTCCCGCGATTACGAACTCTACATGAAAACCCAGGATGAACTGCTCAGGAGCCCCACGCTGATGATGAGTTCCTACGAGCGTGCTGCTAAGGAATACAAAGCCAGGAATCCGCCCAGGGATCAGCTGATGATCCGTGGCGATTTCGGCGCGGGGATGCAGATTCGGCGCATCGATGGCAGCCAGATTGTGAAGATAAGCTACATTTCCTTCGAGCCTGAGTTTTCCGCCTTGGCTGCGAATATCATCGCCGAGGAATTCATGCGGCTGCATTTTGAGAGGAAGATCGATACTACGCGCAAGGCCAACGAATTCCTTGAGACGCAGCTCGCAGCGCTCAGGAAGAAAGTCGAGCAGGCCGAAGCGGATCTGATCGAATACGCACGCCGGAACAAGATCCTGGACACGGACAGCAACCAAGTGAACGTCATACGCCAGCGTTTTGGCCTCTTGAGCGCTGACCTCGCGCGAGCGCAGGCCAGCTACATCGCCCGGCAGGCAGAATTGCAGCAGATCCAGGGAATCACACCCGAGGAATTCCCCGAGAGCCTTCGAAGTCCGGCGATCACATCCTTGGAAACGACCGTGATCCAGAACGAGCAGGACCTGTCCCGATTGCTCACGCAGTTCGGCGAGAACTGGCCGCAGGTAATACAGAAGAGAAAAGACCTCGCCGTTGCGCGGGAGCAGTTGCTGCAGGAAAAGCGCGCGGCGATCGCGCGTGCGAAAAGAGATGCGCAGATCCGCCTGAGCTCCATTCAGCATGAGTACGAGATGTTGAATCAGACGCTCAAGGAGCAGCAGTTGCTGGTGGACCGGCTGAGTGAGGCAGGCGTGCAGTTCAACAATCTGAAAAGGGAGTTGGATGCAAGTCAGCAGCTCTACCAGGGCCTGCTCCAGCGCCTGAACGAGACAGGCGTCAGTCCGGGTCTCGAGTTCGAGAACATCCGCATCGTGGACCGTGCGCAGCCGGGAAGGGTCCCGTACCAGCCCAAGAAGCTCTGGAACATCTCCCTGCTCCTGCTCCTTGGGTTATCTGCAGGAATGGGCCTGGCCTTGCTCCTTGAATATCTGGACCGGTCTCTGAAAAACGCCATAGATCTTGAAGTGCTGGGACTTCCCATGCTCGGCTGGATCCCGGCGATGAAACTGCGGGATCCCAGAAAAGCGGCCATCCAGACCGGGAACCGCAAGAAGTTGGCAAGTATCTACGACGATGCCGGGAGCTCAGGTGCCCGCCCGCTTCCCGTGCTTGCCCTCAAGACAATGGATGTGCGCGCCCGGGAATCCTACAGATCCATAGTGGCATCGCTGCTGCTCTCGAGACCCGCTAAGCCCCCCAGGTGCGTGCTGATTACATCATCCACACCCCGGGAAGGTAAGACCCTTACCTGCGTGAGCCTTGGGAGGACGCTTGCCGAGGGCGGTTTCCGGACGTTGCTGATTGATTCTGACTTTCGGAATCCGTCGCTCTCCAGATGGTTTGGTGTCGCAAATGGCTGTGGGCTCAGCACCCATCTGGCCGGCGGGGAGATCAACGTCCGGGATACGCATGTGCCGAACCTCTTCGTGCTCTCTGCAGGCCCGACCCCCCCCAACCCTGTGGCTCTGCTTTCAGCGCCGCGCCTTTCCGAATGCCTCGCCGCGCTGAAGCAGGAGTTCCAGTTTGTCCTGATCGACGGTGCGCCGGTTCTCAGCGTGGCGGATGCCAGCATCCTCGCTTCGAAGGTGGACGGCGTCATACTCATCGTCAGAGCAGGCGTGACGCCGAAGGAAGTCGTGGCGCGGGCCAACCTCAGTCTCGTCCGCTCACGAGCTTCGATCCTGGGGGCGGCGCTCAACTATGTGGACCTGAAGAACCCTGAATACTCCTTCTACAGGAAGTACTACTACAGCGAACCGACGGACAAGCAGCAGCCGGCATAGGACAGGGGTCTGTAGGTGCCAGGGGTTGCTGAGCCCGGTCGTGGCAGGTCACGGGTCCAAGGCGCGACCATAGTATCGAGAATGGGTTGCACCATCTCCGAGATCTCCTTCCGCAGCTGTCCGTCATGGGCGCGGCGCGCAACCACCGACGCATGACAGTATGCCCGGGCAGAGCAAGCTGCGGCCGCCCGGCGGATGACCGGGGCCATCATAATGAATCGTAGGCCGCAGGTGCCTTAAGCCATCCCACAGAGCGGGCGCCGCTGGTCCGGCAGCAACGCTTCTCGGCGGACGAGCCGTCTGTCGCACGACTCCCGAGGCCCGCTGCCGAGTCAGCTGCGCCTCCGGCCCGGCGCTTGTGCAGGAGCGTCTTTCGATAGCGGCCACTCCGATTTGCCGGGCAGAATCACATCCGAAACCATGAATGCAGTGCCAAACTCTGAGGCCCGAGGCACCCTGTCGGCGGGCCTCAGGCTCTATATAAGCAGACAATCCGGCGGACCTGCACGATACCTTCTTGAACAGTCCGTGACGGGCCTGGCCGGCTGGGTGCCGACAATCGCGGGTATCGCGTTGCGTGCGCTGTTGTACCGGCTGATCCTGAAGATGGATGGGCTCGCAGCAGTCGAAAAAGGCGTTCGCCTCCGCCACACCCGAAACATAAGGCTGGGTAAAGGCTCTTACCTGGATGAGCGGGTCTATCTCCATGCGTGCCCAAAGGGTATCGTGATCGGCCCGAGAACCCTCGTCATGTACGGATCGGTGCTTCACGTCTACAATTTCCGGAACATCCCTCACTCCGGCATATGGATAGGCCAGGACAGCCTCATCGGCGAGTATAACGTGCTGCGCGGGCAAGGTGGGATAACCATCGGCAATCGGGTCTACACCTCGCCCATGGTGCAGCTCCTGGCGGTGAATCACCTGTTCGATGACGCGGATCGCCCTTTCGTGGACCAGGGGATCACGGCCAGAGGCATCTGCATCGAGGATGACGTCTGGATCGGTGCCGGAGCGATCGTGACCGACGGCGTCCGGATAGGCAAAGGCGCCGTCGTGGCGGCCGGTGCTGTTGTGTCTAGAGACATTCCGCCCCACACGGTCGTGGCCGGCATACCCGCCAGGGTGGTGCGTGAGATCGGCAAGGATCCAAGGCCTTCGAGGGACGCGCAGGTCTATTTCTGAGGAAAGGGAACACCACCATGCAGCCCAGCACCGGCAAACAGGTTCATGACGGGGTCGAGAACTCTCAATCCGGCGGTTCCCAACCTGCGCCGCCATTGCTCTCCGTGGTCATCCCTGCGTTGAACGAAGAGGCCGGCATCGCCGAAATCGTGAGGCGCGTGAAAGCGACGGAAGATCCCTTGAAGGAGGTCGGACTCCGCGGCGTCGAGGTGATTGTCGTGGATGACGGGTCACGCGACAGAACGGCCGACATCGTGAGCCGGATGCCGGGAGTACGACTCATTCGCCATGATGGAAACCGAGGCTATGGCGCGGCCATAAAGACGGGTTTGCGTCAAGCCCGAGGGGAGTTGTTGGCCTTCCTCGATGCCGACGGCACGTATCCTCCGGAACGGCTGTCCGATCTCTGCGTGGCTATCCTGCGGCACGGGGCTGATGTGGCAGTCGGCTCCAGGCGTTCGGGCGCCGACAGCAGAATGCCTCCGGTCCGCCGTCTCGGCAATCTGATCTGGTCCAGCCTCGTGACGGTGATCGGCCACCGGCGTTGTGCCGATCCCGCAAGCGGTATGAGAGTGCTCCGGAGGTCGGCGCTGTCCAGGCTGTACCCACTCCCCGACGGACTCAATTTCACACCGGTCATGAGCACGCGCAGCATGCACGAGGGGCTGGCGGTCGTTGAATTGCCGATCCCCTACAGCGAACGGCGGGGCCGCTCGAAGCTGAGCGTGGTCCGGGATGGAACCCGCTTCCTGAAGACAATTCTCTGGACTTCTCTCGAATACAACCCGGTGAAGGTCCTGGGTCTGGTGGGCCTCTTACTGTTTGCAATGTCCCTGGCAGCCGGCATGTGGCTCGTTCTGGCCCGGATGCGGGGAATCACGACCCTCGGATATTGGGGAGTCCTGGCCGTATTTCTGGCCCTGGTCTTGGGCGTGGCCGGCGTGAGTATTTATTCTCTGGGAGTGACCTTCAACTTCCTGGTGGCTTTATTCCATCACCGGCCGGTGCGACAGGGACTGCTCGGGGGACGCCTTTTCGAGCGATCCCTGGAATCTTATTTTGGCTGGGCCGGACTCCTGGCAATCGCCATGGGGGCGGCATTGACCGCAACGGCCATGGTGCTCGGCTCGGCCGGCTGGGAGATGTCCCGCCTCTGGCTATGGCTGCTGGGGAGCGCGCTTTTCCTCTTGGTAGGGCTTCAATTCCTGATATCATGGATACTAGCAAGGGTGTTGGAGGCGCTCGCCGAGCGCGACACACTGATCCAGCGGGAAATGCGGGACGACACCAATCGGCGAGAGGGTGAGCCGACGAGCAGTTCTGTTAAGACGGTAGAGCAGTAGGCTCCGGCGATAAGTCGTAAGAGCCTAGCCACGGGAGAGGAGTTTCTGTGAACGACCAGGTGCGCGATCAGAAGGTTCAGGAGATACCGCCGGAGATCCGGCACAATCTGGGCACGCGAACCATCCGGCCGGTTCGGACAGTGGATTTCCCGGACGCAGGGGTGGCCGTGCGCGGCCTGGCGAGGCTGCGGCCTGAAACGGCCGTGGATGTTCTGCTGGTCAATCCCCCGTCGCCTGACGGGGGCATATGGATCAGAACTCAGCACCGCGTCGGCCGGCGAAGCCGCGAGGAAATGATCTGGCCGCAGTGCTCGCTTGCACAGATCGCGGCAATGCTCCACCCCGACTATTCGGTAGCCATCGTGGATGCCATCGCCGAGCGAATGAGCTGGAACGAGTTTGAAAACGTGCTGCGCGCGAGGTCGCCGAAGTACTACCTGACGCAGGTTACCGCGCCGACGCTCACAAATGACATGTATGGTGTCATGCTGGCCAGGAGCATCGGCGCACGGACCATGGCCTTCGGCACTCACGTGACACCCATGCCCCTTGAGACGATGCGCGACTACCCGGCACTCGATTATGTGCTCCGGGGCGAGCCCGAGCTCACCATCAGGGAACTGGTGGACTATCTCGAGGATCGTGAAGTCACACAGCCCGAGTGGATCCGGGCCCTGCTGCATAAGACAGATCCCTCATGGGAGCCTCGACGCATGGTCGATGGGGGAGACGCGCCGCCTGACTTGTCACAGATCAAGGGGCTGGTCTGGCGCAAGGCTGGTGAAATCCGGATCAATGCGAGCCGGCCCTTCATCCCCAGCCTCGACGATTTGCCGATGCCCCTGCATCATCTCCTGCCCTTGAAACGCTATAGGATGCCCCTGATGAAAGGCCCCTTCACTTTCATAGTCACAAGCAGAGGCTGCCCGGCCGGATGCTCTTACTGCATCAAGCACGTCTCGTATCAGAATTCAGTCCGCCTGCTCTCTCCGCGGAAGATCATGGAGGAGCTGAAGCTCCTGTACGGTCTTGGCATCCACAACATCCATATGTACGCCGACCTCTTCACCGTCAACCGTGCGCAGGTCATGGAACTGTGCGAGCTCATCATCAAAGAAGGACTGCGCATCAAGTGGACCTGCAACAGCCGGGTCGACTATGTCGACGAGGAGATGCTGAGGATGATGGGGCGTGCGGGGTGCTGGATGATATCATGGGGGATCGAAAGCGGCAACGAGATGATCCTCAAGCGGGCGCGCAAAGGCGCATCGCCCGGAAAGGCGCGGCAGGCGCTTCTATGGGCGAAGGAGGCAGGCATCCGGAACTGGGGGTATTTCATCATCGGGTTGCCGGGAGAGACGGTGGAGACAATCCGGGAGACGATCGACTTGTCGAAGTCTCTGCCCTTGGACATCGCTCTTTTCCATGTGGCTGCTCCATATCCCGGGACGCCATTCTTTTTCCAGGTCGTGGAAAACGGATGGTTCCGCAAGGGAACGCGGTGGGAACAGGTCGACATGGATAAGGACACCGTCCTCGAATACGGCAACCTCTCGGCCGAGGATCTGCTCTATTGGCAGCGGCGGGCGTTCCGCGAGTGGGCCTTCCGTCCCGGACCTGTCTTCACTTACATCAAGATGCTCTTCGGTGACACACGAACTTTCCAGCGTGCCGTCCGCGTGGGGATGGAGCATCTCGGCTGGGCCTTCGGCCGATAAAGCTCGTTCCGATGGCAGGCAGTGTGCTCCATCGCCGATCCGCAGTTTCGGTGTTCGTGGGGCGCTGGAATTGCAGCCAGTTGTCGGTCGATGGCCTGCTTATGCACTCGTAAAATGACAAACCTATGAGTTTGAGGCTTTCGCTTCCTGGTTCGTCCGTCCTGGTCTCCGTTCGGTGGTCTGTCCGAGGGGGGCTTCTTCTGGGCTTGGGATTGGCTGTTCTTGCGGTGGGTTCGGTCCTGGCCATGGGATCGTATACGCTTGACCGGATCGTCATTCTGCAGCTGGCAATGGTCTTCGGGTCTGCTTCGCTGACTTTCCTGTTTCAATGTCCCCAAGCGGGTCTCGCGCTGCTGCTTGTCGGCGGAATCCTCGTAAGACAAGAGATTGCGACCGGGACGCATACGGGTTTGCACGGGGCAGTTCTCATGTCGGCGGTTCTCATCGCAGTCTGGCTTGTTCATCATGTGTTCGAGCGTGAGCGGCACGGTCAGGTTTTTTCCCGCACGATCGTCCCGCTCAACCTTTTTATGGTTACCGCGTTGCTGGCGTTTCTCGTGGGACAATACCCGTGGTTCCCCGTGCCGCCGGCATCCCTTTCCGCGCAGCTCGGCCAGCTTGCCATCTTTCTTTTTTCAGGCGGTCTCTTCCTGGTAGCCGCCCATTACCTGCAGGATACACGGTGGTTGAAGGGGATCGCGTACTTCTTCATCGGGGCCGGATCGATCCACCTGGCTTTTCGCCTCTTGCCGGGCTTGCTGTCCAGTCTGGGCGCCTTTCTGCCCGACGCCGTAACCCGGGGTAGCATGTTCTGGACCTGGCTGGTCGCCCTCAGCGCCGGCCAGGCGATAATGAATCGGGAACTCAGGCTTATACCCAGGCTCACAATGGCCGCTGTAGCGCTGACTGCGATCTTCATAGGGCTCACGCAGCTAAGAACCTGGGTCTCGGGGTGGTTCCCCCCCGTACTCTCGGTCTTGGTGATACTCCTGCTGCGGTTCCCGATCCCGATCCTGGCTGCGGCGCCGGCCATCGTATTTCTTTCCCTGCTTAGTGCCGGCTACTTCACGGACTTGGCTACTGCAGGTGATAACCTCTATAGCTATGAGACGCGTGTCGCAGCCATGAAAAGCCTGTTTCCACTGCTGGCGGCAAATCCCGTGCTGGGATTGGGACCGGCGAACTACTACCACTACACTCTGCTTTACCCGATTCTCGGGTGGTACATCAAGTTCAACTCTCATAACAATTACCTTGATCTCATCGGTCAGACGGGTCTCGTAGGGCTTGCCCTCTTCCTGTGGTTTGCGTGCGCGGTCCTCCGGACGGCCTGGAAGCATCGATCACAGGCCAAGGAAGGATTCGAAAGGGCATATGTCTATTCAGTGCTTGCGGGGTTGTTTGCCACGCTGGTAGCAGCTGCTTTGGGGGATTGGGTCATTCCGTTTATCTACAACACAGGATTTCCGGGATTTCGGACCAGTATCCTGCCCTGGGTTTTTATGGGCGGACTGATCGCGCTGGAACAGCGGCTCAGGCGGCGGGCGTGAAACTCTCAGTTGTCATAGTAAATTGGAACGTCGGAGAGCTGCTGCATAGGTGCGTTCATTCGGTGGTCGCGGATCAGGTCAGGTCCGGTATGACGGACATCGAGATAATTGTGGTCGATAATGCGTCGTCCGACGGAAGCTTGGCGCCGGTAGCAGCTGCGTTTCCTTCGGTGCGCGCCATTCAGAATCCCGAAAACCTGGGATTTGCGCGGGGAACAAATCAAGCGATCCGCCACAGCAGTGGGCTGTATGTATTACTTCTGAATCCGGATACGGAGTTATTGCCCGGAGCTCTGAGCGAGATGATGCGGTTCATGGACACGCATCCCGGGGCCGGTGCGGCTGGGGCGATGCTGCTGAATGGTGACGGCTCTTTGCAGGTCTCCGCCTATCCCGAACCTACGCTGTTCCGAGAGGCATGGCGGCTCTTTCATCTGGACGGCCTGTGGCCGGTCGGTTCTTACCACATGACGGCTTGGCGGACCGATACCCCCCGTGAGGTCGAAGTCCTCATGGGAGCCTGCATTATGGTGCGCCGCGAAGTCTTGGACCAGTGCGGCCTCCTCGACGAGAGCCATTTCATTTATTCGGAAGATCAGGACCTGTGCCGAAAGCTGAGATCCAAGGGCTGGCGTATCTTTTGGGTTCCGCTGGCCAGAGTGAGGCACTACGGTGGGCAAAGCACAAAGCAGGTCAAGGCGGAAATGTTTTTGCGGTTGTACCGGGAGAAGATCGCCTACTTCCGGACACACCATGGAAGAGGAGCAGCCAGAACCTACAAGCTCGTGCTCTTCGCCGCTTCGATGGCAAGGCAGATCATGAGTCCGCTGGCGCTCCTGTTTAGGGGAAATCGGCGCGACCGGGCTCTTGAACTGGCCCGGCTCTACCGGCGGCTGGTAAGGGAGTTGCGTGGCCTCTAGCGGTGGATCAGGTGGAAGTCGGGCGCGGAGAGATTCCCTGCCTGCACTCGGCCTGCATATGAATCAGTGCAAAACGCAGGGCCCGACAGCCGCCGGCGAAGCGAAAGGCTACCCCCTTAGCGGATTATCTGATAGAGTTCACTTCGATGGGCTAGGCAATGAATATCCTGTTCCTGACGCAGGTCCTGCCGTATCCAATGGATGCCGGACCCAAGACCCGGGCTTATCTGGTTCTTCGCCATCTGGCCGAGTCCAATCACGAGGTGACGCTGATATCCTTCACTCGTGCCGCAGATCGCCTGGAAGACGTGCATCATCTGAGTCGTTACTGTCGGCGCATTCACACCCTGCCCATGCCCCGCTCCCGGTTCCTGGATGGTGTAGCCCTCATGAGATCGTTCATCACGGGAAAGCCATTCCTCGTGACCAGGGATTGGATCCCGTCCATGGCGCGTCTCATCAAAGACGTGTTGCGCAGGGAGCCTTCCTTCGATGCAGTGCATTCCGACCAGCTCTGGATGGCACCGTACGCGTTGCTTGCGCGCAATTGCGCTCCGGCGGGAAACGGGCCTCTTGTCGTTCTCGACCAACATAACGCTGTCTTTAATGTGGTCAAGAGGCTCGCCGGTCAGGAAAGCAATCCGTTGAAACGCGCCATACTCCGTCGGGAAGCCCGCATCATGGCCCGGCACGAGGAAGAAACATGCCGGCGGTTCGACCGGATTGTCTGGGTCACCGAACAGGATCGGCAGGCATTTCTTGCCCGGCAATCGCAGGCGCCGGCCGGGATTGCAGCCGAAACGGTAATCCCGATAGCGGTCGATCCCGCTGTATGCCTGCAGCTGGATCATCGAGCGGCAAAGAACCGGATCACCTTCCTGGGCGGACTTCATTGGCCCCCAAACTCGCAAGGCATTCGGTGGTTCATAAGGGAGGTCTGGCCGCAGGTCAAGATACTGGCTCCGAACCTGATCTTGACTGTCATCGGAAGGGATTCATCTCGGGAGCTTGCCTCTGTTTCCGATTCCTCAATCGAGGCCACCGGCTACGTCGATGACCCGGCGCCTTTCCTTTCGGAGACGGCCGTCATCATTGTCCCTCTGCTCGCGGCTGGTGGAATGCGGGTCAAGATCCTCGACGCGTGGTCCTGGGGCCTGCCGGTGGTCAGCACAACGATCGGTGCAGAGGGCATACAGGCCATAGACCGAGAGAACATCCGCCTGGCCGACCGGCCTGCCGATTTCGCCGCGGCGGTCCTTGAGGTGGCCCGGGACCCGCTGCTTGCGTCTCGCCTCACACTCGAGGGTCGTCGGACCCTGCAGTCGCATTACGATTGGCGCAAGCTCTATCAGGCCTGGGATCGGATTTATCAGACTCCCTCGGCCTGATCAAGGCCGGACCGGCGGTCCGGCGGAATCGGCCCCGACTGACGAATGGGCCGGTGGTCACATGAGATTCTCCCCGTCTGGTTCGTGCGCCGGACCGCCAGTCCGGCGATCGCAAGTCAATCAGCGTTCGATGAACCGGCCTGCGCGCGTGAAGCAATGCGGTTCATGGCTCGAGGCCCAATCGTCGGCTTCGGGTGCGGCTGATCCCTGCCGTGGTTTTGTCGATGCAGGCGATCGACAATTAGACTTTGACGCGGGCGGGAAGGAGTGCAAGCCGCAGGTAATCACCCCCTACGGATGACGCGCGGGGCCGAGTGAGCCAGGGATCGATCAAGCTGCTGCCGTTTTTGTGGACCAAAGCGGAAAAGTCACTCGTCGGCATTCTGCTCCTTAGCGCGGTCCTGCGCCTGTTTTCCGCCTTCTATCAGGGTAATGTGGTCGAGGCACTGCCTGGAACTCATGACCAGATCTCCTATCACACGCTGGCATGCCGGGTTGTGGATGGCCATGGTTTTTCGTTCGAGAGGGACTGGTGGCCCGCCACAAAAGAGGGCAAACCTACCGCACACTGGAGCTATCTGTACACTCTCTACCTTGCACAGGTTTATTGGCTTTTCGGCAGTAGTCCGCTGGCTGCCCGGCTGGTACAGGCGATTGCCGTGGGGCTGCTGCACCCCTGGCTCTCATGGCGCATCGGAAAGCGCCTCATGGGGGGGAGGGCGGGCTTGATTGCCGCTCTGATCACCGCCGTCTATGGCTACTTTGTCTACTACGCCGGGGCCCTGATGACAG
Source organism: Acidobacteriota bacterium (assembly GCA_013388445.1). Taxonomy (GTDB): domain Bacteria; phylum Acidobacteriota; class UBA6911; order UBA6911; family UBA6911; genus JACADW01. Next base: position 835 of record JACADW010000136.1, on the reverse strand, counting down.
AATCGTTCTACGTCCTCGCGATACTCTGGAGCGTGGACATCGCTACGCGCCTGGCCTCTCCGGACCTCGGAGTGGACCGCAGGCAGCGTGCTGCCTGGATTCTGCTGGGCCTCGCGGTCGGAGCGGCCATCCTGCTGCGGCAAGTCTTCCTGTTATTCGCGCCCTTTCTCCTTGGCTGGCTGGTCTGTGTGCTCCGTGGCGATCCCCGGCGGCACGACCGTCGCATCATGGTTTCCGGCCTCCTGACTGCGTGCCTCGTCATCATGCTGACGATCCTGCCCTGGACCATCCGGAACTATCTCGCCTTCGGACGATTTGTGCTGTTGAATACGAACGCGGGATTTGCCTTTTTCTGGGGAAATCACCCGGTGCACGGGACGACCTTCATCCCGATACTGCCCGATCAGGCACCTTCATACGGAAGCCTCATCCCCCCAGGGCTTAAGGCCCTGGACGAGGCTTCCATGGACCGCGAGTTGCTTCGTCAGGGGATCGCATTCGTCCGCGACGACCCCTGGCGTTACCTGCTGCTCTCGCTGAGCCGCATGAAGGAATATTTCAAGTTCTGGCCCTCCCCCGAGTCGAGCCTTGCGAGTAACGTGGTGCGGACCCTGTCGTTCGGACTTTTCTTCCCCTTCATGATCCTGGGTCTCGCACTTGTGTCGCTTTCACTGCTTTTGAGGCGGGCGAACTCAATTCCTGATCTGCGCGGATCTCCCGGTGAAGGCCACCTGCTCCTTTTTCTCTTCATTTCTACATACACGCTGATCCATCTGCTGACCTGGACGCTGATCCGCTACCGGCTGCCTGTGGACAGCATCCTGATCCTTTATGC